>JBCAYL010000002.1:0-300000 GCA_038533575.1 Pseudomonadota bacterium | reverse complement strand
GGCAAGACCTCGATCGGGATCGAAGAACCCGCGCTCTTCTCCGAGCCCGGCCTCTTCATGGTCACGCCCGAGAGCGCGCACTACTACGGCTCCGTGCAGACGATGCCCTTCGTGCGTCCGCACTTCTCCGAGCTCGTCAGCGCGCTCGATTTCGCCATCGAGAAGAACTACCCGGCGCGCGGGGAATACACCGGCGCGGTCTAGCGGAGCAGCGCCGTGAGGAGCGCCTGGTCGAGCGCGGCCAGCGCGCCCTCGCCGGGGCATCCGTCAAACGTCACGGCGACGGTGGGCCCCGGGGCCACCTGCACGAAATAGGCGCCAGCCCCATCGATGGAGCCAAAACACAAAAGACCGGTGTGCCACGTGATGCGTAGGCCTTCGGCCTCGAAATAAAGCGCCCCCATGCCGTATCGCGCCCCGCGCCCGACGGGGGCGCTTGGAAAGGCGCCGGGATCGACCCCGGCAAAGGTGGCGTCTGCGAAGAGCGCGTATTCCGCGGCCGACATCTCCCACCCGCCCCAGGGGAGGAAAGCGCCGTAGCGCGGATTGCGGGCCGGGGTTTCGAGCGCGAGCGGTTCAAAGACCCGCTCGGCGCAGGCCTCTTCGAAGCCCGTGCCGGTCACCACCTCCACCACGCGGCCCAGCACGGCGTAGTTTTCGTTGTTGTAGCGGTAGGAGGGCGTCTCGAGCGGTCGGGCAAGTGCGGCTGCCGTAGCCTCGTCGAAGCGGTTCACCGCGTCGTTCACCCAATCCCACATGCGGGCCTGCGTCCCGTCGGGCCAGACCCCGCCCGCATGGGTCAGGAGCTGTGCCACGGTGAGGTCCTCCGGCGCATCGGGGAGATAGTCCGCCAGTGCCGCCGAGTAGCTGACAAGGCCCGCGCGCTCCAGATCGGCGATGCAGGCGGCGGTGATCGCTTTCGAGAGCGAGGCGAGCGGTGCGGCCCGTCCGGGCGCGGCATCGCGCGCCAGGCTGAGGCCCAGCGCGCCGTCCTCAGCCACGGCGAGCGCCGTGTCGCCGACGCGGTGCGCCGCGTACCAGTCGCGCCACGCCGTCTCGAGCTTGACGAGCCGTGCGTCAGCCTCGCCCGCGCTGACCGCCCCCGGCGCTCCGGCAAGGAGCCCGAGCGCCAGCGCCAGCCATCTCACGCCGCGTCGTAGGTGGGATGAAAACGCCCGCTGGGCGAGAGCGTGAAGATATCGGCGCCATCCGCCGTCACGCCGACGGAATGCTCGAACTGCGCGGAGAGCGACTTGTCCCGCGTCACCGCGGTCCAGTCATCGGCGAGGACCTTCGTCTCCGGGCGGCCCAAATTGACCATCGGCTCGATGGTGAAGAACATTCCCTCCTCGAGCCGCGGTCCGGTGCCCTCGCGTCCGTAATGCAGCACATTGGGTGGCGCGTGGAACACGCGGCCAAGCCCGTGCCCGCAGAAATCGCGCACCACCGACATGCGGTTGGCCTCGACATAGGATTGAATGGCATGCCCGATATCGCCGAACGTGTTGCCGGGCTTCACCGCCTCGATCCCCTTGAAGAGCGCGTCATGGGTGACCTCGATGAGCCGCTCGGCCTTCCGCGGCAGCTTGCCAGCCACGTACATGCGCGAGGTGTCGCCGAACCAGCCGTCCACGATCACGGTGACGTCGATGTTGAGGATGTCGCCATCCTTCAGCGTCTTCGAGCCGGGGATGCCGTGGCAGACCACGTGGTTGACCGAGATGCAGCTCGCATGGGCATAGCCCTTGTAGCCGATCGTGGCCGATTTTGCGCCCAGCGCCTCGACGCGGTCGGTGATGAAGCGGTCGATCTCGGCGGTCGTTTGGCCCACGGTCACGAGCGGCGCGACCTCGTCGAGGATCTGCGCGGCCACGCGGCCTGCAGCATGCATGCCGGCGAAATCGCCGGGCTCATAGAGCCTGATGCCGTCTCTCGTCATCCGTCCACGCGGGGTATCCATGGAAACAATCCTTGCGGTTCGATTACCATATACGCCGCCCGAGGGGGTTTCGCCAGTGAGCTCGGACTTGCGCGTGTTCAGGGGAGCGCCACGGGGATCGCGTGATCGAGCCGGATCTCCTCGACGGAGACCGTGCAGCGATAGGCCAGCATCTCCACCCCCGCGGCCGCGGCCTCGGCGAAAGCCGCCGCGTAGGCCGGATCGAGGTCGGGAGCCACGCGAAAACGCGCGCAACCTTCGTGCTGGATCACGTAGAGCATGACGGCCCGTGCGCCGGAGGCTTTCACCGCCATGAGTTCACGCAGGTGCTTGGTGCCCCGCTCGGTGACGCAATCGGGGAATTCTGCCCAGTCGTCCTCGCGCAGGAGGTGGACGTTCTTGATCTCCACGAAGGCGTCGGGAAGGCCCGGCTCAATGAGGAGGAAATCGACCCGGCTCCGCGTGCCATAGGCCACTTCGGGGCGCACATGGGTGTAGTCCGCGAGCTCGGCGATGCGGCCTGCCCGGAGCGCTTCCTTGGCGACGCGGTTGGGCGTGGCGGTGTCGATGCCCACCATGACGCCGCCGGGCAGCTCCGCCACGCGCCAGGCGAAGTCGAGCTTCTTCTTGGGGTCGTCATTGGGCTCGAGCCAGACGCGGAGACCGGGCACCTTCAGCCCCATCATCGAGCCCGGATTGGGGCAGTGGGCCTTGACCTCCCGCCCGTCATCGAGCGTCACATCGGCGAGGAAGCGATTGTATCGGCGGATGAGGCGACCGGGGAGGAGGGGGGTTTGAAACCGCATGGGCCGGGCGTATTACTTCCGCGCAACCGAGGACAGAGAGCGCCACGAGTTTTTGCAAGAATTCGTGGTCCCCGAAGGAGACATCAATGCCCAATCCCACCGCGGCCATGCTCGTCATCGGGGACGAAATCCTGTCCGGCCGCACGCGCGACGCCAACATGCATCACCTCGCCGGGCAACTCACGGAGAAGGGCATCGATCTGAAGGAAGTGCGCGTGGTCTCCGATGATCGGGAGGCAATTGTGGCGGCTGTGAACGCGCTGCGCGGAGGCTACGACCACGTGTTCACTTCCGGCGGCATCGGCCCCACGCATGACGATATCACCGCCGACTGCATCGCCGCCGCCTTCGGAGACGGGATTGGCGTACGCGCGGACGCAGACAAGCTCCTGTCGGACTACTACGCCGCGAATGGGCGCGACTACAACGACGCGCGCAAGCGCATGGCCCGCATCCCCGACAGTGCCACGCTCATCGACAATCCCGTCTCCGTCGCGCCGGGCTTCACGCTGGGGAACGTCCATGTCATGGCCGGGGTGCCCAGCGTCTTTCAGGCCATGGTCGCGAGTGTCCTTGCGACGCTTGGCGGCGGCGCGCCCCTGCGCTCGCTCTCGGTGCGCATCGACCGCGGAGAGGGCGATATCGCGGGCCCGCTCGGCGAGGTGGCGGTGGCCTTCCCGGATATTTCCATCGGCTCCTATCCGTTCCAGGAGAACGGCCGCTTCGGCGCCAATGTCGTGCTTCGCCATGTTGACGCCGCGCGTCTTCAAGCGGCACGGGACGCGCTCACCACCAAGTTCGGGCTATGACGCCGCCCAGCCTGCCGGAGATCGCCGCCGCCGTCTGGGCCACCTGGCCCGGGGAGGCCGTCACCGCCACACCAGCCTTCGCGCTCCGCCGCTCTGCCGATGACAGCCGCCGGTCCCGGGCCGCCACGCGCAACCGTCCGGTCTCGGACGCGGAGATCGCGGATGCAGCAGAGACGATGCGCGGCTGGGGCCAGCCCGCCATGTTCTGGGTGCCGTCTGATCAGGCGGAATTCGGCGCGCAGCTCGCCGCCCTGGGCTACGCGGATCACGACCATTCGGTCTATTACGGCGCACCGGTGGAGGTCCTCGCGGCGCGGACGCCGCCGCGGACCGCGACCTTCGAGATCTGGGAGCCGCTCGCGATCATGGCGGATATCTGGGCCGCGACCGGCACCTCCCACGCCCGCCAGGAGGTCATGGCCCGCGCGACCTGCGCCAAGACCGCGATCCTCGGACGGGTCGACAACGCACCGGGCGGCGCGGCCTATGTCGGCGCCCATGGCGGGGTGGCCATGGTCCATGCCGTGGGAACGCTTCCCCAACACCGCAGGAAAGGTCTCGGGGCCCAGATGATGGCGCAGGCGGCGATCTGGGCTGCCCGGCAAGGCGCCACGTGGATCACGCTCGCCGTGGGCGCAGGCAACGCAACGGCACGCGCGCTCTACGCTTCCCTCGGCATGGCACCCGTGGGAGAGTACCACTACCGCACATTGCCAGAGACGGGGCGACGGGAGGGGCATGATGGCTGAAAAGGTAACAGCGCTCGATCTCGCGCCGGTGGACCCGCTGCCACCGGACACACAGAAATACTTCGATATCTGCGAGGAGAAGCTCGGCCTCGTCCCAAACGTGCTCAAGGCCCATGCCTTCGACATCGAAAAGCTCAACGCGTTCACCGCGCTCTACAATGACCTGATGCTCGCCGAGAGCGGCCTCACGAAGCTGCAGCGGGAGATGATCGCCGTGGTCGTGAGCGCGTGCAATCGCTGCGTCTACTGCCTCACGGCCCATGGCCAGGCCGTGCGGGAGCTCTCGGGCGATCCGGTCCTCGGCGAGCACCTCGTGATGAACTATCGCGCGGCTCGCGTGAGCCCCGCGGAACGCGCGATGCTTGATTTCGCGGTGCAGCTCACCGAGACGCCCCATACGATCGAGGAGGCGGACCGGCAAACGCTCCGCGAGGCAGGCTGGAGCGATCGGGACATCTGGGACATCGCTAACGTCACCGGGTTCTTCAACATGACGAACCGCGTGGCCACGGGCACGGACATGCAGCCCAATCCAGAGTACCACGCCCGCAGCCGATGATCCTCCGCGCCGCGCTCCTCTCGCTTCTCGCAGGGCCCGTGGCGGCGCTCACGCTGCCCCTGCCCGACGGGGCCGAGCTCACCCGGGAAGTCTCCGTCCCCGAAGGCGCGCGCGGCGTGCCCACGGGCATCGCGCGGGACGGGGAGGTTCCGAAAACGCTGGCGCAGGGCATGATCTCGATTCAGGCCTACCGGGTCGCGGAAAAGCCGACACCGGCAGCGCTCCTCGCGCCTCTGGCGGCCCGCCTCGAGGCCGAGGGCTACCAGACCCTGCTGAGCTGCGAGACCGAAAGCTGCGGCGGGTTCGACTTCCGCTTCGGTCTCGAGCTCATTCCACCGCCGCACATGTTCGTGGATCTCGGCGATTTCCAGGTCCTGTCTGCCCGCACGCCGGACGCGGGCACCCATGTCAGCATCGTGGCGAGCCGGAGCCAGAGCGACGGCTACCTCCATATCACGCGCATCTTGCCCTTGGGCTCCGCGCCCCCGTCGGTCGAGACGACCGCCGTTGCCCCATCGACACCTGCGGCACCGCCCGGGCCCGCGGCCGCCGGGGATCTCGCCACCGCGCTCGATACCGAGGGGCACGTGGTGCTGGAAGATCTCCTCTTCGGGAGCGGTACGACGAACCTGCCCGAGGGCACCTATCCTTCGCTGACCGCGCTGGCCGAATACCTGTCTGAGAACCCACAGATCGAGATCGCGCTCGTGGGCCACACGGACAGCTCCGGCGATCTCGACATCAATGTCGACATTTCACGCCAGCGCGCGGCCTCGGCACGGCGGGCGCTCATCGCGCGATACGGTGTGAACCCCGCGCAGGTGCAGGCGGAGGGGATGGGCTACCTGGCGCCACGCGCCAGCAACCTGACCCCGGAAGGACGCGAACTGAACAGACGGGTCGAAGCGATCGTCACCTCGACCCGCCCTTAAACCAGCCGCTCCGAAGTACTCAGCACCGGGACACACATACACACCCCCTCCGATGCGACTGAGCGTAAACCGACGCCGTACTACCAGGCGTCGGGTCCCTTCTCGGCAAATTCATGCACGAGGAAATCGATGAAGGCGCGTACCTTGGGCTGCGTGAAGCGGCCCGGCGGGTAAACGGCGTAGATGCCCTGACGCTCGTCGGGCAGATCGGGGATCGCATCGAGCACGAGGCCCTTTTCCAGCGCATCCGCGAAGAGGAAGCTCGGCAAGTATGCGATGCCGAGGCCGCTGATGGCGGCATTGAGGAGGGACTGGCCGTCATTCACGGTCAGCCAGCCCGCCGTGCGCACCTGCCGCTTCTCACCCGACGGCGCGGTGAGCTTCCAGACGGAGCCACCGGCGGCGTTCGAGTAGTGCAGGAGCTTATGTTCGTTGAGATCGTCGATCTTCTGTGGCCGCCCGTATTTCTCGAAATAGGACGGCGCGGCAATCATCCGCTTCGTCGTCTCCGTGAGCTTGCGGGCGCGGAGGGTCGAATCCTCCAGGTCGCCCATCCGCACGGCCATGTCGAAGCCCTCGGAGATGAGCTCCACGTAGCGATTGTTGAGCACCATGTTCACGGTGATGTCTGGGAATTCCTGAAGGAAATTGCCCAAGACGGGGCTGAGGTGATTGACCCCGAAATCGGTCGCCACGGAGATCCGCAAGAGGCCAGACGGCGCCGATTGCATGGAAGTGACGAGCGCATCGGCCTCGCCTGCATCGTTCAGGACGCGACGCGCCCGGTCATAGTAGGCCAGCCCGATCTCCGTCGGAGATACCCGGCGCGTCGTCCGGTTAAGGAGACGTGCGCCCAACCGCGCCTCGAGCGACGAGACATGCTTTGACACAGCCGATTTGGAGATGCCCATTTTCCGTGCAGCATCCGTGAAGCCTCCCTGGTCCACTACCGTGGCGAAGGCCTCCATTTCCGTCAGCCGATCCATACTACGTCCTCGTGTCACTCGCCCCACAAACATCTATCGAGGCTGAACGGGGCACCTTATGGGCACCGAGAGGACAATACCGCGTTTATTCTAAGGGCTGTGTAAAACCCGGAAACGCGCCCGGACTCGCGAAAATCCGCGAGTCTGCTGGGGTGACGCCACGGAAACAGTGTGACCGAAACCGGGTCTCAGGCCTCCGTTTCGACACAATGCCGACGAAACGCCCGCTTGAGCATGTCGAGCTCGGACCGGAGCAGATCGACCTCCGCGCGCAGGTCTTCGCTGAGCACGTCTCCAGCGGCGATGGAAAAGCTTGCCAGCTTGGCGTCCGTCTCCGTGTCCGCGATGAGGTAGGTCTGCACCCCGTCCGAGAGGGTATCAACGGGGACGCCCACGCGGACGCGCCAGAGACCCTCCCCCTCGGGTGTGACGGTGACATCGTGCAATTCCGCCTCGCGGTGGGTCACGCGCACGTCGGGCTTCGCGGGCTGGGCAAGGATACCTTCCCAGACGCCTTCGCGCATGCGGGTCTCGGTGAGTTGGCTGGTATCCGTCATGGCGCTCGCCTCACAATTCCGCCCGCGGCGCGCGGGACATGGTGACATCGCGGATGGTGACCTGATTCATTTCCGGCCCCTCGAAGATCAGATCGACCCAGATCTTGGACACGCGTTTCTCGTTGATCTGGCTGTAGGCGAGATCGAACTCCACCCACACGTCTTCCTGCGCCAGCGGCAATTCGCGGACGATCTGCTCCGTGTTCGGCCCGTGGCGCAGATTGAGGCGGGCAAAGATCTCGATCGGGCGCTCGGTCTCCACGATCGTGTTCATGCGAAAGAGGTGACGCTTGGAGATCCCTTCGACGGCGTCCTCGGGCAGGTCGAGCGCGAGCGACAGGAACGAGCCGTCGAAGCGAAAGACATCCATGCGGACGCCGAAGGGCGCGAGATCAGCCTCACGGGTATTGCGCAGCTGCCGGAGCGTGAGCTCCGATTCTCGGCAATCGTGAAAGATGTTGGCCTCCCGCCCGAGCGGTGTCTGGCTCTCCACGGCCACACGCCCCACCTCGGGCAGCGGCACGCGCCAGAGCGCCGGGCGCCAGGCCCAGTCGGCGGATCGCGGTTTCATGAAGGTCATGGCGCCGATCGCCGGAAGCGCGAGGCGGCTTTCAGCCGTGGCGATGATCTCGTTGAGATGGTGGCGCACGTCGCGTGCCCGTGTCGCGGTGGCGCGCAGGGCCGAGAGCGGCATCGCGCGCGACCGGCGTGCCACCCCGGCCCAGAACTGTTGGGACCCACGCTTCAGCAGGTACTGGATCACCGCTCTTGCCCTTTGGTCACGCTTCGTCTCCGGTGCCCGCGCCCCTGCCCTCAGCGATTGCCGAAAAGCCGGTCGAACACGCTGGGCGAAGCATCAATGCTTTGCCGCGTCGTTTCAACAGCGGATGGGGGAAGCGGCGGCACGGCGGGCAAGGCTCTGACGGAATTGGCGTCGAGGATCGACTGCGCCGCGTCCCGCGCCAGCCGCTCGCCGCCGCGCTCAGGAAGCGTCCCGCCCTCGGGGCCGAAGACGGAGATGACGACGCCGTGGCCCGCCACGTTGAGCGCGGCCTTCCAGTGCCGTTGGCTGAGGCCCTCGGGGCCCCCGGCGCTCCGGTCGACGAGATTTGCATAGATCGCGCGCCGGGAGGTCTTCACGCTGAGCAGGTCCACGTCCTCGGCCGCGCCCGAGCGCGCCAGGACGGCCGGTGTCTCGGAGATGGTCCGCGCCAGCGCGTCGAGATCACCGTGCCCGGCATCGGTGACCGTCACGAGCATGAGCGCCGCCTCGCGGGCACCCGCCGTGGCGCGACCGCCGAGGTTCGAGCAATTGGCCATGACGAGCGTGGCGATGCCCGGCATCTCCTCGGTGCGGGCAAGATCGATGCACTTTCCGAAGGGCGCCCGCACGGCGATGCCGTCGCTCAGACGCACTTCCTGCGTGGCGAGCGTCGCGCGTTCCTGCCCGAGGGGCGCGAAGGAAAACGCAGGCAGCCCGTCGCAGCCCGCGAGCGCGGCGGCGGTGACCGCCGCCAAGGCGCCGCGCCTAAAGCTCGCCGTACTGGTGCTTTTCCTCAGCCCCGCCCGGATGCGTGACAGCCCCGCGATAGGTCTCGCCCACGAGTTGCGCATATTTCCACAATGCCCCTGATGCGTAGATCGTGGGCTTCGCCCCGGTCCACGACTGCTTCCTCTCGGCGAGCTCATCTTCCGTGAGCGCTACCGCGATTACCCCTTTGATGGCGTCTATGGTGATCTCATCGCCGTCTTTGAGCAAGGCAATTGGCCCCCCATGGGCCGCTTCCGGCCCAACATGGCCGACGCAGAAGCCACGTGTTGCCCCAGAGAAACGCCCATCGGTGATGAGCGCCACCTTTTTGCCCATGCCCTGACCGCTGAGCGCGGCCGTGGTGGCGAGCATCTCGCGCATGCCCGGGCCGCCGGAGGGCCCTTCGTTGCGGATCACGAGCACTTCGCCTTCCTTGTATTCGCGGGCCTTCACGGCGGCGAAGGCATCCTCCTCGCACTCGAAGACGCGCGCGGGCCCGGTGAAGACCTGGTTTTCGGGAGCGATGCCCGCCACTTTGACGATGGCGCCCTCGGGCGCGAGATTGCCCTTCAGGCCCACGACCCCGCCCGTGGGCGTGATCGGTTTCTCGATGGGATAGATCACGCGGCCATCGGCCTCCCGCTCCACCACGTCGAGCTCCTCGCCGATGGTGCGGCCCGTCGCGGTCATGCAATCCTCGTGGATGAGGCCCTGCTTGCGCAGCTCCTTCATGACCACGGGCACGCCACCCACCTCGTACATGTCCTTGGCCACGTATTGCCCGCCCGGCTTCAGATCGACGAAGTAGGGCGTATCCCGGAAGATGTCGGTCACGTCCTCGAGGAGGAATTCGATCCCCGCCTCGTGGGCGATGGCCGGCAGGTGCAGCCCCGCATTCGTGGAGCCGCCCGTGCAAGCCACGACGCGCGCCGCGTTCTCAAGCGATTTGCGCGTCACGACGTCCCGCGCGCGGATGTTTTTCGCCAGAAGCTCCATGACGGCCTCGCCGGAGGCCACGGAATAGGCATCCCGGCTCTCGTAGGCGGCAGGTGCGCCCGCGGAGTTGAGCAGCGCCAGCCCGATGGCCTCGGACACGCAGGCCATGGTGTTGGCGGTGAACTGCCCGCCGCAGGCGCCCGAGGTCGGGCAAGCCACGCGCTCGAGCACGGCGAGCTCTTCATCGGAATAATTGCCCGCTTGATGCTGACCCACGGCCTCGAAGACGTCCTGGACGGTCACGTCCTGCCCGTTGAGGCGGCCCGGCAGGATCGAGCCGCCATAGATGAAGACACTGGGCACGTTGAGGCGCACCATCGCCATCATCATCCCCGGCAGTGACTTGTCGCAGCCCGCGAGGCCCACGATCGCATCGTAGCAATGCCCGCGCATGGTCAGCTCCACCGTGTCGGCGATGGCCTCGCGGGACGCGAGCGAGGATTTCATTCCCTCATGGCCCATGGCGATGCCATCGGTGACAGTGATGGTCGTGAATTCGCGCGGGGTCCCGTAGGCCTTTTTCACGCCGAGCTTGACAGCCTGCGCCTGGCGGTTGAGGGCGATGTTGCAGGGCGCGGCCTCATTCCAGCAAGTCGCCACCCCGATCAGCGGCTGATGGATTTCCTCATCCGACAGCCCCATCGCATAGAGATAAGAACGGTGCGGTGCCCGGGCAGGCCCTTCGGTCACGTGACGGGAGGGCAGATCTTTCTTGTCGAAGGTCTTCTTGAGCATCGGGCGGGCCTCTCGGAATAGCTGGCGCGGTGGCCTCCTGCGATAATGCCCGTGAGGCGAGGGTGCAAGGAGCCCAAGAGGTGCGGGCGCCTCTTTCAGGGCGGGAAAGGCCGTTGCAAGCCTGCCATGCGCCGCCTACCTCTGCCGCCATGGCCTATCCCGGTTTCGAGACCCATGTCGCGCCCGCTCGCCCGCGGGCCGAACTCTGGCGCACCGCGCTCGGCGCGTTGCTCGTGCTCCTCGTTTATGCCGGTCTCGCCGTTGGTTTCATCGCGGGCGCGGGCTTCATCTTTCAATCGCAGGTCAGCGTGGACGAGATCGGGAGCGGCGAGACGCCCGCGGCGGTCCTGATCCTGCTCGCGCATTTCATCACCATGGTCATCGCCGTGGCCGTGGTCACGCGGTTCCTTCACCGGCGCGGGGCGCGCTCGCTCATCGGAGATACGCGCCGCCTCTGGCGTGATTTCCGGGGCATGACGGCGCTCGCCGCAGGCGTCGCGCTCGTTACCTGCCTTCTCATCGTGCTGACGCAGGAGGTGATGCCCGCCACGCCGGCGGGGACATGGCTGCTCTTCCTGCCCCTCGCGCTGCCGCTCGTGCTGCTCCAGACCGGCGCGGAGGAGCTTGTCTTTCGAGGCTATCTGCAGCAGCAGCTCGGCGCGCGCTTCGGCGTGGCGGCGCGGGCCGCGTGGATGCTTGTCCCCGCGCTCATCTTCGCGGTGCTGCACGTGGACATGACCAGCCAGGGCGGCAATCTCTGGGCGGTGCTCGCGGTCATCACGCTCTTTGCCCTGCTCACCGCCGATCTCACGGCGCGGACCGGCTCCATCGGCGCGGCCTGGGGCCTGCACTTCGTCAACAATATCCAGGCGCTGCTGATTTTCTCGCTCGACGGCCCGCTTTCGGGGATGAGTCTCGCGCGCCTCCCGGTTCCGCTCGAAAGCCCCGCGGCGCTGCCGCTCTTTGCGGCCGATGCAGTGGCGCTTCTCCTCATCTACGGCCTCTGGCGGCGTCTCCATGGCTGATCCCTACGCCCCCAACGAGCGCTTCATCGCACAGGCGCGCGGACGATGCCGCCCGGGCCAGTTCATCATCTCCGCGCTCCTTGTCTTCATCGGGTGGAGCTTCCTGCGGGATGTGCTGCTTTTGCCGCTCAACAGGGCCGAGGGCATCGGCCTCACGCGCTGGAGCTTCGTTCTCGAACTGAGCGCCTTTGCCCTCCTCGTCTTCATCCTCGACCGGGTGCTCTGGCGCAGCTACGGGCGGCGCTGGACGTCCGCGCTCGGCGATCCCGGGCGCCTTCTGCCCGATTTCGCGCGGGTCCTCGCGGGCTGTCTCGCGCTCTACAGCTTTTTCCTCCTGTTGGGCTTCGACGGAAGCGGCGCCATGCAGCGCCCGCTCGGCGCGTGGCTCGCCTTCCTGCCCGTCGCCCTCGTCGGCATCGCGCTCCAAACCGGGGCAGAGGAGGTCTTCTTTCGCGGATTTCTGCACCAATACGCCGCCACGCTCTTCAAGAGCCCGATCCTCTGGATGGGCGGGCCCGCGCTCGCCTTCGGGCTTGTGCATGCCGCCAATGACCCGAGCTCGGCGGCAGCCATCTTCAGCTATGTCGCCTGGACGACGGCTTTCGCCGTGGCCTGCATCGACCTCACGGCGCGGACGGGCTCCATCGGCGCGGCCTGGGGGCTCCATCTCTCGGTCAATCTGGCCGCCCTCACGGTGGCCACGAGCGAGGGGGCCCCGATGTCAGCGGCGGCGCTTTTCGTCTATCCCGCGCAGCCCGAGACCATGCCCGCCCCGGATCCGTCACTGCTTCTCTACGGGCTCGTCTTCGAGCTCGCCTTCCTCGCCGTGCTCTGGCTCATGGCGCGCAACATGATCGCGCGCTGATTGCCATTCCCGCCCGGCTTGCCTATCTCGGGCGCGTCATACTGCGGAAGCCTCCATGAACTGGATCTCGAACTACGTCCGACCCACGATCAACTCGCTCTTCTCGCGCCGGGAGGTGCCGGAAAACCTTTGGACGAAGTGCGATGAATGCGGGCAAATGCTCTTCCACCGGGAGCTCGCCGACAATCTGAACGTCTGCACCAACTGCAATCATCACATGGGGATCACGCCCCGGGCGCGCTTCACCTCGCTCTTCGACGGCGGCATCTTCACCGAGGTGGCTGTGCCCGAGCCCATCACCGATCCGCTCGGCTTCCGCGATCAGAAGCGCTACCCGGACCGGCTCCGGGCCGCGCAGAAGCAGACCGGCGAGAAAGAAGCCATGCTCGTGGCCGAGGGCGAGATCGGGCGGACGCCCATCGTCGCCGCCGCGCAGGATTTCTCGTTCATGGCAGGCTCCATGGGCATGTATGTGGGCAATGCCATCATCGCGGCGGCGGAGCGCGCGGTGGAGCTCAAGCGCCCGCTCATCCTCTTCTCCGCGGCGGGCGGCGCGCGGATGCAGGAGGGGATCCTCTCGCTCATGCAGATGCCGCGCACGACCGTGGCCGTGCAGATGCTGAAGGAAGCGGGCCTGCCTTACATCGTCGTGCTCACCCATCCGACGACCGGAGGCGTCACCGCCTCCTACGCGATGCTGGGCGATGTCCAGATCGCGGAACCCAACGCCCTCATCTGCTTTGCCGGGCCGCGCGTGATCGAGCAGACGATCCGCGAGACGCTGCCCGAGGGCTTCCAGCGCGCGGAGTACCTCCTTGACCACGGCATGCTCGACCGGGTCACGCACCGCGTGGACATGCGCGATGAACTCATCACCATCACCCGGATGCTCCTGAAGGAAACGCCGGCAGTGAAGGGCGAGCTGCCCGCACCCGTGACCCCGCCCAGCCCGGCGGAGGAAGCAGGCTCGGTGGCACCGCAAGCCCAGGGCGAAAGCTAGCCCCATGGCCCGCGCAGGCTCCGACGCGATCCTCGCCCGGATGCTGGAGCTGCACCCGAAGCTCATCGACCTCACGCTCGACCGGGTGTGGCGCCTGCTCGAGCGGCTGGATCATCCGGAGCGCAAGCTGCCCTCGGTGATCCACATCGCCGGCACCAACGGCAAAGGCTCCACGCAGGCCATGATCCGCGCGGGCCTCGAAGCAGCCGGGCAACGCGTCCATGCCTACACCTCGCCCCATCTGGCCCGGTTTCACGAGCGCATCCGGCTCGCAGGCACGCTGATCGAGGAGGACGCGCTGAGCGCCGTGCTCGACGAATGCTACGCTGCCAATGACGGCGCCCCGATCACCTATTTCGAGATCACGACCGTCGCGGCGCTCCTCGCCTTCGCGCGGAGCCCGGCGGACGCCACGATCCTCGAGGTGGGGCTCGGGGGCAGGCTCGATGCCACCAACGTGGTGGTCAAGCCGCAGCTCACGATCATCACGCCGGTGGACCTCGACCATCAGCAATTCCTCGGCGACACGCTGGCCGAGATCGCGGGTGAGAAAGCGGGCATCATCAAGCGCGGGGTGCCCTGCATCGTCGCGCGCCAGCACGACGCCGCCTTGGCCATGATCGAGGCCCGCGCCGCGCGTCAGGGCGCGCCGCTCACAGCCTACGGGCAGCACTGGCACGTCTTCGAAGAGCGCGGCAGGCTCATCTTCCAGGACGAAACCGGCCTCCTCGACCTGCCACTGCCCAATCTCCTCGGCCCCCACCAGATCCAGAATGCGGGCACGGCGCTGGCGGCGCTGCGCGCGCTCGGCCATGGCGAGGCCGTTTGCGAGGCGGCCGTGACCCGGGCGGAATGGCCCGCACGGATGCAGCGTCTGCGCCGCGGGCCGCTGGTGGAGGCCGCACCGTACGCTGAGCTCTGGCTCGATGGCGGGCACAACCCGGCGGGAGGCGCGGCGGTGGCGGCGACCCTCGCCGCAATGCCCGAGCGCCCCACCCATCTCGTATGCGGAATGCTCAAGACCAAGGACATCGCGGGCTACCTCGCCCCGTTGGCCGCGCAGGCCCGCTCCCTCACCGGCGTCTCGATCCCGGGCGAGCAGGCGACGCTCTCTGGCGAAGAGACCGCCGCGGCCGCCCGGGGGGTTGGGCTCGCCGCCGATCACGCCCCCGATGCCATGACCGCGCTCAAGAGTATTCTCGCCCGCGAGGACGCCGCGCGCGTCCTTTTCTGCGGGTCGCTCTATTTCGCGGGCAGTCTGCTGCGCGAACACGGCTGAAACCGTGAAAAAGGACTCAATTGATCGGAAATCGAATCAGGTCTGTTGACTTGATTCGCTGCCCTCCACTAGATGCCGGTGAGTGGGACAAGTGTGCCGATTTTAGAGCTGGTCACCACCAGATCTGGTGCACTTTGTGGGAAAAGTCATGGGTGAGCGCGGGTTTTCCGCCGGGTGTCGCAGTGCGCGCGCCAGCTGTCTTTTCTCCTTGCCCCCGCGAGGACAGGGAGACACGCAATGTTCCGTTCACTGATCACCATGGGCACGTTCGTGGCGGTGACGGTGGCGCTGATCATCCTCCAGCCCGCGCCGCGATCAACCGTAACGCAGCCAGCCGCGCTCGAGACGGGCGCGCAGGCCACCGCCTCTGCCGCGGAAGACGTGCGGATGGCCGCGATCCGCCCGAAGCCGCGCCCGCAGCCGATCATTCGCGCCATGGAGCCCGCCGAGGCCCCGGAAAAGCCGCTCGTCGTGCCCGCGGAAGATGCCAAGCCCCAACGGACCGGAGACGAGGTCCTTTTCGGCGCGTTCACGGTGGAGCGCCCCACGCTCCTGACCACCACGGCGCGTGACGGGGAGGGACGGCTCATGCCAACGGTCCGGGCCACGCTCGCGCCCGCGCCCATCGCCACGCGGGCAGCCTCGACCCCGCTCGACCTCACGCCGCTTCCCGCGCCCGTAGAGACCGCAGCCGTGGAAGATACTCGCACCCGCGCCGTCCACGTCGTGCGCGCGGGCGACAGCCTCACCGCCCTCTCCGTCTTTTATTTCGGCGGCCCGGAGGGCCGCGACGACATCCGCGAGGCCAACCGCCACACGCTCGGCGGCGGCGACACGCTGCGCGTCGGCCAGATCCTCCGCATCCCGGATCTCGGCACGCTCTGACGACAGCATTCTCCGGGGCAAGCAGCGGCCCGACGGAGAAGATGGGGCGGCACCGGGTCACCCAGTTATTCCCGGCGCCGTCCGCTTTCGTTTGCCGTGGTCAAAGGCGCCGGGCGCGCGGTACGCTCGGGGATCGGAGAGAGGAGGCCGCCATGAGGCTCGAATTCCATCACATCAACGTCGTCGCCGAGGACGTGCCCCGGCTGCACCGCTTCTATACCGACGTGATGGGCCTCGATGACATGCCGGTGGAGGATTTCCCCCGCACCGCCGCCGACGGCGACCGCGGGTTTGACGGCGATATCCGCTTTGCCACCGAGGGCTCCATGCAGATGCACATCGCCCAGCGCGACTTCACCGTGCATTTCAAGAACGGGCGGGTGATCAACCCGGTGGAGCGCGGCCACATGGCCTTCCGCACGGACGACCTCCCCGCCTTCCTCGCCCGGCTCGACGCGGCGGGCATCCCCTACTCGGATTACGGCACCACCTTCTCAGCCGAGTGGCACCAGGTCTTCTTCCAGGACCCGGAGGGCAACATCATCGAGGTGCACCAGCAAGTCGCGGCGGGCTAGATCTTCGCCAGGAGCGCCGCGAGGTCCGCCTTGCCGTAGGGCTTCTTCAGCACCGGCACCATCACAAAGCGCTTGGAAAGCTCCGTTTCCTCGCCGTAGCCCGTGGCGAAGGCGAAGGGCACCTGCCGCTCGGCCAACGCGATGGCCACGGCCCCGCTTGTCTCCGTTCCGAGATTGACGTCGAGCAGTGCAAAGCTCGGCGCACGCGCGTCGATCTCCTTCAGTGCATCCGTCGAAGATGCCGCGAGACGCACCTGCCGCGCGCCCAGTTCGGCCATGGTGTCCTCGGTGTCGAGGGCGATGATCATGTTGTCTTCGACGATGAGCACGTCCGCGAGAAGCTCGGTGAGGTCCCGGGCTTCGCCCGGCGCCTCGGTGGGCGCCATATCCCGCACGGCGGCGATCTTGCGTTCGGTCACTGTCGCGGCGCGCGCGGGCAGCATGAACTCCGCCACGAGCCCGGAAACGTCGAAATGGATCTTGGCCTCGCCCTTGAGATCGTAGGGTACGGACCGCTCGATGATGGTGGAGCCAAAGCCGCGCCGTTCGGGTGCCGCCTGGATCGGCGGGCCGCCCTCCTCGCGCCAGCGCAGCTTGATGTCGCCGTCGGGCTCAGGCGCTGCCGTGAGCGTGACGCGGCCCGAGGGGACCGACAGCGCGCCGTATTTGGCGGCGTTGGTGACAAGTTCGTGGACGACGAGCGCCATGGTGGAAAAAGCCATGGGCTCCAGCATGATATCGGGCCCCACGACCTCCACACGAGGCTGATCGTCATCGATGTAGGCCTCGCATTCCGTGGCGACGAGATCGCGAAGCGAGGCAGCAGACCAATTCTCGCGCGTGATCTGGTCATGGGCCCGGGCCAGCGCATGGATCCGCCCGCCGATGACCTGCGTCAGCTCGGCGGCGGAATGCGCGTCAACGGCGCTCTGCGCCACGAGGCCCCGGATGAGATTGAGGATGTTGCGCACCCGGTGATTGAGCTCGGCGATCAGCAGCTCCTGCCGCTCCTGCGCCCGGCCACGCTCTTCCAGCGCCTCGTCCGACATCCGGAGTACCACCTCAAGGAGGGTCACGCGCAGCGCCTCGGCGGAGCCCACCTCCTGCTTAGTCCAGCGCGCGCTCTTGTTGCGCACGACCTGCTGCCAGGCCTCGAAGCTCTTGCGCGGGGTCAGGCGGACGCCGTTCGGCCCGGCCTCCACCGGTTTTTCCGGATTGCCGGCCCAGGTCACGCTGTGCGCGATCTCGCGGCGGAACAGCACGATGTAGTCCCGCGGGCGGCGCGACACGGGCAAGACGAGGAGACCGGCGGCACGGTCGGCAAAGCTGTCCGCGGCGGGGTAGAGCGCCTCGATATTGTCAGTGGTGAAGATCGAGCCCGTGGCGGTCGTATTCAGGAACTTCGCGAGGCCGAGAAACTCCTCCCGCGTGGGTGTGGCGCCCCGGGAGACGAATTCACCGTCGACCCAGCCCACCGCCCCGTCATGGGCGATGACCGTCTGGATCGAGTCGATGAGCGTCTCGAAATTCGCGCTGATGGAGCGGCCCCCGGCGAGCTGCGCCATGACCCGGTCATGGACTCGCTGCGCGGCGTCGCGCTCCTCGCGCTCGATATCGGCCTCTTTCTGGTCGAGCACGAAGGCGAAGAGCTGCCCGAAAAGTTCCGCGGCCGTGCGCACGGAATAGGGCAGCACGCGGGGCGCCTCGTGGTGACAGGCGAAAAGGCCCCAAAGCTTCCCACGCTTGAGAATGGAGACGGAAAGCGAGGCCTGCACGCCCATGTTGCGCAGATATTCGAGATGGATGGGAGAGACCGCCCGCGTGGACGAGAGCGACAGGTCGAGCGGCGCGCCCTCCGGGCTCTGCGGCGGCACGATGGCAAAGCCCTCGTCATTCACGTCGCTGATGGTGCGCAGAAGGCTCCGCTTGTAGAGCGCGCGCGCCTGCTTGGGAATGTCAGAGGCCGGGTAGCGCAGGCCGAGATAGGGCTCGAGCCCGGTGCGGAGCGCCTCTGCCACCACGGTGCCGGTGTCGTCCTCCTCGAAGCGGTAGACCATCACCCGGTCAAACCCCACCAGCCCGCGCAGCTGCCGCGCGGCGAGCTGGCACAGATGCTCCACGTCGCGCCCCTTGGAGATGCGGTCGATCATCGGGCGCACCTGCGAGATGAAATCCGTCGACGCGGAGCTGGCGTCTGCGGATTCGAGCTCGATGACGATGGTCCGGTCGGAGCGGTGGATGGCGAGGTCCACCAGGGTGTCCTCCCCGCCGTCCTCGCCCTCCTTCAGCGTGACGTTGAAGAGCCGCTCCACGGCATCGGGCCCGGCCAGCATCTGCATCCGGCTGCGGACATCGTGAGCCAGGTGCTTGGGGACGAAATCGGTGAGCATGGTCCCCGTGAGAGCGCTCGCGCTCGCGCCGAGGAACCTGTCGATGTTCTCGGAGGCGTGCTGGATGATCCAGTCCGACGAGATCGCCAGAAGCGCACCGTACGATTGCACACGCCCGAGGGCGTGGATCGGCTCCCGGTCGCAGTTGGTGAGGTCGAGCGCCTCGCCTTCGGGGAATGGTTTGAGATCACCGGACAAGGCTCAACTCCTCACGAAAGACGGTCTGAAAGCACCGCTCGAAAAGACCGAAACACCGGCGCGCACCGGAGATGACGGGCGCGGACGGCCCGTCATAGGCGGCCAATTCGGCGATCACGGCGCGCCAAAGCGCCATGAGCTCCACGTCCCCGAGAAAGCGCCCGGCGGCGAGCACGCGGGCATCGGAGCCCCGGGCATGGCTGCGCGCCAGGACAGTGCCGCCCAGGGCGGAGCCCGCCACAACGTAGCGATAGCCCAGCGCCTCGGCCTCCGAGGGCATCTCGCCGGGATCCGGGGCAGCGGCATCATGATCGGCGGCGAAGGGGGCGCCAAGGGCCGCGAGATCCGCGGCCAGCAAGGCGTGGCGGCGCGCCACATGCCCGTCGAGGGCCGCGTCGGCCCCGGCGAGGGCGCCGTAGGCGCGCGCATTGGCCGTCAGGAAAGGGAGGAGACCCGCCTCCGTGCCGAGGTCGAGCCCCACCACGAGCGCGTCGAGGCGCGCGTGGTCGTCTCGCGTGGCCTCGCGCAAAACCCACCGCAGCTCGTCAGGAGCATTAGACATGGTGCCCTCCCAAATAAAACCATGTTAACACAACATTCCCCAAGGTCGATCTGCGCAGAGAAAAGTAAAGGCCGGGTGAACTCATTCTCCCCAATCGGCCGCCTGCATCTCCCTCAGGCGCGAGGCCGTGCGCTCGAATTCAAAGCTCCCGGCGCCCTCGACATAGAGCATCTCCGGCACAGCCGCGGCGCTGGCGATGAGGCGCACGCGCGCCTCGTAGAGCGCGTCGATCAGCGTCACGAAGCGCTTGGCCTCGTTGAAGTTGGAGCGTCCGAGCTGCGGGATGTTCTCGAGGATGAGCACTCGCAGGGCTTGCGCAACCGCAAGATAATCGGCGGGGCCAAGCGGCTGCCCGCAGAGGCCGTGGAAATGGGTGCGGCCCACGCCGTTGCGGAAGGCGGGGATCGTCACCTCGCGGCCTTTCACCATGAGCGTGAGAGGCTCGGCACCGCCTGCGAGATCCTCCCAGATGCCCTCGATCGCGGCCCGCGCCTCGGGGCCGTTCGGGGTGAAGTAGACGGTCTCGCCCGCGAGCCTGTCGTGCCGGTAATCGGTGTCCGAGGCCATCTCCCAGACCGTGAGCCGCGTGCTGATGAGCTCGATGAAGGGCAGGAAGAGCTGGCGATTGAGCCCGTCCTTGTAGAGATCGGCCGGCGGCCGGTTCGAGGTGGTGACGACCGTGACCCCAGCCGCGAAGAGCTTCTCAAAAAGGCGGCCCACGATCATGGCATCGGCGATGTCGGTGATCTGCATCTCGTCGAAGGCCAGCACGCGCAGCCCCGCCGCGACGTCGGCGGCCACCGGCGCGATAGCGTCATCCACGCCGGTCTTGCGCGCCTCGTGGAGCGCGGCCTGTATCTCCTGCATGAAGGCGTGAAAATGCACGCGGCGCACGGGGATATCCACGAGGCTTTCGACGAAGAGGTCCATGACCATGGACTTTCCGCGCCCCACGCCGCCCCAGATATAGAGACCCTTCACCGGAGGCGGTGCCTTGGCGAACCAGCCCTTCTTCGCGGGTGCCGCTAGCCCCTCCGCGATCCGCTCGAGCTCCGGCAAGAGCGCGCGCTGCGCGGGGTCAGGCTTTAGCGTGCCCTCCGACACGCGGCGTTCGTAATTGGCGGTCACTCCCATGGGTCCGCTCTAGCGGTTCACGAATCCTGATGCGAGCCCGCAGAATTGCTGAATTGACTGACGCCGTTCCGGCGCGCACCACTGGGCCCATGAGCAAATCCGCGCCCCTCATCACCCCCGTCCTCGTGGCGGGCTGCGTCATCATGATGGTGAGCTTCGCCATCCGCGCCTCATTCGGGGTGTTTCAGATCCCCATCGCCGAGGAATTCGGCTGGCTGCGCACGGAATTCTCGCTGGCCATCGCCATCCAGAACCTCGCGTGGGGTATCGGGCAGCCGATCTTCGGCGCAATCGCCGAGAAGCTCACCGATCGCAAGGCCATCATCATGGGCGCCGTGCTCTACGCCGTGGGCCTCGTCGCCAGCGCCTACTCGACGACGCCCGAGGCGCATCAATGGCTCAACTGGATGATCGGCTTCGGCATCGCGGGGACGGGCTTCGGCGTCATCCTCGCCGTCGTGGGCCGCGCGGCCTCCGACGAGAACCGTTCCATGGCGCTCGCAATCGCCACCGCCGCGGGCTCGGCAGGTCAGGTCATCGGCGCGCCCATCGCAGAGGCGCTCCTCGCGCTCCTTCCCTGGCAGACGGTGTTCCTCATCTTCGCGGCGGGCATCCTCGCCGCGCTCCTCGTGCTCCCTGCCATGAAGGCACCGGAGGCCGCGAGCCGTGCCGAGTTAGAGGAGACCTTCGGCCAGGTCCTCGTGAAGGCCGCGCGGGACCCGAGCTACACCCTCATCTTCCTTGGGTTTTTCTCCTGCGGCTACCAGCTCGCCTTCATCACCGCGCATTTCCCCGCCTTCGTGACCGAGCTCTGCGGCCCGATCCTGCCGGGCGGCGCCCTCTATTCCATCGGGATCACGAGCACATCGGCGCTGGGTGCCGTGGCCATTTCGCTGATCGGGCTCGCCAACATCGCGGGCACGCTGGCGGCCGGCTGGGCAGGCAAGCGCTTCACGAAGAAGTACCTCCTCGCAGGCATCTATACCGGCCGCACGATCGTCGCTGCGCTCTTCATCATGTTCCCGATCACACCCACCTCGGTGATCCTCTTTTCCATCGCCATGGGCTCGCTCTGGCTCGCGACCGTCCCGCTCACATCGGGCCTCGTCGCGCATATCTACGGGCTGCGCTACATGGGCACGCTCTACGGCATCGTCTTTTTCTCGCACCAGCTCGGCAGCTTTCTCGGCGTCTGGCTCGGCGGGCGGCTCTATGACATCTACGGCGACTACACCGCCGTCTGGTGGGTGGGCGTGGCCGTGGGCGCCTTCTCGGCCATCGTGCATTTGCCCATCAAGGAGAGCCCGCTCGGCTCCCGCAGCCAACCGGCCGCTGCCTGACGCGCCATGGTCCGGGGCCTGATCGCGATCCTGCCGCTGGCGCTCGGCGTGGCCACCTACGGCTTCGCCTTCGGGATCCTCGCTGGTGAGGCCGGGTTCTCGCCCGAGGGCATCGCCGCCATGGGCCTCATCGTCTTCGCCGGCAGCTCCCAGATCGCCGCCGTGGACCAGTTTCTGAGCACCGGCACGGTGCTCGGCGCGGCGCTGGCGGGGGCCGCTTTGAACCTCCGCTACATCGGCATCGTGGCCACCACCGTCGCGGTCTTGAAAGAGGTGCCGTGGCCCGCCCGCCTCATCGCGATCCAGGGCACGACCGACGAGAATTTCGGCCTGACCCTCGCCGCGCGCAAGGCTGACCCAAGGGTGGGCGGCGCCTTCCTCCTCGGGACGGCGCTCGGCCTCATGCTCGCCTGGATCACCTCGACCGTGGCGGGCGGCATCGTGGGCGGGGCCCTCCCCGGGCTCGAGCGCTTCGGCATCGGCTTTGCCTTCACCGCCGCCTTCATCGCCATGGCCCGCGCCCTCTGGCCGGGCCGCCGCGCGCTCCTGCCCTGGGCCGTGACCTTCGCCCTGACGGTGCTCCTCATTCGCGCGGGGTTGCCCAGCGCCGCCGCGCTCGTATTGGGTGCGCTCACGGGCGTCGGCACAGACTTCGCGACCAATCGCCATGACCGCTGATCACTGGCTTCTCATCGCGGCGCTTGCGGCTTCCACCATCGGCCTGCGCGTGCTGGGTTATCTGGCCGGCGCCGCCCTTATGGAACGCCCCGCGTTTCGTCGCCTCACGGAAGTCTTCCCCGGCTGCCTCATCGTGGCCCTCGTGGCAAGTGCTCTGGCCGAAGGAGGACCGCCGGAGCTCCTCGCCGCCGCCGCTGCACTCCTCACCGCCATCGCCACGCGAAACATCATCGCCACGATGCTCGTGGGGATGGCCACCGTCACCCTCACCACGGGCCTTTTCTAACGACGAAGAGCGAAAAGGGATGGCGAGCGGGGCGTCTTTGCCACTGGGCAAATAGAGACTGACCCGCCGTCAGCCGAACTGGTCGAGAACGTAGCGCGCCGTCATCAGGTCGAGATGTGCCCCGCCCCCGTTCTTGAAGAGCGTCGTTCCCCCGGGCGTCAGCCGGTCCATCTGGTAGAAATCCCCCAGCACGTGCTGAGGCCCGACCACACCTGCCTCCAGCGGGATCTTCAACTCCCCGATATGGCCCAGCGTCGTGTCCCGCGCATCCACGAAGACCCGGCTCGCGAGGAGCGCGGCATCATCGGCCTCCCGCATGTCGGGCCGATAGGCCCCGATGAGACTCACATGGGTCCCCTCTTGGAGCCACGCGCCCTTGAGCCATGGCTCCGTCGCCATCGTGCAGCCCACGACGATGTCGGCCCGCCCCACGGCGCGCTCGAGATCACCCACGGGCAGCGTCGCGTCATATTCGGCTGCCAGCGCGTCTGCCGCGGCCTCCGTCCGGTTCCACACCTCGAAGCTCGCCCCGGGAAACCCCGCCCCGAATGCCTCCCTCACGGAGCGCCCGACGGTGCCCGCGCCCACGATCAGGATCGCCCGCGCCCCGGGCGCGAGCTTCAACGCCGCGAGCAGGCTGTCGGCGGCCGTCTTCCACTTGGTCACCAGCTTAAAATCGATGAACGCCGCCGGCGCGCCGGTCGCGTCATCGAAAAGCGTCACCGCCCCGTCGATGACAGGCCGCCCCGCCGCCGCGTTCCCCGGAAAGATCGTCGCCGTCTTCACCAGCGCGCCGAGCCCGTCGATCCATGCCGCCCTGCTCAGGATCGTGTCCGCTCCGCGATAGAGAAACGAATCCTCGATCGAGGCTTTCGGCAGCCCATGCCCCGCCTCGAGCGCGGCCACGAGCCCCGGCCAGTCCATCCGTGCCTCGCCGTCGTCAAACGAGATGAAACGCGGGCTCACGCCGCCTCCTCCGCCGTGAGGAGCCCCTCATCCACGAGCCGCGCCGCCCAGCCCGCGGGCCCCTCGAAGAGATGCGTCCGCCAGCCCCGCGCCGCGGCTGCTTCGATGTTGTCGGCCCGGTCATCGGCAAAGAGCAGGTCGACGGGTGCCACGCCGCAATCGGCTTCGACACCGGCATAAATCGCCGCATCGGGCTTCACCACGCGCATGTGCCCCGACACGTATTCCCTGTCGAACTCGCTCAGGAAGTCAAAGCGCGTCCGCGCGAAGGCATAGCTCTCCACCCCGAAATTCGTGAGTGCGAAGACGGGCACGCCCTTGCGCCGCAAGGCGCGCAGAAGCCGCACGGAGCGGTGGATGACCGGCGTGGCGAGCTCGCCCCAGCGGTCGTGCCAGTCGCGGATCTCGGCCTCCCATGCGGGATGGGCCTCCGCCGTGGCGTAGATCGTCTCGCGGAACGGCGCGCCCATGTCGACGCGGTTGTTCATCTCGTGCAGGTCCACCGCCGCGAAGAGCGCCTCCCGCCGCGCGCGCCCGTAGACACGGTCATAGAACCGCTCGGGCTGCCACTCGATGAGCACGTTGCCGATGTCGAAAATCACTGCCTTGACCATGGCCGCACCTCACAGCCGCGCGCGGGGATCGTCAACCGTCCCCGGGTCGGTGGGCGGGCGCCTTTCGAGCACGCCGCACGGCGCGCGCAGGAACAGAGCCGCCTACCGGCCTGCCGCTGCCTGCCGCACCAGCCGCTCGAGCGTGTCGAGAAAGCGCCCCTTGTCGGCCTTCGTGAATGGCCGTCCTTTACCCTGGCGAAACGGGTCCGCGGCGCGCAAGTCGGCCATGAGGTCCCGCGTGGCCAGCGCTTGCGACACGTTCTTGGCCGTGAGCGCCTCGCCGTTGGGCTTGATGACGAGCGCGCCACCCTCCACGGCCCGCGCGGCGAGGGGGATGTCGGCGGTCACCACCACGTCGCCTGACCCGGCGCGCTCGGCGATCCACTTGTCGGCCTCGTCGGGCCCGTCAGGCACGATCACGACCTCCACCAGCGGGTTTCGCGAGGGCCGCAGCCCGCCATTGGCCACAAGCGCCACGGCGAGACGGTGCCGCGTGGCCACGCGCTCCACCTCCTCCTTTACCGGGCAGGCATCGGCATCGACATAGATCACGCGAAGAGCGCCTCGGCATGGAAGGCCACGTGGTCGGCCATGAAGCTCGACACGAAGAAGTAGGAATGGTCGTAGCCCGGCTGCATCCGGAACACCGCCCGGTTGCGCCGGAGCGCGATGGCCGCCGCCAGCGCCTCGGGCCGCAGGAGATCGATGAACTGGTCCTTCGTCCCGGTATCCACGAGGAGCGGCGCGTCGAGCCCGTGAGCCGCCATCAGGATCGTCGCGTCATGCTCGGCCCATAGGGTCGGGTTCGGGCCCAGATAGGCCGAAAGCTGCTTTCTGCCCCAGTCGCTCTCGCTCGGGCTCGTGATCGGCGCGAAAGCGGAGACGGAGCGGAAGCGGCCCGGATGGGAGATGGCGATGGTGAGCGCGCCGTGCCCGCCCATGGAATGCCCGGTTATGGATTGCCGTTCGAGGTCACAGCCCATCTCGCCCACCACCAGTGGCAATTCCTCGGTGACATAGCTCCACATCCGGAAATGCGGGGCCCAGGGCGCCTCGGTGGCATCGACGTAAAAACCCGCCCCCTGGCCCAGATCGTAGGCTTCGTCATCGGCCACGTCCCCGCCGCGGGGCGAGGTATCGGGAAAGACGAGCGCGACGCCCGCCTGCGCGGCCCAAGCCTGCGCGCCCGCCTTCGTCATGGCGTTCTCATGGGTGCACGTGAGCCCGCTCAGATACCAGATCACTGGCACCGGGCCGCGCCGCGCCTCTTCCGGCAGGAAGAGCCCGAAGGTCATGTCACAGCTGCAGGCCTCCGAGGCATGGCGGTAGACACCCTGCACCCCACCGAAACACGCGTTTTCCGAGACCGTCTGCATGGCCCTATCCCTCCTCTGAAATGACCGATGTCTCGACCCAGCCGATGATGAGCGACACCGTCACCACCGACACCGCCGTGGAGATCAGGATCGCCGCCGAGACCCGGGTGGGGGCCACGCCGTAGTGCTGGGCGAGAATGAAGACATTGCCCGCCACCGGAAGCGCCGCGGCCGCGATCATCACGCCCGCCGCATAGGGCTCCACCGGGAAGATCACGAGAGCTGCGAAGGCCACGGCGGCGGGATGGGCAAAAAGCTTCAGGGCGCTGAGATAGCCCGTGAGCGCCACGCGATCGGCCTGCTTCGAGGCGAGCGAGGCCCCGATGGCAAAGAGCGCCCCGGGCGTGGCCGCGGCCCCGAGAATGCCAAGGAACTCCTCGGCGGGCGCGGGGATCGTGAGCCCCGTGGCGGCCCAGATCAGCCCCAGCGAAATCGACACGATCATGGGGTTCTTCAGGAGCCCGAGGCCCACGGTCTTCAGGATGCCGAAGGACACGCGCCCGTCCCGCGAGCCCGTGATGAGGATCACGATGAGCGACCCGAAGACGATGAGATCGACAGCCAGCACCATCATCACGGGCCCGATCGCGGCCTCGCCGAGGAGCAGCACCAGCATGGGGATCCCGAGGAAGCCCACATTGCCGATCACGGCCACCTGCGCCTCCACGGCGATCTCGGCCACCGAGATGCGCCGGAGGAGCCCGATCGCCGTCGCCACGAGATAGACGAGCGCCGTCCCCCAGAGATAGGCCAGAACGAAGGGCCAGGAGAACACCTCTCCCACCGAGAGCGTCGCCGAAAACCGGAAGAGCATCGCCGACAACGCGAAGTAGAAGACGAACCGCGTGAGGTAGGCCGTGGCGTCCTCGGAGAAGAACTTCGTGCGCCCGGCCCAGTATCCGAGCCCGATGAGCGCGAAGAAGGGGAGCGTTTTCAGGAAGACGGCGAGCATATCGACATCGGTAGCGCTGCGCCCGGAGGGCAGCAAGTGAGCGCGTTGGAAAAAAATGAACCGCAGAGTTCAGATTTCTCTTGAAACCTGAACCGAGTTGTTTAGTTATACCGACATGAACCGAACGGTTCAGTTCGAAACAAACGCCGACCAGAAGGACCCGACCATGAAACCGCTTCTTATCGCTGCCACGCTCTTCGTCTCCGCCACCGCCGCCGCGGCTGACACGCTTTCCTTCCAGCTGCCGTACCTGACCTTCCCGGAGGCCATGACGGACGCGCCCGCGGACACGACCAGCACCATCGCCACGCAAAACGGCAAGTAAGCTCTCTGAGTAAGCTCCCCGAGGCTCCTCCCCCCGAGCCTCGCCTCCTCCCTTGCCGGAAATGAACTCACCCGTTTATAACCCCGGCAAGGGAGTCCAAATGCCAGACGGAATGCAGGAGGTCCGCAAGGGCCGCAAATTCGATCAGGTCGTCGAGGGAGCCACCGAGGTTTTCCTGACCGTCGGCTTCGAGCGCGCCTCCGTCGATGACATCGCCAAGCGGGCCGGGGTCTCCAAGGCCACGCTCTATTCCTATTTCCCGGACAAACGCCTCCTCTTCGTGGAGGTGATGAAGCGGGAATGCGCCGCGCGCGCCAAGGCCGCCGAGGCGTTTATCGACAAATCCATGGCGCCTGACGTGGTGATGCCCCTCGCCGGTCGCGTCATTCTAGATATCATGCTCTCCGATTTCGGGCAGCAGAGCTACCGCGTCTCGATCTCCGAAAGCGGCGAATTCAAGGAGCTGGGGCAGGCCTTCTACGATGCCGGGCCCGCCCTCGTCGTGAGCGAGCTCGTGCCCTATTTCGAGATCGCCGAGGAGCGTGGAGAGCTCTCGATCCCCGACAAGGAACTGGCCGCGCACCAGTTCGCCGAGCTCTGCAAGAGCTGGATCTTCCCGCGCCGCACACTCCACCTGCAGGACGCGTTCACCACCGCCGAGAAGGACCGCGTCATCACCGGCGCGGTGGAGATGTTCCTCGCTCGCTACGGCACCGCGTGACCGGGGGCGGCAACCCCGCCCGCATTCACGCACTGGGCGAGATCGCCATCCGCTGCCGCGACCTCCCGACGATGCGCGCGTTCTACCGTGATATCGTGGGGCTCGAGATCCTGCGGGATTTCTCCGAAGAAAGCGGCATCGTTTTCTTCCGAATCGCGCCGGGCCATGGCGGCCACACGACCGTGCTCGCGCTCTTCGATCCCTCCGCCGGCGCCGCCCGCGGGCACAAGACGGGCCAGATCCCGGCCACTGGCGCGGGTTCCTCGCTCCACCACTTGGCGCTCACCGTAGACCACGCTGCGCAAGACCCGCTCCGCGCCTTCCTCGACCGCAAGGGCGTGCCCCACCGCACCGAGCAGTTTGACTGGATCGGCTGGCGCGGCATCTTCATCGAGGACCCGGAGGGCAACACCGTGGAATTCGTCGCCGGCTTCCCGCAATACAGCTGAGCGCGCCCCGCCTCTGTCGGCAGGCCGGTCGCCGGGTCGGTGGGCGGGCGCCTTTCGAGCACGCCGCACGGCGCGCGCAGAAACAGTGCCGCCCGGCGACCCCCTTCTAGAAGGTCACGACCGAACGGATCGACTTGCCCTCGTGCATCAGGTCGAAAGCGGTATTGATCTCCTCGAGGGGCATGGTGTGCGTGATCATCGGGTCGATCTCTATCTTCCCGTCCATATACCAATCCACGATCTTGGGGACATCCGTGCGCCCCCGCGCCCCGCCGAAGGCCGTGCCACGCCAGACGCGGCCGGTGACGAGCTGGAAGGGCCGGGTGGAGATCTCCGCGCCTGCGGGCGCCACGCCGATGATAATCGACTCGCCCCAGCCCTTATGTGCGCATTCCAGCGCGTCGCGCATGACCTTGACGTTGCCCGTCGCGTCGAAGGAGTAATCCGCTCCGCCGCCCGTGAGCTCCACGAGATGGGCGACGAGATCGCCCTCCACGTCCGTCGGGTTCACGAAATCGGTCATGCCGAAGGCCGTGGCCATATTCACCTTGCTCGGGTTGAGATCGACGCCCACGATCTGGTCCGTGCCTGCCAGGCGCAGGCCCTGGATCACGTTGAGCCCGATGCCGCCTAGCCCGAAGACCACGCAGCGTGAGCCGATCTCGACCTTGGCGGTGTTCATCACCGCGCCGATCCCCGTCGTCACGCCGCAGCCGATGTAACAAATCTTGTCGAAGGGCGCGTCCTCGCGTACCTTGGCCAGCGCGATCTCGGGCAACACCGTGTGATTGGAGAAGGTCGAGCAGCCCATGTAGTGCAGGATCGGATCGCCATCCAAGGTGGAGAACCGAGACGTACCATCCGGCATCACGCCCTGTCCTTGCGTGGACCGGATCGCCTGGCAGAGATTGGTCTTCGGGTTCAGGCAGTAATCGCATTCCCGGCATTCGGGCGTGTAGAGCGGGATGACATGGTCGCCCTTTTTCAGGCTCGTCACGCCCGCCCCCACATCCACCACCACGCCCGCGCCCTCATGACCGAGGATCGCCGGAAACATCCCCTCGGGATCGGCGCCGGAGAGCGTGAACTCATCCGTGTGGCAGATGCCCGTGGCCTTGATCTCCACGAGAACCTCGCCCTCTCGCGGGCCGTCGAGGTTGACCTCCATGATCTCGAGCGGTTTGCCAGCGGCGGTCGCAACTGCTGCCTTGGTGCGCATTACGGTCTCCTCCCCTTGTCCGTTGGCCTTGGCCAATCGCTCGGAGCCTAGGCGGAGCATTCTGTGCAATGCAATGATTTTGAAGCGTCTTGCGGCGCGGGCCCGATTGACGGACGATCCTGCCATGATCCGACCGACCATCCTTTCCGCCGCGCTCGCCGCCTCCTGCGCATTCGCGGCCTGCGCGCCGATGGCGCCGGTTGAGCCGATTGAGGCTCCGGCAACGGGCGCGGCACTTTCGCCCTGCGGCGCGGACGCGCTGCAAGGCCTGGTGGGCCAGAGCCGCGAAGACCTCATGCGCACCGAGATCCTCGGCCCCGTGCGCATCATCCGCCCGGGCATGGCCGTGACGATGGATTTCCTGCCCGCGCGCCTCAACATCACCCTCGACGCGGCCGAGCGCGTCACCCGGGTGAGCTGCGGCTGACCGCGCAGTCTGCCGCAGGTTTTGCGTCACGCCTCGACTCCGCGCGGGGAATCACCGAATGTGAACAAATGCAGAACGCAGCCGCCAAACCGCGCCGCATCCTGGCGCTCTGGTTCCCGCGCCTCGGCGCGGAGCGGGCGATCCGCCGCGCGCGCGGCGCCGTCGCTGGGCCTCTCGCGGTGGTGCGCGAGAGCGGCAATATGCAGGTGCTGGCCTCGCTCTCGGAAGAGGCGTCGCTGGCGGGCCTCAGCGCGGGCCAACCGCTCCGCGACGCGCTGGCCATGTGCCCGGAGCTTCTGACGGAGAAGGAGAACGTGCCCGCCGAGGAGGCCTTCCTCGGCCATCTGCGCCGCTGGGCCGGCAAGTTCTCACCTTGGGTGAGCGGCGCAAGCCCCGGGGGCCTCTTCGTCGACCTCACGGGCGCAAGCCACCTCTTCGGCGGGGAGGAGGGCGTGGCCGATCTCGTGGAGGCCGATTGCGCGCGCTTCGGGCTCACCGTGCAGCTCGGCATCGCCGACACGCCGGGCGCTGCCTGGGCACTGGCGCGCTTTGCCGGCCAGGGCGTGGGCGCGGCGCGGAGCGGCGACGCCATCGACCAGGAGGCCTATGCCACGCGCTCCCGCGCCGTGAAGCGCCGCAACTGGGAGCGGGGCGGCGCGGCGCCCAAGGTGGTGGCACTCCGCGCGCGCCAGGCCCGCATCGCCGCGCCAGGCCAGACACGCCAGGCCCTCGCCACGCTGCCCGTGGCCGCGCTGCGCCTGCCCGAGGACGTGGTGACGGAACTGGGCCGCGTGGGCCTGCGCCGGGTGGAGGATCTCCTCAACCAGCCCCGGGCGCCCCTCGTGCGCCGCTACGGCGCCGTTCTTGGCCAGCGGATCGACCAGGCGCTCGGGCTCCTGGCGGAGCCGATCAGCCCCGCGCGCCCGCCCCGGATCTTCGCCTGCCGGATGTCGCTGCCGGAGCCCATCGGGCTCGAGGAAGACGTGGCCGCGGCCCTCGACCGGATGCTGCCCACGCTCGCCGACCGCCTCGCCAAGGCGGGGCGCGGCGCGCGCAGGCTCCGCCTCGAGGCGCACCGCGCCGACGGCACCGCGCAGGCCGTGGAGGTGGGCCTCGCCCGGCCCTCGGCGCTTGCCGACCGCATGCGCCCTTTGCTGGCCATGAAACTGCCGGAGATCGACGCGGGCTTCGGCATCGACATGCTCCGCCTCTCCGCCCCGGCCCACGAGGCCGTGCGCCCCGAACAACACCGCCGCCTCCCCGGCGAGGCCCCGCCCGAGGCGGTGAGCGAGATCGACGACCTCATCGGCCGCCTCGGCGCCCGCATCGGGCTCGAGGCCGTCACCCGCCGCGCACCGGGCGCCTCCCACATCCCCGAGAAGGCCGCCCAGACCCTGGCCGCCGCCTTCTCGGAGCCCGCCACCGACTGGCCGCGCGAGCAGCCGCCGCGCCCGCTCACGCTCTTTGACGTGGAACTCGTTGACGTGCCCGACACCCCGGACGCGCCCCATCTCCCCGCCCGCTTCAAATGGCGTGGCCGCTGGTTCGAGACGGCCCGCGCCCGAGGCCCCGAACGCATCGCGCCGGAATGGTGGCTCGACGAGCGTCCCTGGCGTACCGGCACGCGCGACTACTGGCAGGTCATGACGCGTGAGGGCGAACGCCTGTGGCTCTACTACGCCCATGGTGGCACGCAGACAGGCGGTTGGTTCTGCCACGGCCAGTTCGCCTGACGCCCCGCAAAGGCTGCACCGGACCGGGGGCCAGCCCCCGGACCCCCGAGGTACAAGAGCACAAAGAAACCAAAACGATCAGGCGGCATCTTTGTGCCCCGTACCTCCGCCGGAGGCGATCCCGGCGCCACACCCCCCTCACCGCAGCCTCGGCTGCGCGCCCCCGAGCGCAGCGAGGCCACCGAAGGCCGAACGCGCCAGCGTGAGGGGGAGGCGGGCGGGGCCGGTGTCGCAATGGGCGCGGAGACCGATTGGAAGCGCGCGAGAGGACGCCGGGATGTATCAGGGCGTGTCGGCTGACGCAAAAAGGGCCGGCGTGCCCCACGCCGGCCCTCATCTGCGCACCGCCCGAAGGCGGAAGGCGCACGCAAGGACATCCCGGCCGACCGCACTGGGTGGGGGCAATTGAGCGGCCCACCGGGACGCCTTGCGTTGCCCGACATGCCTCGCCCTCGCAGGGGGCGGCGGTAGGGCGCGTGCGTGAAACTTCGCGGGCAAATATCGGGCAAAACCGAGACAGGGTTGATTTCGCAGCCCGGCACGGCAACTCTTGCGCCATGAACATGCAGCCCGCGCCTTTCCGACTGCCCGAGCAGGTGGCCTTCCACCGCACCGAACTCAGCCTCATCCTCTCGCTTTACGGTCGCATGGTCGCTGCGGGCGAATGGCGGGATTACGGCATCTCCACCCTGCGGGACGTGGCTGTCTTCTCGGTCTTCCGGCGCACGGCCGAGCATCCGCTCTACCGCATCGAGAAGCGGCCCAAGCTCCGCGGCCGGCAGGGGATGTACGCTGTCATCGGCGCCGAAGGCCAGGTGCTCAAGCGCGGTCATGACCTCAAGGGCGTCCTGCGTGTCCTCGAGCGCAAGCTGATCCGCGCGGTGGACTAGCCGGGCCGCGCGACCTTCGTCACCGCGCCGAATTCACGCGCCCCGATCCGGGTGACGGCCTCCGCCAACGGCTCTTTCGCAACGGTCATGTGATGGGCATTGGCGTGGAGCAGCGTCTCGGCGTCGAGCAGGATGCCCACATGCCCCTCCCAGAAGACCAGGTCGCCGCGACAGTAGGGCTCCGGCGCCGCTGCGAAGGCTGCCGCCTGCTGGTCACTGTCCCGCGGGCAAGCAATCCCGCACGCCTGCAGGGCCCTCTGAACGAGCCCCGAGCAATCCATCCCGTGGCCTGACTCGCCGCCCCAAAGATAGGGCGTGTGCAGAAACCGCTTCGCCACCCCGGCAGGATCGCCCTCGACATGATCGACGGCCACGACGTGGGACCAGCGCATGTGCATCGGGCGGTCCATCTTCACTCCGCGCTCCATCGTGACGAACCAGCCGCCGTCGTGGAGCTCCTGCTCTCGTCCCTCGTGGTTCAAGGGCCTATGCCAGACCCGGCTGCCAAGGGACAAAAGCTGCCCCGCCCAGAGGATACCACCGGGCGCGCTTTTGATGTCCGGCTCCTCGAAAAGCGGCGCGCGCGGCACGCAGACCCGGTACTCCGCGGCCTCGAACCGCTGTCTACCTCGGGTGTGAAGCCCCGCCTTGCTCACCCAGCCGACATAGCCGTCCGTTTCGCGCATGCCGAAGGCATGGAAGGCATCCTGCGCGTCATCGAGAACGCGGAAGGGCTCCCCGAAGAGGAGCTGGCACTGCCGCTTGCCCTTGGGCGCGTCGAGCACATCGAGGATGGGCACGCCCGTGTAGGCGAGATGCCCGTCGGTGAAGATCTCCGCCGCGACGCTCCCTTCGAGGGAGGTGTGCGCCACGCGACCGTTCCACGGCGTGAGCCTCGGGTCCCTCAAAGCCCGAGCACATCCGGCAGCGCCTCGAAGAGCGCGCGCGTGCCCTGCCCCACGCCGCCCTTCTGCCGCGCGGGCTCGCCGCTCGGCTGCCAGCCATAGATGTCGAAATGCAGGTAGCGGGGTGCATCGTTCGCGAAACGCCGCAGGAAGAGCGCCGCTGTGATGGAGCCGGCGAAGCCGCCCTTCGGCGCGTTGTCGAGATCTGCGATGCCTGGCTCGATCATCGCCTCGTAGGGCGCGTGGAACGGCATCCGCCAGACCGGGTCTTCTGCCCGCGCGGCACCGGCTTCGAGCGCGGCGGCAAGCGCGGCATCGTCGGTATAGAACGGCGCGATATCGGGGCCCACCGCCACCCGGGCCGCGCCCGTGAGCGTCGCCATGGAGACGAGGAGGTCCGGACTTTCCTCCTCGGCCAGCGCGAGGGCATCGGCGAGAACGAGCCGGCCCTCGGCATCAGTGTTGTTGATCTCAACGGTGAGGCCCTTCCGGCTGGTGAGGATGTCCTGCGGCCGGAATGCGGAGCCGTCGATGCTGTTCTCCACCGCAGGGATCAGCACGCGCAAGCGCAGGGCGACGTCTGTCGCCATGATCATCCGCGCGAGGCCGAGGACCGCCGCGGCGCCGCCCATGTCCTTCTTCATCAGGCCCATGGAGGCGCCGGGCTTGATGTTGAGCCCGCCCGTGTCGAAGCAGACCCCCTTGCCCACGAGCGTCAACGTGGGCCCCGCACCGCCCCAGCGGATATCGATGAGCCGGGGGCGGCGGGCCGAGGCACGCCCCACGGTGTGGATCATGGGAAAGTTCTCGCTGAGGAGATCCGCGTCGGCGATGACGTCGATCTCGGCCGCGAAGTCGCGCGCCAGCGTCCGGGCCGCCTCTTCGAGTTCGGCCGGTCCCATGTCAGAGGCTGGCGTGTTGATGAGGTCGCGGGTGAGCGCTTCTCCCGCCGCGATGGCTTCGAGGCGGGCGGCGTCGAGCCCCGCCGGGCAGACAAGCCGGGCGTCGAGGCTGGGCTGGCTCGCGTAGCGGTCGAACCGGTAGCCGGAAAGGAGCCATCCGAGGGCGAAACTCGCGAGATCGGCGTCCTCAGGCGCAGTGTCGACCCGGTAGATGACCTCCGGCAGCGTGCCGACGCCCGCCAGCGCGCCAAAGCGCTTGCGCGCCCGGGCCTCCGCCGTGCCGAGGCCCATGGCCGCCGCGCCGGTGCCTGTTTCACCGGGGAGCGAGACGACCTGGCCGAGCTGGCCGGTGAAGCCCTGGCTCGCCACCCAGGCTCCGAGGCCCGCGGGCAGCATGCGGACCCAGGCCTCGAACCCGTCCGGCTCCACGAGGCTCAAGGGCAGCGCCGCATCAGTGGCGGCGGCGAATGTCAGGGACATGGGGAGCTCTTTCCTGGCTGAGGCACGCGTCTTTCGCGCAGCCTAGCCAAGTGCTCCGGCGGTGGAAAGCACGCTCAGCGCGTGGAAATCTCGGGCATGTCCCAGACCGCCGTGAGCGAGCGGTCGCCCAGCCGGATCAGGCGGTGCATGGTGGCCGCGAGGGCCGTGGGATCGCACCGGCCCGCGCAATCGGCCACCGCGGCCGCGGCCCGGGCGAGAGAGAAGACGCCGATCTGCTCTGCAATGCCCACGAGGCCCTTGGCGGCCTTCCAGAGGGCGGCGAGATCATCGTGGTAATAGCAGCGCTCGATGAGCGAGAGCCGGTTCGCCATCTCTTCCATGGCCCGGTTCAGCACCCCCTCGGCTCCCGCCTCGCCCAGCTGGGCCTCGAGCGCGCAATAGACCTCCATGTCGAGCCGGACCGTCTCATCATGCGCGAGAACAATCACGTTTTGCATCTTCATCACCCTTCGTTCACGTCGCCCCCACGACTTGGCAAGGGTATTGCACGGGGCCTGTTTAAGAAAAGTTACCGGCGTCCATGACTGTCTTAATCATTTGATGTAACCCGGGGGCGAAAGCGTAAGAAAGCCGTCACCACGCCATGCACAGGGCCAAGCCGCTCCCCCAGGAGCTTGTCGAGCGATACAGGAGCTGGAGCGAGACCACGCTCGCCATCAATGCCGCGCAGATGCGGCGCCTGGCCGATGAGGGCCAGCACCCCAAGGCCCTGCTCATTTCCTGCAGCGACAGCCGGGTCAACGCGCTCTCGATCTTCGGCGCGGCCACGGGGGATTTCTTCGTGCACCGCAACATCGCGAACCTCGTGCCGCCCTATCGCCCCGATGCCACGCAGCAGGCCACCTCGGCGGTGATCGAATACGCGGTCTGCGTGCTCAAGGTGCCCCATATCATCGTCATGGGCCATTCGGGCTGCGGCGGCGTGGCCGGGTGCCGGGACATGTGCGAGGGCAAGGCCCCGGCGCTCGAAGCCGAGGAGAGCTTCGTCGGCCGCTGGATCGACACGCTCCGCGAGGGCCATGCGCGCGTGGCCCACATCGCCGACGAGGCCGAGCGCACCCGCGCCCTCGAACACGAGGCCGTGCGGGTCTCGATCACCAATCTCCTCACCTTCCCCTACGTGGCCGAGGCCGTCGATGCAGGCCTCCTCGAGCTCCATGGCCTCTGGACGGATATCGGCAGCGGCGAGCTCCTCGCCTTCGACGGGGCCACGAAAGGCTTCGCCCAGGTCTAACGTGGAAGCCCGCCCGGGCGACCGTGCCTGATCGAGCGACAGGTGCCCCTCCCTTCTCCGGTCTGGACGTCGCACGAGCACGTGGCTAAAGGCCCGCCCATGCTCGACCTCGCCGCACAGAACCTGCTTTCGCCCATCATCCTGAGCTTCGCCCTCGGGCTCTTCGCGGCACTGGCCCGCTCGGACCTCTCGATCCCCGAAGCCGCGGCGAAGGCCATGTCGATCTACCTCCTCTTCGCGATCGGCTTCAAAGGCGGCGTGGCCGTGGCCGAAAACGGCGTCGACGCGCAGCTCATCGGCACGCTTGCCGCGGGCTTCATCCTGTCGGCCATGATCCCCTTCATGGCCTTCACGCTGCTCCGCGTGATGACGCGACTCGACACGCTCAACGCCGCTGCCGTGGCGGGCCATTACGGCTCGATCTCCATTGTGACCTTCGTGGCGGGCTCCTCCGTGCTCGAAAGCGCGGGGCTCCGCGCGGAGGGCTACATGGTCGCCACCGCCGCCATCATGGAAGCGCCCGCGATCCTCTCGGCGCTCTGGCTCGCCTCCCGCGGCTCGGGCAAGAGCCGGATGGATGCAAACCTCCTGCGCGAGATCCTCCTCAACGGTTCCATCGTCCTCCTCGTGGGATCGTTCTTCATCGGGCTCGGCACGGGCACCGATGGGCTCGAAATGATCGCGAGCTTCATCGTGGCCCCCTTCAACGGCGTGCTTTGCCTCTTTCTCCTCGACATGGGGCTCATCGCGGGCCGGGGCCTGCGCGAGACCCGGGGCGAGATGGGCGCGGGCACCATCGCCTTCGGGCTGCTGATGCCGCTCGTTGGCGCTTCGTTCGGCCTCGCCGCCGGGCTCCTTCTGGGCCTCAGCACGGGTGGTGCCATGCTCCTCGCCGTGCTCTCGGCCTCGGCCTCCTACATCGCGGTGCCTGCCGCCATGCGCGTGGCCCTGCCGGAGGCAAAGCCCGCCATCTACCTCACGCTCTCGCTTGGCGTGACCTTCCCCTTCAACCTCGTCGTCGGTATCCCGATCTATCTCTTCGCCGCGACGGCGCTCACCGGAGGCTGACCCATGCAGACCCATCCCGCCAAACGCGTCGAGATCACGATCGAGGCCATCATGGAGCGCCGCCTGCGCGGAGCGCTGGAGGATGCGGGCATCACCGGCTACACGATCCTGCCCGTCCTCGGCGGCTCAGGGCGCTCGGGAGGCTGGTCCCGCGAAGGCCAGATCGGGCGCTCCGGGATGGTGCAGCTCGTGGCCATCATCCGCCCCGAACGGCTCGACGCGCTCCTCGATGCGGCCTTTGGCGTGGTCGAGAAACAGATCGGCGTGGTCTGCGTCACCGACGCCGAAGTGCTCCGCGCAGAAAGATTCTGACATTTGCCAAAGCTGTGCTAACGTCCTGCCAGTAGCCAACATCAAGGGTCCGCGACCTTTGACTTGGAAGACAGAAATGCCGCGCTGAAGCCGACAGCGCGGCATTTTCTTTTCCGGCGTCACGTCCTGAGCGCACGGGAGGCGCACACGAGGGACTGTGGCCCTACGGCGCCCAGAAGAGCGCCTGCCCCTCGGGCCAGCTCAGATCGAATGACAGCGCGATCTCCGCCGTCTCGCCCGGTGCCAGCGCAAGCTGCCACTCCATGACGCCGCGCTGATCCTCCACATCCACTTCGCTTGGCGGCAGCGACAGGTCCACGTCGATCTCGAGGTCCTCCTGCTGGGAGGTCGGCACCGCGTAGCGCAGCCGCACCTCCCGCGCCGCGTCGCCGAGGTTTTCGGCCGAGAGCCGGATCTCGTCCTGCCGTACGGCGCGGCCCCGGATTATGCCCCTGTCCCCCTCCTGCTGATCGAGGAAACGAACCGAGAGCGCGATATCGGGCTCGGGACCGAAGCCCAGCGTGGCCTCCGCCCCCGCCGCGATGGCCGGCAAAAAGCCCTGCCCGACAAAGGCCCCGTCCCGAGAGAGACGCACCGGCCCCGGCAGGATCGGCTCCCCCGAAAGGTTGCGGATGTCGGCCATGTGGAAGGCGGTCCCGTCGAAGCGGGGCGTCGCGGCGAGGTAACGGTCTGCATCCATCTCGAGCGGCGCGAGCGCCACGCTCACTTGTCCCTCGAGCAGGACGCTTGCCGGGGCCGGCAAGCGGTAGGACACGACCGGCCCGTCCGTGTCCACCACGGCGAAGGCCGGGGCCGCCTCCATCAGCATCTCCGGCGCACCGGCCGTATCGAGAGTGGTGCTGCGCATGAGAGGCGCGGGCGCGCGGTCCCCGATCCGCGCAACGTCCCGCGTGACCGGGCGGGCCTCCATCTGGCCCGAGGGCATCGCCGTGGAAAGCGTCACCTCCGCGTCGATCCAGGGCACGCCCCCACCGTGGCGGATATCGACCACGCGATCGAGCCGGACGCCGGTGTCGAGCGCCGCGTCGTAGGAGACCGACCAGCCCGCGCCCACATCGGTGAAGTCCCGCGTGACGGTGACATCGCCCGCTTCCACGAGCTGCACGTCGAGCCGCGCCAGCGACCAGCCCGCCGCCTGCGGCGCGCCAAGCAGCGCGAGCCGCGCCTCGGCCCGGGTGAGCGCGACCTCGGCCCGGTCCACGCCAGTGACGAGGGGCGGCAGTTCGCGCTCGAGCGCGGCCTTGGCCTCGGCGATGTCCAAAAGCTCCGCGCTCACGAGATCGACCATCTGTGACAGCTCCACCGGCGAGGGCAGCGCCTCCCCGCCACCGATGGAGCGCAAGAGCGCCTCGGCGGCCTCCAGCGCCTCGATCTGCGCGGACTGCGCGGCCAGCGCGGCCTCGGCAGCGCCCAAGGAGGCCTCCGCCTCCCGCACGTCCTCCCGCGCCGCGGCTTGCGCCGGGGCATCGAAGATCTCGGGGGCGTAGGCTGTGTTCTGTTCCACGCGCGTGCCCGTGAGCACCGCGCCCTGCACTTCGGCGCGGAAACCGTCTAGCAAGTAGGCCGGTGGCACGAGGAGCACGATCTCATGGTCGCCCGCAGGCAGCGCAACGACGGCGCGGGCCGTCACACGCGCGCCCTCGGGAAAGACCTCCGCGGCGACGACCGGAAAGGGCACCTCCACCACGTCGGCCCGGCCCATCCCCGGCAGGGCGGCCACGAGACCCGCGCCCGACACCAAACACAAAACCGCCAATGCATGCATGAAAAAACCCTCCCGGCCGCTGCCGGAAGGGTCCGTCATTCCGCGCCGCTAGGCAATATCAGGCTTTCTTGAGGACCCGGTTCCCGAGCGTCTCCGCGATCTGCACGGCGTTGAGCGCCGCGCCCTTCCGCAGGTTGTCGCTCACGCACCAGAGGTTCAGCCCGTTCTCGATCGTCCCATCCTGCCGGATCCGGCTGATGAACGTCGCGTAATCGCCCACGCATTCCACGGGCGTCACGTAGCCCTTGTCCTCGCGCTTATCGATCACCATCACGCCCGGCGCCTCGCGCAGGATATCGCGCGCCTCGACCTCATCGAGGAACTCTTCGAACTCGATATTGATCGCCTCGGAATGGCCCACGAAGACAGGCACGCGCACGCAGGTCGCCGTCACCTTGATGCTCGGATCGACGATCTTCTTTGTCTCCACGACCATCTTCCACTCTTCCTTGGTGGAGCCGTCTTCCATGAAGCTATCGATATGCGGAATGACGTTGAACGCGATCTGCTTGGTGAACTTCGCGGGCTCAACCTCGCTCGTCGGGTTATAAATCGCCTTCGTCTGGTCCCAGAGCTCGTCGAGCCCCTCTTTCCCCGCGCCCGAGACACTCTGATAGGTCGACACCACCACCCGCTTGATCTTCGCCCGGTCATGCAGAGGCTTCAGCGCCACGACCATCTGCGCCGTGGAGCAATTCGGGTTCGCGATGATGTTCTTCTTGGCATAGCCCTCCACCGCCTCCGGGTTCACCTCGGGCACGACGAGCGGCACATCCGGGTCGTAGCGGTAGAGCGAGGAATTATCGATCACCACGCAGCCAGCCTTGGCAGCCCGCGGGGCATAGATCTTCGTTGCTTCTGATCCCACCGCGAAGAGCGCGATATCCCAGCCCGTGAAATCGAATGTGTCCAGATCGGCCGTCTTCAGCGTCTCGTCGCCAAAGGAGACCTCCGTCCCCTTGGAGCGCCGCGATGCCAGCGCCGCGATCTTGTCGACCGGGAACGCCCGCTCGCTGAGGATATTGAGCATCTCGCGGCCCACATTCCCCGTGGCCCCGACAACGACGACATTATAGCCCATGATCTGTCCTTCCGTTCAGGCCCGGCGGCTGTAGGGGGTTTGTGGGGGGAAGGGAAGAGGGGCGCGGATATGCGGCCTCAGCCCGCCACGGCCTATCGGCCCTGACCCGACGCGCGTGACGGTGTCTGCCGTAGCGCTATAGCTTCATGTATCCGACCATGCGACGCGGCGGCTAGATCGCAAGGCTCTCGGACCTCCGGTGCGCGATCTCGGCGCCATTCCGCTGCGTTTGCTCGACTACCTCTAATAGAGTACCGATGGCCTTGGCCGTTGCACAATTATGAGTTCAAATGCGGAGAGCACCAAAACCCAACGCCAGGCAAATTCGTGACTTATGTCACACTTCAATTTACACAATGAATTGCCCCGCAGGCCCTTACCCTGCCCCACAGTGTTTTTGACTGATGTAGACGGTGTGTCAATTTAGAGGCGCGGCGACCGCAGAGATGATTGTTCTCAGAGTCAAGCAGCTCTTGCAAAAGGACAATTTTAGCTTATCCTGACACGCTTAAGCCTGAGAGTGAGGGATTACCGTGCGCCTTTTCCTGCCTTTGCTTGCGACAATTTCTGCGTTATTTTTGATGTCACATAAGGCAAATGCCAAACAGTATTTGTGTAATCACAGTAATTTGGATTTGATGTACGCGTTCTCAGTGAAAGCTGGGTTCGCAATGATGGGTCATAATCATACCGTGCGTGGATTTTTTAGTTTACCGGCTGGCGAGTGCGATGAAATTGTAAGGGGTGACGGCGTTTCAGAGGCGAATGTCGTTCTGTATACCACGGGTTCACGTAGTCAGCGCATGCGTCTGCGCGTGATTGAGCGGGACGGGCGAACCGTCTTTGGCGCGCCTGCGCCTTCAATTGGAAATAACGCGTGGTCTTTTTGCGTCACAAAGAACCGTTCAAGTTTCACCGATGGTTCGGTAAACCTGGGAAATCTTCGATCTTGCAGTGTCAGCAAAGAGCTTGTGGAGGGGCAGTTTTGGATGCTTTCGCCCACGGATGCTCGTTTTACTCCGGCTCGTGACGTTCCTGCCGTGGCAGTCATCACTAGTGACAAGGTCAGCGCTATGACAATTAGTGAATACAACAAACGCTTCTGATACAAACTTCGTAGATGAGCGGCTTCCGACGGTGCTACATTTCTGGCAGCTGATACCAAACCGATACTACGAGCAAGCGTAGGGTGGGCACTGCCCACCATCCGACGCCGCCACCATCGCGAGCGCCGAACCCTGTGACGGTGAGAGGCGATCTGCCGTCCAAATTCTACGAGCGACGGAGGTGAGCCTAGCGTGCCAATTCCACTCACGGCGGTGGGCAATGCCCACCCTACGGCGTGGACCTCGGCGTCTCGGGCGGGATGACTTTCTTACCCACCCGTTAACCCGCCGCCATCTGACGCGGAAACGTTTAATGCCGCGAGGCGGGCTCCCGAGCCAAACGCGAACCATACGTTTGCCATACGATTTCTGGCTGGCCGTTTCGACCCCGCGAGACGGGGTTTACGGGGCTCGGCCTGCCCCGTAGTGTCGGCTGTGGGCCGTGTCGCGCCCGCGGCGTGGCTGCGCGCGTCAGAGCCGGTTGATGCAGGCGGCAAGCCACAAAGCCGCCTGCCCCACGCGCCCCTGGCGGTAAACGCCCGTGCGGCGCAGCATGGCGAGCCTCTGCAGCAGCCCGCCCCTTCGCCCCGCGCTAAAATCCTGCAAAAGCGCTCGATTTTCGGGGGTGAAGCGATGGATGGACTTGGCGAGTGCTGCGGTGTTTGCCGCGTTCCATCGGCTGTACCGCCCGCGCAGCACCTCGCGGACACGCCAAAGCCCCGCGCGAAATCCGCGGTTCACGCCGATCTCGTTGCCGCCATGCTGGCGATAGAGCAGACCGGGCTCCGGGTCGAAGACGATCGCGCCGCCCGCCCCGGAAATGAGCTGGTAGAGCCACCAATCATGCGCCGCTACCCCAACCCCATGCCCCGCTTCCTCCCGCGCAAGACGCGCCGCGGCGGGGTTGAGCACGATCGTGTTCCCGGCCACCACGTTCTGCACCAATGCATTGCGGAACCCCAGCGCGCGCGGGGGCATCCGGCTCGGACGCCGCGCGGACAATGCGGCGTCACAGACCAGGGTGCGGCTGCAGTAGAGCGCGGGCCCGTCCTCGGGTAGCGCGTGGAGGGCGGCCGTTGCCGCTTCAAGCTTGTGCGGCAACCAAACATCATCCTGATCGCAGAAGGCCAGATAGGTCGCCTCGTCGTCTGACATCCGGATGAGGTGCACGAAATTGGCCGTGGCGCCTTGCGCTGGCCCCTCGATCAGCCGCACGCGCCCAGGATGACGTGCCGCGAAGCTCCGCACCAGCTCGGGACCGTGGTCTGTTGACGCGTCGTCACTGACGAGCAGAGTCCAATGGCGAAAGCCCTGCGCGTCCAAACTACCGAGCTGAGCGCCGAGATAGGCTGCACCGTTGTGAAGCGCGAGAAGGATCTGGACTCGGGACAGGGCTCGTCTCCGCGGCGGTGGCCGGACGCCCCGAACTCTTAGCAGCGGCGCATTCCGGGGCAAGCAGACATCGCTCTGATCGCACCACTAAACCGGGAGCAGGGCCCGGGCTCTCTCGCGCGCGCCCGCGCTGATCTTGGCACGCAGCGCCGGGTCTTCGAGGAGGCGGATCACCGCCCGTGCCGCTGCCACGGGATCGTCGGGCGGCACGAGGAACCCGCTGACCCCGTCTTCCACAAGCTCTTCGAGGTTGCCCCGGCTGTAGCAAACGACAGGGCGCGCCGCGGCCATGGCCTCCAACACGGTCAGCCCGAAAGACTCGGCGAAGCGAGAAAGATTGACGACGATATCGGCCTGCTCCAGCGCCTTCGCGGGCGCGTCGGCATAGCCTGGCGTTTGGACGATCGCGGGCAATGGGCGCAACGCTGCGAGGTCACTGCTCTCTGGCCCGATCAGCAGGCAGGGATTGTCCAGACCGCGCGCGGCGATCTGCTCGGCCATGTCCACGAAATCAGCTATGCCCTTCTTGGCGATGTTGCTGCTGATCATCGCCACGCTCGGTGCACGTTCCCCCGGAAGAGGCATGTCGAAAAGGGCAGGATCGATACGGTTGGCCGCGATCGTGGTGCGCTCCGGGTCAGCAAGCCACGCCTGGACACCCACGCTGTTTGCGACGAAGCGATCTGCCTCGCTCAGCAGCCAGCCCCGGATGGTCGACGCATCGGCGCCCAAGGCTTCGCAAAGGGCCGGGTCGTGGTCAGGCCTCTCATGCACATGGTAGATGATGGGAATGCCGCGTCCCCGCGCCGCCTGCACGGGGGCGTCCACCACGAGCGTATTGATGTGCACCTCGCGCGGCGCAACTTCTCTGACCAGGGTGTCCAGCGCTCCCAATGTGTCTGCGTGGTATATCCGCTGGGCGTGCCGCCAGGGGTAGGGAACAATTTTCACACGTGCACATCGCTCCAAGAGGGCCTGAAGATAGCTGCGATTGAAGATCTGCGGCAGCACGACAACCGGCATCTCACCGTCTGCGACAAGGCGATCAAGGGCGACCAGCAAGCAGCGCTCCGCCCCGAAGAGTTCCGCCCTGGCCTGATGCCCGAAGAAGAGGCAGGTGGGCGCTTCATTGGCATAAGCGCCCTCGAAGGTCGGCAGCGGGGCCAACTCCTGCGCCTGCCCCTCCTTGTGCCAGTGAAGGATCGGGTTCTTCTCCTCTGACTGCTCGAGATAGGCCAGTCGGTAGCCGGACGTGCTCAGTCTGGGGGAGGGGTCGAGGCCATTTTCAGCGCCGCCATTCAGGTAGTTGAGCGCGGGATCCATGGCCGAATGCCGGACATCCGGATGAGCCGCGAGGTACCAAGACGCGTCGAAGAGAGGTGAATTTCGGATGACGTCATCGCGGTCTTCCTCGGCGGTCTGCGCGCCGATCGTGATGCCAGCAGGGGCGGCAAACGGTCTTCGCGCAGGGTGCTCCGGCAAGTGGAGAGCATGTGTACCGGCATGTGAAGGTCGCGATTTCTGCGCACGGGCGTGCCAGCGCTGCGAGGCATCGTGGTATGCGGCGCGAAGCCCGCCGAATGTGCTGCGGATATGCGTTTCAGGCTGGGTCGTCAGGCTGTCGGCCTGTATCCGGCCGAGCGAGAGGGGTGTGCCGGGAAGGACCTCCCTGAGGCACGCACTGCCGTAGGCTGCTATGAGACGATAGTAGTACTCGGTATCCGCGCCAACCCGAACCCGGTCCCAGTAACCGAGCTCGTTCAGAACAGCGCGTCGTATCATCAGGGACGAGACATTGCGGTGGATGAGCCCTCCTTCCTCGATCCTCCAATCTGTAAAGAAGAGATCCTCTCGCGCACGCACCCAGTGGGACAGGCTACCCCTGAGAAAGGGGTCAGCTATCAGAGGTCGGACCTGTTGCAGAATTCGGTCGGGATGGGCCCAGTCATCGGCATCGAGCACGGTGATGTAGGCGCCCCGTGCCGCGGCGGCCCCGCGATTGCGCGCGGGATAGGCGCCTTCGTTTCTGGGCGAGGAGACGACGCGGAAGCGCGGATCAGCATCTGCGAAGCGGTCGGCAATGGCCCGGGTCTGATCTGTGGAGCCATCATCCACCACAATGACCTCGAGCGCCTTCCACCGTTGCCCGGCGAGCGAGGCAAGCGCCGTAGGAAGCGTGGCCCCGGCGTTGAATGCCGGGACAACCACGCTGACGACAGGCGCCTTGCGGCGCGGTCGGTCGGGGAGGCTGAGCTTGGGTCGCGCGAGCCGGTCAAAGGCCGGGTGCGCCCCCGGCGGTAGGCACAGGCGCCCGAGCCCCGCGCGACGCCAGATGCCATTGAGCGCCTCCAGGGGCCGGCCGGAAATATTGGCATCGACAAGGTCACACTCAGCCGGTGAAAGCTTGGCTTTGCGGGCGAGCCCGAGCATCGCTCGCGCTCGGGCAGGATCGTCATGGCCTAGCGCCACGTGCGCCGCGAGAACCAGCCTTCCAACATCCGTACCAGGCGAGACGGTCTGATCGTCAGGCAGCATCATGCGGCAATGCGCGGCGGCCTGATCGAGATCCCCCTCGGCGAAATACCAGCGGGCAAGTGCCCAGTGCGCCGTGTCACTGGTTTCGCGGTTCTGGCTTCGCGTTTCTGCCTCCAGTGCGAGAATCCCGTCCTCTGCGAAGCCCGACCAGAGATCGCGCTCGGCCGCCGTGACAGGGGGCGCTCGACCAAGCCGCCCTTCTTCACGCCCATAAGTGTCGTAGTGAAACCATGGGTCGAGCCCGGCGGCAGCGACGTCAGGGTATGCCCAGAGATACCAGTGCGGATCGAAGTCCGCGGCCTGCCCAGACGGGTTCGGGCTAGTCATGCGAGGAGAACCCCGCCGAGGCAGGAAGTCTCCTGACAAAAAACGGTCCTAGCCATTTAGGTCGATTTCCTCGGACGCACGGATCGGCGTACCGGGCACGATCAGCCTCACGTCCTCGCGCTCCAGCAGCTTGAAGAACCCGTTGCAGAAGCGTTTGGGTGTCCGGTCGAGGTTGGGACGGTGATCAAGGCCAAACCGCTGACCCTCGCGTGCCGGATCCTCGATGATCGAAGCCATTTGCGCCACGACCTGTGGATCGCTGCAATCACCCCGAAGCACCAGATGAAGCGACACCTGCTCCTCGACTTTGCCGAACATTTCTTCCGGCACCATTTTCAGGCGTCTTGCATGGTTCTCGGGGCTCAAACCACCCGGCTGGCGATGCCAGTACTGCGCGATCTCTCGGTAAAAGCGGCGCAGCCCATAATAGATCGTGCTGACATGGGTCTGCTTGGTGCGGGTCAGGGAGGTTTCGTCATCGAGTGCAAGTGCAAGTGGCGCGTGGGGCATGACCTTCTTCAGCGAATGCCATCCATGGGCAGCCTGCATGCGCCAGATCAGCTCCGTATCGGCGGAGATGCGCACGTTGTCCCATGGACCAAGCTCATCGAAGAGCGCTTTCCGGGCGAGGAAGCTCGAATGGCTCCAATGCAGCGCCTCGGAACTGACGCGCCAATTCGTCGTGACTGTCAGGTCGGGTTTAACGCGGACCCAGTGGGCCACAACGCCGCTGGCCTTGCTAGAAACAAGCGCTCGCAGCTGAGTTTCGATCTTCTGCGGATGCGACCAGTCATCGGCATCATGGGTGGTAACGAAATCTCCGCGCGCCAGTTTTAGCCCGCGGTTGCGGGCCGGATAAGCGCCGCCGTTTTCCTCTTGGCGAACAAATCGGATCCGCGGATCCGCAGCTGCCAAACGCTGTAGGAGGAGAAAGCTCTCGTCGCTGCTACAATCGTCCACCGCTACGATTTCGATATTGCGATAGCTTTGCTCGCACAGCGACCGGATCGCGGTCTCTAGCGTCTCCGCGGCATTAAAAATCGGCATGATCACAGAGACCAAGCCGTGATCGGCAGCACATGGCGGAACAGCGTCGCCCGTGACATTGCCGAGGGCGAGAGGTTGCGCGGGATCGCTCAGGCGCAGGCGCGCCAGCCCGGCATTGGAATAGACCCGATTGATGGTCGCGAGCCGGTCGGCATCGCTGGCGCCCGTATTCGCGAGCGCCAGGAGCGCATCCGCATCGTCTTGCCCCGCAGCAGTGCCGAGGAATTGCAGCAGCGCCGCGCGAGCTGCGATCTGATCGTTGTCTGACAGATGCAAAAATGCACGCGTAACGAGGTAGGATTTCTCGTTCACCTGCTCCGGTGTAATGTCAGGAAGGGCGGCAATCCGTGAGAGCGCGGCAGGAAGATCGCCTTGAAAGGCGTGCCAAATCGCAAGTTTACGCGCAGCGGTCAGCCGCACCTTTGCGGGAGCCTCGGGATTGTCTGCGATCTCTTCAATCGAAGCTACCAGGCGCTCCGCCGGGCCGCCTCCCCAAAGGTAGTGGTTGAGGCGCGCCATGTCCTTTTCGAGGTCAGACCCTTTGCAGTCCCGGCCTTCTCGTTCGCCAAAGCGGGCGTAGTGCAGGAGCGGGTTCATGCCGGTCTCGGCGACGTCCGGATAGCGTTCGAGGTAGAACCGGGTGTCGAAGTTCTTACCTGGGTTGCGACCCATGGCGGCCCCATACTTTAGGTAATGCTCGGCAGGCTCCATCCCGAGGCGTGCTACGTCCGGATACGCATCGAGGTACCACTGGCTGTGGACCTGACCGGTCTTTCGGATCGCTTTGACCTGGGCCGCGAAGTCCATGCTCTAATCTCCGGACCGATGCAGGCCGCGCCCCTCGTCACGGCCAAACATCTCGTAATGCACAAGCGCGTTCATACCGCTCCGGGCCACGTCACGGTTGGTGCGATAGTATGACATCGTGTCAAACTGTGGGCTTGGATTGCGTCCGTCGAGCGCGCCGTGGAGGACGTAATGGCGTGCTGGATCGATCGCCGCCTCGGCGACGTCCGGATATGTCTGCCTATACCACTCGGCATCGAAAAGCGGACATGCCGTGAGCAACGCGACCTGTTGCTTCAGACTGGGCAGACCGGCGTGGACGCCAGGATCGCCCCGGCGCAGGAGACCACGCGCGCCGCGGCGCATCGCGATCTCGGCATCGCGAAGTTCCATCTGGATCTCGTGCCATTCCTGTCTGTCGCGAAGCGTGTCCCTGAGCGTCCCGACCTCGGTTTCGAAGAGTTGCGTGAGTGCGACGAGCTCTTCCACGCGAGTTTCGAGCTGCTCCTTAAGCTCAGAAATCTGGGCGTTTGACGCCGACTGGTTCGCGCGAGCCGATTTTGCAACTCTTTCTTGCGCTGCCTCAGCCTGGGCTAGACGGGTCTCTAGGTCCTGAATTCGAGTGGCCGAGGCCGCTTTGTCTCCATGAGCCGACTTTGTGAGCCGAGCGAGATCATCCTCGAGCGCGGCACGCCTTGATCGCGCCTCTTTAAGCTCTGCCGCGTTTGCAGTCGTCTTTGCAGCTTCCTTGCGGAGCCAGGTGCACTTGCTCTCAAGCGCTTCGATCTTCTCCGAGGACGTCTCGCGGAGCTCTCTCAGCTCGTGATCTTTCAAACGCAACGCAGCCTCGAGTTCGGCGATGCGGTCTTGGACTTGGTGACTCGATGTACCGGCCTCGCCCAACAGAGCTTTCAGCGCCTCCACTTCCGCCAGCCGCGCGGCATGTGCTCGCTCCAGCGCTACGGTCTTCTCGTCCAGTGCTTGGAGCGCGAGCCCGCGGGAGGTTTCGGCTTGACGCATCTCCTCCAGTTGTACCTCGGCAGTGCGCCGAGCGGCTCGCTCACTGCGCACAGCGTGGGCGTCGACCTGCGCCTGCCCAAGGCGAATGAAGGCATGATGGGCCTCCGCATGGCCGGGCGTGGTCTCTTGGAGAATGAGCTGCAGCGCCGCAGGGGCCTGAGACCCCAGCGCCACGGCGAGACCGTTGCCGGCCGCCAGCGTGAAATCCACACCGCCAAGCTGCAGCTGGCTCAGCACGTCCCCTAAAGCCCCCTGCCGCTCCGGATCCTTTGCGCCATGCACGAGTACGATGCAGCCTGGGGAGAGCTTCTCTCGCCAGTCTTGCAAGTCCTGGGGAGGTTCATTGAGTTCAATGTAGATGACATCGACACAAGCCGGTTCGAAACGTTCGATGACCGGCTCGGCCCAGGCGTCAAGAAGCGTTGAGAAGCGGGCATATGCCGCGCCGTTCGTCTTTGCGAGCGCAGCGAGGCCCGTGGGATCTGTAATGTTGAAGGCCTCGGTCGTGAGACCATTGTGATCGATCGCTTGGCAAAGCCCGAAATACGCCTCGCCAGGGTGCGGATCGAAGCAGACCAAGCGACGAGGGGCCGTCTTCTCGATCACCCAAAACAGAAAGGGTAGGATGCCGAGAGCAGGGCCGCCCTCGCTGTACGCGGCCGGCAGGAAAAGACTCTCGGAACGAAGCACCTGCAGGCCGACGCCGTCCGAGGCGACGGACTGCTTCTCGAGGGCAGGCAGGTGAGTATCCATCTCGATCTTCTCTCTGCGTCGTCCGACGCGCGCAATCCGAGGAGCTAGGCAGCGTCTGGTGCATCGCCTTTGTACAGTGATTTGGACAGGTTTAGCCAGAATCCGGTCGGCAGATCATTGCGATAGGCGATCCCCTTCGGAAAGCTGGTCGGGCTCAGGCGAAAGTTCGGTTGCCGGGCCGCAAGTCTCTGATGCAATGCTGCGTTTTTCGGCTCGACGACCGCCTCCACCCGCTTTTGTTCGCTGCGGGTGAAGATTGTCGTGTCGCTTGGGCCTTTGAGTGCAGAGAGGAGTTTCTCATTCACGAATGCAATCATCTCTGTGCTGGGCACGTTCGGTCGGACAATCATCCCGGCGATCCACGCGGATAACGGGTCGGGAGAGACGTTGGCGCTCGGGACGTTTTTGCCATTGGCAAGCAGCGCGGGATCCATCTCGCATCCCGCCTTGTCCAGCACGGTGGCTAGGATCCCCGGGCCTTCGCACGCCGTGCTGTAGTCGAGATATTCAATTTCATGCTCTGAGAAGGCTGTCAGAAGGTGGTCGTCGAGCTGCGTGTAGTCGAGGAGCAATCCTGCCGCGTAGCCCCGCTTGATCGCGTTGCTTAGGTACGTCGCCCACATCATCGGGGCCTTCTTCTTCGAAATCTCGAGATATACCGACTGCAGGAACGAGACTTGGTCCCGGAGCGTGCAGATCACTCGGACCTCCTCGAAGGGGTCGAGCCACGACCGGATCTTCGCGAGGTCAATGCGGTTGTCGGGATGCCCCCGGGAGAATTCCTCGCTGCTCAGAAAGACTGTCTGATCGCCCTTGGCGGTTTCACGAACAAGCCTCTGCCAAGCCGCAGCCGAGCCTTCCGGGAGATGGAAGACCGGCGGGAGATTGACCCAATCCGTGACCAACCCATGGTGCCCTGGCACCCGTCCCATGTTCGGATAGTGAATGCCGTGCTTCGCGAGCAGTTTCCGGTTCGCGTGAAAGGTCTTCTGGATCGTGGTCGTGGCTGTCTTGTGGGTGCCAACATGTATGACGAGCCTTGCCAAGGTTAGGGCTCCCCTTTCTTTGTGGCGTCGCGCCAGCTACGCAGCGCGTCGAGCCAGGCCGTGTCGTATTGTCGAGAAGGTTCGAGGGCTGCCTTCTCGCCCCATTCGTTCCACGCGTTGATCATCAGCTCTCTGCGATAGGATCCAGCCAGCCGATGACGACTGAGTTCGCACAGCCACCGCGCGAAGCGGACCGGATTGGCTCCGTATGCAATATGCGCCAGCCGACCACGGCGAGCGGTGTTATCCCATGAGGGCATGACCCCCGCGATCAGATTGACGGGGCGCTCATCGTTTTCTGCGATGGAGTTCGCGATCACGGCTTCATAATCGTAAATCAGCCCCGAAAAGCCGGGAGAAGGTTTGATGGCACCCGGTTCATCCAGATCTTGTGACGTTGGCCCCCCGACAAGGTAGTCCGCGGGTGTCACAAGCCCGTGTGGCGGCATCTCGACGAGAAAGTCGAACAGGTCTGGCGGGACGTCGCTGCCTCCCGAGACGTGGAATTGCACTGCGCCAAGCTCCACCTCGCCCACGCCAACGGTCCTCCATGCCGCGCGTAGGGCGGCCACGGATGCCTCGGGGTCGGGCATGTCTTCGGGGCGATAGATCACGAAGCGCGGACGCGAGCCGTCCGGCCGCTGGTAGCGTCTATCCTTCAGATAAGGCACCGCCGCCTCGACCAGCTTTTCCTCGAAACCCGCAGCATAGGTCTGATCCACGAGGACCTCGCCGCTCAGTCCATCCCAGTTGCGACGCCAGCTTTCATTGGCCCAGCAGAGATAGAACGGGAAGTCGACCTCAGGCTCGTTGAGCAGGTTCCGTAGCGGCCCTTCGAGCAGCGTCTCGCCGTCGAAACAGTAGAAGTAGACGCAAAACGCATCGATGCCGGATTTCCGGGCAAGGGAGGCCTGCTCGGCCATAATCCTCGGTTGCAACAGATCGTAGAAGCCGAGCGCCGAGGGCAAGGCCGGCTGCGCATGGTGCTCGAATTGGGGCCGTGCGGAAGCGGCGGCCTGCCATTCGGTATATCCCTGTCCCCACCACGCATCGTTCTCAGGGATACGGTGAAACTGCGGAAGGTAAAATGCGCTGACATAGGTGGGGCCGACCGGCGCGGGCTCGGCCGTGCGCGTCTCGGACAAGTCGCTCGTTTGCAAGATCTTGAGATCGCCCGCGGCCACGATGTGCCCCATGGCCCGCTCGAAGGCGTGCGCCAGCGTCCCATCGACCTGCGCGGCCTCGAGCTCGAAATCATCCTGATCGAGCTGCATGCCACGGATCATTGCGAGGACCGGCGGCTTGAGCCAGTACATCGAACCCGCCGGAAAGGAGAGACGATCCGGATCGGGGCGGATTTCGACCCGGGCGAGTAGGGCGACCGTGTTCTCGTAATTCGAGCCCCACCAATGCTTGCCCTCGTAATGCTGACCGTCTGCCACCCAGAGTGCCGCGCGGGGATCTGCAAGAAAACGCTCCAGGCGTTCCGCGGCCGCTTCCGCTGGAAGCAACCCGTCGATCAGATGCCTGCGCCATACATCGCCGTCCTCCCGGTGCGGTGAGCGCTTTGTGTGGATTTTGCAGACCGCCTCATAGGGCGCGAGCAATCCCGAATTCAGAAGATGCACGAACGGGAAGATATCACGCCCGTGGTTGGGCATCGTGACGACACGGGCGTCTGGCCATGTATGCCTGATCCGGTCCGAGAGGCCTTCGCTCAGCGTTCCATGATCTGTGATCGTCACGAAGAGGTCGTGATCCAGTCCGGCCCTCTCGATGGTGCCGGATATTTCCTCCCAGAGGTCGGCATAGTAGATATGCACAACCACGGCCACGCGGGCAGTCTTTTGCCCGAGAGGAGCCGGGCGCAGAACAGGCGGCAACATCTCGCCCTTCAGCGCGCCCCCGTTCGGGCTGCTCCGGGTCAGGCGGTTCTCGCGCTTGCCGTAGCGCACGTAGTGCAGGAAAGGCGCCTGCACATCGCTGAGGTCCGGGTTCAATTCGCGATAGGCTCTCGGCGAAAAGGCAAGGCTCGGCTGGAAACCGGCGGCTTCTCCGAACACAACGTAGTGGCGCTCAGGAAACAGACGGAAGAGTTGGTTCAGCGTGGGGTGACACTCAAGATAGAAATCCCTGTCAAATTCCCCCGAGCGCCAGATTCTCCAAGTTGCGTAAAGCGAGATCGGACTGAGAGAAAAGAAGCGCGCCGCCCTCCGGGTCTTATGAAAAAGTACGCTCAACAAGGAGAGAGTGCTGTCCGCGAGGTTATACCGCTGTTGGGTGTACCAATGGGGTTTCTCACATGCAATTCATTGCCGTTGCGAGGCGAAATCACGCTGACCTCAGCGCCTCTCGTTCAGAATATACCGGTGATACCTCCCGAGAAACACCAGCCCCAGCGTCGACAGAACCAGCGCGATACCAAAGTAGTAGACCAACGAAACATAGGTCGCCTCGTAGGTGGGAAAGAACCCCGTCCGCATTACGCCAGTCATATGAACGAGCGGGTTGTACCAGAGCCAGTTGGCCGCGACCTCGGGAAGGTCCTCGTAGATGAAGAGGACCGCAGAAAGAATGAATAGCGGCCTGTTGACGATTAGCCAGAGATTTTCCCAGGCCGGGATGATCGCCATCAGAAAGCAGTTCAGGACGCCAACCGCGAAGCCCAGGGAAGTTGCCATAAATAGGCTCAGGGCAATCGCCTGAAAGTCTAGGATCGATCGCAGATCATAGACGAGGTGTATGCCGGTAACGATGATGTAGAAAACGATGACCTGGGTGAGCACGTTGAGCAGTAGGCGGGCCAGAATCGCGTCCATGAACGTCACGCTGGGATAGGCTAGCAGCGGCCGCGAGAAGCGAATGGCCTGCGAGATCGTCGCCGCCAGAGTGAGATAAAGCGCGAAAGGCAAGTAGCCGGTCGCGTAGAACAATGCAAAATTCGTCCCGAGCGACGGTGCACGCAGCAAGAGGCTGAATGCGATCGACAGGACAGCGATCGCACCGACCGGTTCGAGGACCGCCCAAATGTAACCGCCAGGAGAACGCCCGTAGCGGGTCGACATCTCACGCAGAACAAGTGCGGTGATCGTTCGCAAACTGGCAAAGGACCGAGTGCGTACACCCGATGATACCCGGGGCATGTTGACCTTGCATCCTCTCGGCGCAGCATGTTGCTGTAATACTGCATTTATTATATGCAATGAGACAAAGGACGGCGCAATCAACGAGCACCGTCGGAGCACTTTCGTGGCAGAGAAAAATCCCAGAAGCAGGCCCGTCATGCAGCTGCGCATGGCTGCAGAGAAGCCCGATGAGAACGCGGTCTCACCGGCCGTTCAAGAGGCGGACCCCGCGCGAGCCGAGGCTGCGGAGGCGCCCCAGCGACGGCCAAAGGCACGACCGGGCGAGGCCGAAAAGCAACGCGGCAAAGCCGGCAAAGCGTCCGGAGCGGGCAGCAAGGGCAAGCCAGGCTCCAAGCGCACAGGCAAGTCCGGCAATGTGCGCCCTCCGGCGCGCCCGGCGCGAAGTGGTGTGCGACACCTCCTGATTGCACTTAGCTTCCTTCTCGTCGTGCTGGCCCCGTCCTCGCTCGTGACGGGTTATCTCTACACCCGCGCACAGGATCAGTATGCATCGACGTTGGGCTTCGTGGTGCGCCGTGAAGAGGTCGGCTCCGCGGTTGAACTGCTCGGCGGGCTGACGCAGCTTTCAGGCTCAAGTTCCTCGGACACCGACATCCTCTACGAATTCATCCAAAGTCAGCAATTGGTGAGCCAGATCGACGCGCGGCTGGACCTGCGCGGCCTCTATTCGCGCCATCGGGAGATCGATCCGGTCTATTCCCTAGCCCCTGACAGCACCATCGAGGAGCTTGTCAGCTACTGGAGCCGGATGGTGAAGATCTACTACGACACCGGCAGCGGGTTGATCGAGCTGCAGGTTAAGGCGTTTGATCCAGAAGAAGCGCAGCAGATCGCCCAAGCGATTTTCGATGACAGCGCGGCCATGATCAATGAACTGAGCGTGATCGCGAGAGACGATACCACGCGCTACACCCGCGAAGAGCTTGCGCAATCGGTTGAACGGCTCAAGGACGCACGGGAAGCCCTCGCGCAATTCCGCAGCCTGACACGGATCGTCGATCCGCAGGCAGACATCCAGGGCCAGATGGGTCTTCTCAATAACCTGCAACAGCAATTGGCGACGGCACTTATCGAGGGCGATCTCCTCGCGCAGACAACGCGCGCAGGCGATCCGCGGATCACGCAGGCCGATCGCCGCATCGAGGTCATCCGAAACCGGATCGCCGAGGAACGATCGAAATTCGTGCTCGGCGGTGAGGCCGACTCCGAGGAAGACTACGTCCGGGTCCTGTCAGAATTCGAACGGCTCACCGTGGACCAGGAATTTGCACAGCAGGCCTACCTCGCAGCGCTCGCGGCGCATGACAGCGCGCTGGCCGAAGGGCAACGAAAGACGCGCTACCTCGCCGCCTACGTCACCCCAACGTTGCCGGAGCAGGCCCTCTACCCGCAACGGCTCATCACGGCGATCGTCGCGTCGGCATTCCTGCTGCTGATGTGGGCCATCGGCGTACTCGTCTACTACAGCATCAAGGATCGCCGCTGAGTCCCATGATCCGGTTGCAAGGTCTGTCCAAGACATACTTCCTGAATGGTCGCAGCAAGGTGGTGGCCGACAATCTGAACGTCACTTTCCCCACCGGCAAATCCGTTGCGCTTCTGGGCCGGAACGGAGCCGGGAAGTCGAGCTTGCTCAAGATGATCGCAGGCACGATGGACCCAGACAGCGGCGAGGTGATCTCGAACGGTACGATTTCATGGCCTGTAGGGTTCGCAGGCAGTTTTCACCCGGAGCTGACCGGCGCTCAGAACGTGCGTTTCGTGGCGCGGATCTACGGTGTCGATACTTACATGCTGCTCGATTTCGTCGAAGACTTCGCGGAGTTGGGGCAGCATTTCCACCTGCCATTCCGAAGCTATTCGTCAGGCATGCGCTCCCGGCTCGCATTCGGCACGTCCATGGGGATCAAGTTCGATACCTACCTGGTGGACGAGGTCACCTCGGTCGGCGACGCGGCATTCAAACACAAGAGCGAAGAGGTCTTCAAAGCGCGCATGGAAAAGAGCGGGGCGATCGTCGTGAGCCACACAACGCCTATGCTGCGCCGGATTTGCGACGCAGGCGCCGTCCTCGAGAATGGAAAGCTACGGTACTTTGACGACGTGGGAAACGCGATCGACTACTACCACGGGGTCATCGGAAGCGAGGACGATGGCTAGAGCACCATGTGCGCCTTCGCCTTGGGCCTAACGAGAGGCAGCCCTTAGCATCTCCGCGCCGTTGCTTTGAACATATTCGAATGCCTGTTCCGCCGCGCTGCTCGAAAACCCAAGAGTGCCATCCGCGCGCATAACGACGGCGCCCCGACTATCCGGCTTGATAGGCGCGGCCTTGAGCAAGCGGTCGATCTCTAGAACGCAGCGCCGTATCACACTGCGCTGCTCAGTGGAGACATCAATTCGCGCGATCTCGATGAACGGGGTATCCCATCCGCAAACACCGCGTGCCGCCAGTTTCTCGCGGTTCGCCCGCATGCGCTGCTGGGGGTCGAGGTTGCAAAGATGCACCGCAACAAGGCATGGCGGCACGTCCGCGCTAAACATCTCGCTTGGGAACTGAATGTTATGGCACTGCGCCCCAGTCAGCTTCCTGCCATGACTCGAGGCAAGCGCTGGTTTGCCCCAATGAAGCACCGAGGCTAGGCGGTCGGTCTTTTGTGGAAAGCGCAGATGATCGCGGGAGCCAGGCTGGTTTTCGACAAGAAGCCCCGGCAAAGCGTGCGCGTCCGTTGTGCGCTGCATAACGCGATCGACGAGGCGATGGTCGGCAATCCAGCCCGAACGGTCCATCCAGGTCAGGCGTTCGTCGGTATCGAGGAGCATCGACCAATCGCACGTGTCTTCAAGCGCCGAATAGAACGGCTGAAAGAGTTCGCGCTTGTGCAGGTCGTCATGGAAGGCGTCGAATTGAAAGACGTGCGCGCGATGAGACAGCTCGGCAAGCAGCGAAAGGACATCAGGATCGTCGGACATGTTGTCGGCGATGATCAAGTGCTCCGGGCCCACGATTGCCGCGTGGTGACGGAACCAGTCCCTTAGAAAGAAAGGCTCGTTGCGGGTCTTGAGAATTATCCGCAGCGGCGCTGCATCACGCTTCAATGACCGAACAATGCGCCGCTGGTCACGGGGCCAAAGGGGAAGCCGTCTGCGAAACATGGCGCGCCCGACAGGTGCTTGATTGTTGCGAGGCATACCATTGCCCCACGGAGCTGGCCAGCCGACATGCCCTAACCAAAGAGATCGTAGATCGCGCTGTCGCCGGCAATCTGAAGATTGATTTCTGACTGAGCGCTCCCGTCGACGAGGGCCCACATGATCTGACCCGTCGGGATATAGACAATGAAAGCCTCCTCGACGCCGGCGATCCCCGCTCTGGGCGTTTCCACCACCGAGACACGGAAGTCGTCACGCTCGGCGCTAGCGTTTCCGAAAAAGAGAACGTCACCGTCCGAGGCATTGTAATCCTGCACCCAGTCTGACCCGTGATCGAAGATACCAATGTGAAAGAACTTGTCGGCGCCGGTTCCTCCGTTGATCCGGTCATAACCCCATCCACCATTGACGAAGTCATTGCCGGGGCCGCCGAACACCAAGTCAGAGAGCCCCGATCCGGTCATCACATCATCGCCGATATTTCCGATGATGAAGTCCGCGCCTGCGCCCCCCGCGATCGTGTCGTCCCCAGCTTCGCCTCGAAGCTCGTCGTTGCCCTCGCCTCCCTCGATTTGATCACCACCATTGCCGCCGAGGATGAGGTCGCCCTGATCTCCACCGTCCAGCACATCGCTTCCGTTTCCGCCTTCGAGCCTGTCGTTGCCGCCTAGGCCGAATATGAAATCGTCCCACTCACTGCCGACGAGAGTATCTCTGGCTTCCGTACCTATTAGCGTGACGCCAACGTTGGGATCTTGATCTGGGTCAGGGTCGGGATCCGGGTCAGGTTCGGGATCCGGGTTGAGATCGGCGCCCTCCAGCGCAGGATGGTTGAGCGGGTCTATCGTGGGGCGATCGGAAAGCTTCAGCGCCGACGCGGTGAAATCAGCCGGATCGAGTGCAGCGCCTGTCGCTGCAATGACTTCGAAACTGTACGGGCCAACCTCGATGTTCGCGCGGGTCGACGCGTCGTAGAAATCGACGCGCCCGAGTTCATAGAGGGCCAAGATCGGCGAGAGATCGATCCGGTCTTCGTCTGGTTGAAAATCCATGATCCGCCCGAGATCTCCGTCGCTCGGTGCCACATCCGGATCGAGAACCGGATCGAAAATGAAGACGTCCGCGCCCGCGCCGCCCGTCAAATCGATAGGGCCCTCGGTGGCAATCAGGATATCGACCTCCTCACCGCCTGCCATCGTGGTCTGTCCCGGACCACTGCGCTGCGCCCCTGCGAAATTCGTCAGGTCCGCCTCCAATACAGTGATCCCCGCCTCGCTCGAGGAGCCCGCGAACACGGTGAGCCCGGCCGGGGATACTCTTGATGCGAGGGTTTCCACGTTTTGGAGGGAGGTGTCGGTGCCGTCCGCGATTGCGGAGAGGTGATGCAGGCGCCCGCCCGGCAGAAGGGCGAAAAGGCTGACCCCGTCATCGGAGCCTGCCGCCAGGACAAAGACATCATCCCCGAGCGTGACGACATCGAGGGCAACGACATCGCTGAAACGGGTCCGGAGCGTATCGAACACCCGGTCCACTGCGGTCAGAGCGCCGGTTTCATCGATGCGGATCACGCTGAGGGAGGATGTCCCAGCCGCGGCGAGGACGAGGAACTGCACACCGTCCACCTCGGCCACGGCAAGCGCGGTGGGCTCCCGGAAGGCGAGCCCCTCTTCCGCTGCGAGCGTGTTCGCGTGCTCCACGTCGCCATCGGCCTCGATACGGTAGCTGCTGATGGTCTGCTCGCTGTTCTCGGCTACGAAAACGTACCCTTGGCCGCCGATGAGAGACGTCGCCAGCGCGGTTACTTGCCCGCCTGCGTCAAGATCATCTGCGCCAGACATCCCGAAATCGGAGTCGATCCGCGTCCCCTGGACGCTCTGCCCGCCGCGATCCGCGGTAAAGAGATAGCTTTGACCATCGGCGGTGAGGGCGCTGCTCAAATGAGCCCCCAGGGCGTTGTCCACCGCGATGCGGCTCTCCTCAAGCTCTCCCGTCCCGCTCTCAATTTCATAGGCGCCTGCCTGATGTCCGAAGACGCCTCCAGTGAGAAGATGCGGGCCCGCAGGGCCATCAAGGACTTCGAGCCGCGTGAGGTTTTGCAGGCTCGGGGCGGCCGGCGCTTCGATGTGCTGTAGGAGCGTCGGTGAATCCATGCCTGCGCCGAGAGACCACGCATAGATGGCCCCATCACGACTGGCGGCATAGAGCCAGCCCTCTTCGGCCCGCGTGAGGATGGCGAGGCTGGTGATGTTTCTGAGTTGGCCGAAAGCGTCGACCCCATGCAAGGTCACGACCGGAGCGAGCCCAGGCATCTCGTTTGTCCCCCGATGACAGCAGGGAGTGGCCTGTCATGGCGGGGGCTATCGTTCAGTTACTCGAATGTGGCAATTCTATGAACAGTGCCTCGGAATGCGCTTAAATTGTTCGGGCTTCGACATGCAATTCAGCGGCCGTGGCGGCCGGCGGCGGAAGCCACAGCGCACTTTCTGTATCGAGGAGCGGCGGACCAAAAGTGCGCCAAAGCCAGCAATCCAACGGCGCGTCGCCTGCCAATGAAGATCCGCCCCCCCACGCGCCGAAGTCCGCTAGCAGGCACCTCCAGTGACATTTCTATCTCGCTGCGCGGCAGTCACCCATGGTCGAGCCGCGAAGCAGGTTGCGAGACTGCTCTGATCTTGCTGAATGAACGGGATGATCGCGCATAGTGAAGGCGGGTCCGCTGCCCATGAGCGCGCTCATGACGACGGTTTTCGTAGCACATGGTGCGGCAAGGATGAGTTATGAAGTTACTTTTCGTGCATCAGAACATGCCCGGCCAGTATCGCGAAATGCTGCGATGGCTGGTGGCGATCGGGGGGCATCAGATCGTCTTCCTGACCCAGCGCCGCGATGTGAAGCTGAAAGGGGTAGCCGTCCGCGTCTATTCCCCGATCCACAGGCCGTCGGACGACGCCTTTGGATTGTCCAAACCATGGGAAGAGAGTTCGGCCGCCGGCTACAGCGCGGCGGCGGCGGCCCGAAAGCTCGAGGACGACGACGGGTTCGTGCCCGATATCGTCATCGGTCATACCGGATGGGGCGAGCTGACATTCTTCAAGGATGTATGGCCTCACGTTCCGATCATCGGGTTCTTCGAATATTACTACCAGCTCACGGGCGGCATCGTCGGCTACGATCCCGAAGAGCCCGTGGGCCCACACGCGGCCTACTTCGCGCGTGGCCGGAATGTCGTCCCACATATGAACATCGAGACGGTCGACCAGGGCATTTGCCCGACCTACTGGCAACGAGACCGCTTTCCGGAGAGCTTCCATCACAAGCTCTTTGTCTGCCACGACGGCATCCGCACCGACCTTCTCCAGCCGGATCGCGAGGTGAGCTTGCGACTGGAGCGCCTCGAACGACCGCTGACACGCGATGACGAAGTGGTGACCTATGTGGCGCGAAACCTCGAGCGCGTGCGCGGCTTCCATGTCGTAATGCGTGCGCTGCCGCAAATCCTCAAGGAGCGGCCGAAGGCTCGTGTCATCATCGTGGGGGGTGAAGAGACGTCCTACGGTCGTGATATCGAACACCCGAAAGGCCTGCGCGGCCAACTGGCCGAGGAGCTTGGGACGAACGTGGACTGGAGCCGTGTCCATTTCCTCGGACGTGTGTCCTACCCTGACTTTTGCAACGTCATCAAGCTCGGGCGGTGCCACCTCTACATGTCGATGCCCTTCGTATTGTCCTGGTCCCTCCTTGAGGCCATGTCGATGGAGGCCACGGTCATCGGCTCGGACACAGAGCCGGTCCGCGAGGTGATCGAGCACGGAAAAACAGGTCTTCTGGCCGATTATTTCCGCCCGGAGACGCTGGCGCGGCAGGTCGTCGACGTTCTCGCGCGCCCGGATGACTATGCCCATATCGGCCCTGCAGCACGGGCGCAGACAGTGGAGCGCTATGACTTCGCCACGCGATGCCTCCCCGAGCACGTCGCCCAAATCAACGCGCTCGTTCCCGAGGCCCTCGCGCTGAAAGTGCGCATTCCCGGCAGCTGAACACTCCCACGGCTCTCTCGTTGCGCTTGCGTAGGTGGCCTTAAGGCGCCTCCGGGTCGATGAAGGGTGGAACGCCCCTCTCGGCCCGCTCTCGTAGCCAATCAGCCCTTTCTGTCTGCCATGCTGCGAAGCGCGCCTCGGCCTGGGCATGGTCCTGCGCGCTCCAAGCGCAGCGTGGCGGGACGGATGCCGGACGTGCAAAGGCAATATCTCCAAAACCGTCCAGCATCTGGTCATGAAATGCCGCGCTGTCCGACAGGCCATCCCAGAAGGAAGACGCCACGCTGCTCCTGAAGAGCTGGGCGTTCTCGTCCTGATAGGCAAAGAGCCACCTCCGCAGCCTCTCTGGCCGCTCCATGGGTGCGCCCCGATGCCGTTTTGCCCGGTAGATCCAGCGCACCGCCGCCTTGGGTATCGAAGGCCGGCGCGTTCTCTCCAAGATATCGGATGGCGCCGGTAGGCCCGAGTCGCGCCAGAAACTCCCCGGCAAACGGTCTTTTTCCGCCTCGAAGCTCCGACATGAAATCGGGAAATGAACCGCGTACCCCTCCCTCAACTCGCGATACTGAAACCTTTTCACGAAGCTCTTTTGTGCTTTCTTGAAGCCTTCGATGACCGGATAGGAGACGGCATTCTCGGCATACATGGATTCTGCAAAATCGCTCGGCTGCCGAAAATAGACGACGGCCTCGGTGTGGAACCCGGCGAAATACTCTGCAACGCGGGCAATGTAGGCCCTATGGCCTTCTGCAAATGACGCAGCCTGTGGCACGACGTGCCTGTTCAGTGACTCTGCGCTGAGCAGGATTGTAAAGTCATCCGGTATCTCTTCGAGGAGATGCGTTCGAAACCTTTGGAGGTTCTTCTTGTCACGCGGACGAAGCCCGGCAAGGGCATTGAACAGGCTGAAATGCGCATTCGCGCTTGGTAAATGCGAGGGATTACCGAAGAACTCCCAGCTCCTCGGGTAGTAGACTCCCTTCTTGAAAAGATCGTCCCGGTTCTTGGCCGCTATGCTCTGGATCGCCGTCGTGCCGGTTTTGTGCATGCCGGCGTGCAGGATGAGCCGCTTCATTCAGTCGGTTCGACACCGGCCTTCTGTCGCGCGAACGGCAGTCTCGGCAGCTCCACCAGCCGGGACTGAAGCTCATCGCGGCCTTTGAAGTTGCTGTATCTGTCGCGCGTCTGCTGGTCTCCGGTTTTCCGGATCCCCTCGATGACCTTCTCATCGAGGGCAGGAACGCCCAGCCGTTTGAACACCCGCTTCGTAGCCGTTCGCATCTCTTCAGGATCGCTTGAATAGAGCTCCTCGTAGGAAACGGCGACTGGAGCCGCGCCCGCCTTCTTCAGCTGTCGCCAAGCCTTCTTGAGCTTGTTGTTTGCCCGCGTTTCATGCGCGATGAGGGCGTCCACGTCCAAGGGCTTGTCGAACGCCGAAGGATCCTCAGAGTTCTCCGAAGCCTTCTTGGGGCCCCAAGCCTTTGTGCGCATGGCGTATTCCATCGAGAGGAGCCGCTGCATCGGGTCCTCGCGAAAGAGGAAGACAGGGGCGTAGCCCGCGCGATGAGATGCTGCGATCAACGCTTCGCTGATGGGCCAAGGGATCCGTTCGACACAGTGCTTCATGTTCTTGCGCTTGGCGCAGATGACGTTGATCGACCGATGGAGCGCGTCCTCGTTCTGGTCATCCAGCCAAGCCTGCGTGACGGCCCCGCATTCCCGACGGCGGTTGAACGGCTCATCCTGATACTTCTCGTTCCCTGAATGCATGTTGAGGTGCTTGTTCAGGTTTGTTCCGCCCGTGCGCTGCAGGGTCCATATCACGAAGGGCGTGTCGAAAAGAGGCGCGGACATTGCGAATTCCTATCGTGAGACGTGGTTCAGAAAATTGCACCATCAAGATGTTTTACAGCATCGTAGTTTGCAACAAGCTCGCGGTTCGACTTCTTCTTCTGACGGATGAGGCCGACCTGCTTCGGAGCCGGGCTTTTCAAGGACCCATAAATCCTCTCCAGCGTCGTAGCGCATTCGCCCGGAGATCCGGCGATATCTTCATAGAAGATTTCCGTGTAGTCGGCGGTGCAAAAGAATTCGCGTGCTCGGGACACAAAGTCTGTCTGGCGTTGCCGGAACGCTGCCAGTTCCTCTGGATCGAGCTCGATTGACTCGACTTCGTGTGCAGGCGTTCTCTTGAACTCCTGCCATTGCCCCGTTTTTCGGGCCATGCGCTCCGAAAGGAACACGTCAAACGCATTGCGACGGATCAAGTGGACCACCCGGTCGTTGTCCCGGAAGTGCTCCCGCAGAGCGGTGTTTTCGGCGTCATGGTAGTAAAAGATCTTGGCGACCGCAGCGCTCTTCCCGCTCTCACAGCTCTGCTTGATCCTCTTCCAGAGCGTCAACGGATCCGATATTTGGAGGTCGATCACCTGCTCGCGGGACACACCAAGCTGCTCGGCTAACGCGTCCAGATTGTCGCCGCCCCTCCGAAAGATCTCCTTCACGACGAAGTCGTCGGGAAAGCACTTCTTGTACACTGCCAAAAAGAAATTCGTCCCGGATCGCGCCGAAGAGAGCAATATCGTGGATTTTGGCATACCAGCCTCGAACTTCACTCGCTGCCCACGGGGCAATCGTGGCTTACCCGCCAAAACGCGTCATATGCAACCGCGAACTATGGTCTTAAGGGTTGCTCTAGAAGCGGCAACTTGCTCACCTCCTCGAATACTGCGACTTTCCGCTGAAGCGGTGAGACCGTGGCAGACCCGGATGCGCAAATGTCCAGTGACTTCTCAGTTTCAGCGGCCACCATGCGATCCCTCTGGGAGGCGCCGCTTCTTTGGCGTGCAAGGCACCTGGCTCCTTCAGCCTACCTCGATCATCTTTCTTTCCTGTTCTGGCTGGTAAGCGATCTCAAGCCCAGTAGAATTGTTGGCGTGGAAGGCTCCGAGGGAACCGCGTACTTCGCCGCCTGCCAGGCAGTAGATCAATTGGGACTTGATACGACCTGCCTCGCGTTTTGCACTGTCGAAGACGAGGACCGACAGGCTGCGCTCGAGGCCCAAAATGCGGAGCATTACGCAGACTTCTCCACGCTTGCATTTGCCGACACGGAAAACGCCGCGGACCAGATCACCGCAGGAAGCGTGGACCTGCTGATACTTGAGCGTTTCCCCTCGACGGATGTGTTAGGGGCATTCGAGGAGGCATGGCTCCCCCGGCTCAGTTCCCGAGCGGTTTTGCTAATCCCGGGCTTCGCCGACCCGGACCTCGACAAAGCCAGCGCGGACCGGCTGGCCACGCTGCGTGGCACTTACCCGAGCGTTTCGTTCTCTCACGGTCGCGGACTCGATGTGTTGATGATTGGCAGTGCTCCGCCGCCGCGGCTCGCCGATCTATCGCAGACGACAGAACACTGGCATTCGGTGCAGCGCTTCTTCGAACGCATTTCCGAGCTTCACGTACTCAAGGCGGCACGAGACAGGGCGGAAGAGGCGAGCAGAGGCGATCGCGCTTGGGCGATGCGCCTAAAGTCAGAAAAGGAAACACTGTCTGTTGCCTACCAGACCCGCCACGAGGCCGCCGCACGACTGCAGGCCGAATTGTTTGACCGCAGGTCCGAAGTGGTCGAGCTGAGAAACCGTCAGAAGCTGGATCGCGTTGTGTCGCACCAGTCCGCTGAGGGCATCGCGGAGCAAACGGCAGCCCTGAAAACCGCGCTGGAAGGACAGAAAAAGCATAACGAGGCGCTGCGGGGCCAGATTGCAACTCTTCAGAAAGACCATGCCGATACGGTCCGCTACTACAGGGACGAGATCGCGGCGATGGCGTCCGTGAACGAGGCACAGGCGCGGAGACTTATAGAAATCGGAGGCGCTGCGGGGCAACCAAGCGCTGCTGACCTTAAGGCGCTCTTGCGAGATCGCTTCGAGGAGATCGCGGCCCTGACGCGGGCGCTCGAAGCACAGCTCGAGGAGACATGAAGATCGACACGTCCCACGAACCGCAACTGACGTTCCCCGACGAGGAACTGGCTTTTCTCAAGCATCACTACGGCAATGCCCGGGTAATATTGGAATACGGGTCAGGCGGATCGACACTGTACGGCGCACGACTCCCGGGACGCTTTATCATGAGCGTGGAAAGCGACGAACAATGGGCGCTTAACCTGCAGCGCTGGCTGGATGCAGAGGATCTGCAGGGTCAGGGCGTGATACATTTCTGCGATATCGGCCCCACCGGCATGTGGGGGCGCCCCGAAGGAGTGGCGCATTGGCGCAAATTTTACCGATACCCCTCCGATATCTGGAGCAAGACCTATTTTCGCGACCCCGACTTGGTCCTTGTCGACGGACGGTTTCGGGCCGCGTGCTTCATCGCCACATTTCTCCGGATCAAGAAACCGACCACGGTATTGTTCGACGACTACGTCGACCGTGCGGCCTACCACATCGTCGAAAAGCTGGCCCGCCCTGCTGAAACGCGCGGACGCATGGCCCTCTTCCGTTTGGAGCCCGGCCCACGGCCGATGTGGGTCCACGACCTCTTCATGGAGGTCCTCGGCGACGTTGCTTTGGCGAATGCCGACAACTTCCAGTATCCTGCTCACAACATGGGGGTTTATCCCCTTTTGGCTGACTTGAAACTCTCCTGAACCGGGGGTAGCCGACCGCATGGCGGACCAGCTTGCACAACCAAAGCTTGCTCGAGCGGATCTCGTCTTCGAACCGTCCGCCGAGGACATCGCCATGGTGCGCGCCTCGGAGTACTACGACCCCAAGTGGTACTGCTCGACCTACCCAGACACGGAACTCCTTGGAATGGACCCGTGCCTGCATTTCCTACGGTATGGACGGCTCTTGCGGCGCGACCCGGGCCCTGGCTTCGAAACCGGCTTTTACCTTGATACCTACTCCGATGCAGGTGCAGGAAATCCGCTCCTTACGCACTTGCGCGCGCATGACCGTGACAGGCGCCCTGTGACACGCGCCGCTCTTCTGGCGCGCATGACGGATTTGGAGCGGGACATGCGGGAGCAGTGGTGCGCCGACGGCCCCAGCGCGCCGCCCTCTCGCAAAATTTCCTACTGCACTCCGGTCATGGGCCGTCTCGATGACCTCAAGGGCACGCTTGACTGGAACCTCAAGGCGAACGCTGAATTTCGGGATCAGGTCGAGTTCCTCATCGTGGTCTTCGACGCGGACACCGAGATCCGAGATTGGATCGCGGGCAATTTTCCCGAAGCCATAAGCGATGGCTATCTGCGCGTTGTGCGCGATGTCGAGACTCTCGACAGCTGGCATTTCGGGAAGGCAAAGAACGCCTTCCGAGCGCATCTGCGCGGGCAGGTCTACTCTAGCCTCGATGCCGATAACTTTGTGACAGCAGGCGAAACCCGCATGCTGCTCGATCTCCTCATGGCCTATCCGGCGGGGTTCATCTTTCACCATTTCAGCGGGAATTGGGGAGATGGCACGAGCGGGCGGATCAGCATGCCCACCTCGATCTACAGGCATGTTGGATACCATGGACTTTCCATGCCGCGCCAGTTCGATGAGATCGACGTTATCCTCGGGGCCATGACCGAGTTCCCCGCCCTGCCCTTCATCGGGGTCAGCGAAGGAAAGCACATATTCAAGATCTCGGGGAGCGCACGGAACTATCTGCAGGACGAGAAGCTCCCAAACAGGAGGGCCTTCATCGGAAAAGTGGCGGACCATCGATCGCCGCTGAACCCACGTGGCGCGGATTACGTGAGCACAGAGGCGCTCTTTCGCGAGATGGGAAATTTCAATGCCGCCCTGAGCGTCCAGAGGCATTCGAAATCCGAGGACTTGGCGCCGAAGTATCGGTCCCGCGTCCAGACCTACAAACATCGGCTGATCGAGGCGCTCCCGGCAGACGGCATCCTGCGAGACCTGTTCCATATCGAGCCGCTCCCGGAGATAGACCCGATCACACAGCGGAGCATCTGCGCCGTGGCCTGTGTGCATAACGAGCAGGATTTCCTATCGAGCTTCGTGAACCATCATCGCAAGCTCGGGGTTACGCATTTTCTGCTCATCGACGATCATTCGACCCAGCCTGTCAGGGATCTCGATCTGGGAGACAATGTTCTCGCGTTGCGGCCCAAGATCGGCACTTTCAGGACCTGCAAGACACTTTGGATGGAGGGCTTGATCAAGGCCCTCGTTCCCGCTGGTACTTGGCTCTGCATCCTCGACGCGGATGAAATGCTTCAGCTGCCTGCGCCGTTCGGCACCCTCGGCGATTTGACGGGCCACCTTGCGCAGCAAGGTCGCGATTTTGCCACCTGCCTCCTACTCGACATGCTGCCCGATCTGCGGATGCCGCCCGATGGCACGGACATAAGCGAGGACGATGTCACAGCCACCTTTGGCTGGTTCTGCGACATGCCCGGCCCGGCATCGCAGACCTATCGAGAAACCGGATCTATTTCCTGGGGTTTCGGGCCCTATGCAGACCTGTCCTGGCGCTTTGATGCCCGGTTTCACGCCTTTGGAACCTTCGATTCCCTGCGCAAACTGTCAATCTGCCGATACCAACCGGGTCGACATCTGAACCAAGGCTTTCACAGCTTTCACTACACAGATGACACGCCCCAACCGGGGCCAGACATCTGGACCCTCAACCCGATCGTTCCGGTGTTTCACTACAAGCTGGTGAAGCTGTTCTCGGATGCCCACCGGTCCCGCATGCTGCAGCAGGCGGAGGGCTATCACGCCCGGACCCAGCAAAATATCGGCCGCATTTTCGGGGAAGGCGCGGAAGGGGCGGTCGCAAAGCTCGCAAGCCTTGCGAGCCACCTCAGGCCAGCTTCGGATGCGCTCCTCCCCGGCGTTTTCGCGCAGAACAGACAAACGACCGAGGACGCCTGAGGGCGATTCCCGCATGTCGCAGGAGTGCAATCGTCCGCACTCATCACCCGCGCCTGGCAAACGCGCCGAAGCGGAGAGCTCTATTGTGTCGGCGGCTTCTGTTCGGCGCGCGCCTGGAGTTCGGCCATGGCCTCTTCAAGCGGGACTGGCGGATTGGCCTTGATCCAGTCGTTCGTGTCGCGGCGCGCGTTGATATACCAGTAGGAGCGCGGCTCCATCCGCACGGCAAAGAGCCTGTCGCGGTCTTCCACGAGCGGTTGCAGCGCTTCCACGAGCCTCTTCGGGTCCACGGTGTTGAGATTAATGAAGGCGCCGTTTTCGCCCACCTGATGCGCCCGAAGGCGGGTCAGCTCCTCGCGAAGGGCTTGGTAATGCTTCAGGCCATCTTCGTGGCTCAGGTCGTATGTCAGATAAAAGATCGCCACGTTGGCCTCCGTGAAAAATGCATTCAGTCATGAAACAGCGTACATGCATCGACGAAACTCGAGCAACGCCTCGATGCGGCGGCGCCAACTTGGCGTTGCATAGTTGCACGGTTTAGCTCCAAGGAATGCTCGGTCGAAATCCGTATCTACTTTCCAGGATCTCTGCCTCCCCGGACAGCGCATCACGACACCGCTCAAGGTCGATGAATTCATCCTTGGACTTGGGCTCAGCATTCACATGGCGGGCCCTGGTGCTTTTGGGCGCAATCCTCTCGATCCCAATGAACTGATGAATTTCGAGCGCCACCGTTTCCGGATTTTCAACAATTCGGTGAAAATCAACGAGCATGATGTCGTCCTCAAGGTTGGCACGCGCATATGCCTCCAACTGCATGTGGTACGTAGAAACACTGATGCAGAAATCCACTTGCTTTGGCGTCAGCGTTTCCGGCGACCAGCGGCCCTGCTTGAAGTTGTGGTAGATGTGAGAGCGTATGCGCTCGACAGGATCTCGCAGAATGTAAATCATGCGGATTGGGCCAGTATAGTCGGCAATCCGCTCCGGCACGCCCGACATCATTGGGACTTTGGTGTAGTTGGGCGAACTGTCGAGTTGAACGGAGTGCCTTTCTTCGTCGAATTTCGGAAACTCATTGAGATACGCCTCGGGCATCGGACCCCGATCCTTCCGAAAGAAATCGAGCTCTTTCTTCCGCCCGGGGCAAATCTCGGGATGTTGTGAAAGCATGCCATGCAGGGTCGTCGTGCCGGCCTTCATGGCTCCGAGGATGATTGCGGTCCGCCTGCTCATCAGCTTGTTTCCCTGCAGATATTCATGCCGGTATTTGTCAGACAGCGCCTGCCTTGAGAGCCTTCATCTGGGCCGTCAACTAATCCATTCTCTGGTCGCGCCGAATACGCTGATCGATGTCAGGGCGCCCAAAGCGACGGTCAGGATCACGATCATAGATGGCAATCAGTCTCTGGTGCTGGTTGCGGCGGAAAGGCTCTCGCACGACCATCTTGTAGTTGGCCTTACGACCCATCCATCCCGTGAGCTTCTCGTAGTCCACAGGGTCATGGATGTGGCCCTTGGTCCAATTCTCCGGCCATTTGAAAGGAACCGAGATGATCAGCGTTTCGGAGAGCTCCTGCAACCGGCGCGCGAAGGCAGCGGCGTCTGGAACATGCTCGAGCACTTGGAAACAGGTGCAGAGATCGAAAGTCTTGTCGAATGAGAGCTTGTGGATGTCGCCCTTGATCCCCTGCACATTGTCCGAGCTGTAGGGCACACGGATATCGACCGAGCGACGGTCCTCTATCCAATCGAACCATTCGAGATAAGGGCTGTTGCCTGACCCAACATCGAGAAGGCTTTTGGCATCGCGCCCAACGACGCGCAGGATGTATTCGATGTAGCGGTAGTACAGAAGATCGGACCTGTCCCGCCAGTAATCACCGCTGGAGTAGCGCGAGGTGTTCTTGTCCGTCTTCACGCTTGATGGTGCTGTCATGTCGAGGCCTTAACGATGATGCGCGTCAGCCATACCAGCAAGACTTGGCGAGCACTACTTACCTTCCGCAACCAGCTCGATCGTGCAGCGATTGCCGGCCGGGATCGCGAGATCGGGGTTCGGAAGCACCGCGCGCAGGCCAAAGGTGCTCGACGCCGGGTCGAAAACCTTGTCGATTACCGTGACTTCCGCCTCGTATTCTCCACCGGCGGGCTCCGCCGGGCGAATGAGGGCAGTCATGCCCTCCTCGAGCCCGGCAAAGACAGAAATCGGCAGAAACGCCTCTACGTGCAAGGGGTCCAGCTGGGCAATCCGGACCACCGGACGATCCTGATCCGAGAACTCGCCGATGTAGAGAAGCCGCTCGATGACCACGCCATCAATTGGGCTGACGACCGTCCGCTGGCGCAGGATTTCTTCCGCGCGGCGCAGCTCCATACCGGCAATTCTCTGCCGCATGGCAGCGATGGATAACTCGCGCTCCGACACCGAGACAGAGGCCTCCGCCTCGTCCAGATCCGCCTGCGGAGCGATGTTGCGTTCCACGAGGCTGTTCGTCCGCTCCGCCCGGCTCCGGGCCAGCTCCAGCCGCGCTCTCTGCGCCTCGATCTCGGCGTCCGACGCAGCCTGCTCGCGCATCAGATCGACCGTCGTGCGTTCGATGCCGGAATCGAGACGGGCGAGAACCTGCCCGCGGCTGATGAGATCCCCGCGCGAGACATTGAGCTCGCGGATCAGCCCGCCGGATGCGCTGGCGATCTCCACCACGAGCGCCGGTTCGATCACGCAATCGAAGATCTCCGCCCGCCCGGGGTTCGGCATCAGGAAGGTGGCGGCCACGAGGTGACCAATGACCATCGAACATCTCATTCTTCGACACCCGCGAAAGCCAACCAGCCCTGCAGGCGCTGGTCATGCGTGAATAAGGCGCGCCGCGCGCGCGCGTTTGCACGCTCCGCACGGCGCTGGCCGTTTCGGAAGAGAAGCCGTGCCGCCGTCCGCCCCAGGGGCCCATTCGACCCGGCAAACATCCGCAGGAGCGGCGCGCGCACGTTCTGCAGAAGGAAATCATCAAGCGCGAGCATCGCCTCATAGCTGCCCGGCTGCCCCTGCCGCGCCGTCCGGCCGATCAGCTGCCGGTCGATGCGCGCGGAATCGTGCCTCTCCGTCAGGATCACATGGAGACCGCCTGCTGCCACAACATTCTCGCTGACCCCGATATGAACACCGCGCCCGGCCATGTTGGTCGCGACCGTTACTTGGCCGGGCTGACCGGCCTCGGCAACGAGCGCGCCCTCTTCATGATCGTTGAGCGCGTTGAGAACGACATGGGGGATTTCCGCTGCCTCGAGCGCCGCGTGCAAGGCCTGGGATGCCGCCACCGTCCGAGTTCCGATCAGCACAGGCCTGCCAGCATCGCGAAGCTCGATCACCCGGTCGATCACGGCAGACCACTTTTGGCGCTCGCTTGCGAATACCCGCGTGCCGAGGTTCCGTCGAGCCACGGGTAGCCTCGTCGCCAGCGGCAGCGTCGGCATCCGGTAGACCGCGGATATCTCCGCGCGGAGCTCGCGCGCCGTCCCGGACATGCCCGCCAGCCGCAGGTAGCGACGGAAGAACCTCTGGTAGGTCGTGCGCGCAATGGACAGCTTGCGCGGCGTGATCTCCACGCCTTCCTTCATCTCCACGAGCTGATGCAAGCCATCATTCCAGGAGCGTTCGGGCATGAGACGCCCGGTGTATTCGTCGACAATGACAACCTTGCCCTCCTGTAGGACATACTGGTCCCCATGGTGGAAGAAGAGCCGTGCCGAGAGCGCCTGACACACGGCCTGCTCGCGCTGCACCCTGTTGTGCCAAAGTGGCTCGAGGGCCGCGGCGTAGTCCTCCAGCCGGTCCTTGCCGAAGTCAGTAAGCTCGATCTGCCGGCGCTCAGGTTTCTGCTCGTAATGCAGCCCCTCGTACATCTTGTCGGCCAGACCATACGCCGTCGCAGCCCACTCCGCTTCAGCGGCGACATCGGTCTCGCGCGACAGGATCAGCGGCGTTCGCGCATCATCGACCAGCACACTGTCGGCCTCATCCACGATCGCAAATTGAAGACCCCGAATTACCGGGCGGGCTTCACCCTTTGTCAGGCGCCGCAGCTTGAAGCGCAGCTTGCCCTGCTCGCCAGGCATCCGGAGGGTGTCACGTAAGTAATCGAAGGAGATTTCCTTGTTCGAGGCATAGACAACATCCCGACCGTAGATCTCGCGGCGCGAGGCGGGGTCGTCCTCGTGGCGAATGCAACCCACGCGTAGCCCCAGCCACTCGAAAAAGGACTGCATCTCTTCCACGTCGCGTTCGGCGAGGTAATCGTTCACGGTCACCACATGGGTCGAGATACGGGCCAGCCCCGCCGTGGCCGCGGCGATCGCTGCCACGAGGCTCTTTCCTTCGCCTGTCGCCATCTCGGCAAGGGCACCGTCGAGCAGGATCAGCGCGGCGCGGATCTGCACATCATGGGGCCTGAGCCCGAGTGTCCGCCGCGCCACATCACGCACGATGGCCACGGTCTCGCACAGGGGCGCACCGGTGAGCCCGCCGCGCACCAGATCTGTCCGGATGGCGTCCAAGTGACGCCGGAGCGCGGCGTCATCCATCCCTTGGAGCGCCGTTTCACGCGCGATCACCCTGCGAGTCCGCCGGTCCGCCCTCAGCCTCTGAACCAGCGTCGTGCGCCCGGTGATCTCGCCCAGCGCCATCTGTACGGCCTGATCTATCTTGTCGAGGCGTTCGTCCTTGCGGGCCGGAAACACGTCAAGCGAAACCGGCCCCATGGCATCGTCGGCGTGCCCCCCGATCAAGAAGTTCGAGGGGCTGGTGCCGTCAGGCATCCTCTTTGCCGGTTTCGGCTTCGGCGTCTGCCTTCTCGCCGCCACTGTTGGACGACTGGAAGGTCAGCTTGCCACCGCCATCATTGGCGGCGCGGTCGGCGACCTGTCCGAAATGGCGCAGCGAAGCGAGATGCAGGAAGATGCATTCCAGCTCGTCCGTGGACATCAGCGTGCTCAGCATGTCGCCTTCAAGAGTCTTCAGCTTGTCGCGGTCCACCGTCATGAACCCGGTGAGCGAGCGGCGCTCGCCGTCTGGCAATGTGAACTGGGCCTGCATCGGGCGCAGCAGCTCGAGCTCTACAAGGCGCTTGCAGAAAGCTTGGCTACGATTGAAGCGCGCCTGGTAATCCTGAAGAAATGCGAGGACATTCTTGAGGTACTGGGTCTGGCTGCCGTCACTGTCGAAGAGGCGCTCCCCCCGGCCTTTCGTGTTACACCCTTCGAAGCTCTCATCGATGTGCAGCACGAGCTGGTTGTCCGCTGTCTGCTGACTGAACACGAAGGGATAGCGGCGGATAAAGGCGGGAATGTAGCGGCCACCCCAGCCGCCCTCTTCTGAAACGAATGCGTTTTTCTCGCCAGCGACACCTAGAATGGCGGTGGGGATGACGTTTTCGCCCTCACCCGCGAAGACGATGGGATATTCCGCGCCTGCTTCGGCAAATTCCGAGGCTGTCAGCGGGACCGAGTTCACCTTGCTCGCGAAGGCATAGCTATCGCCCGCCTTCACACACATCTTGGCGTGCTTCTTGGCGCTCACCGGGACGGCTTTCTCATAGAATAGCAACTGCGTAGCCATAATATTCTCCTTGGCTCGGGTTAAAATTCCGGTTCGGGTGGGTCAAATTCCCCAAAGGATTACGCCAACCGGCCTGCCCCCCGAGATAAATCCAGCAGATCAGCCCTCTAAAATCTATGTTTAAATGTTGAAGCGGCTCAAAAACACCTGACGCACGCGACGGTACACGCGCTCGGCCAGCGAGGCCGGGTCATGCAAGAAACGAACGTAGGTTCTTTCACCGATTGTTGCGAATTCGTGGGCTGCATCGAGCCTAAGGTCGAGATGCAGCAGATTCTGCAGGGTGCGACTTCTGGTCGAATCGTTGGGATCGAGGACGATCCGGCCACCGCCCTGCGTCGCGAGGGCGAGGCTCGGCAGCGAGGCTTCCAGCGCGGGCACCTCCCGGATGATCCGGGCCGGGTGCGCTTCGGCCGGGGCGGAGATGAAGCGAATGTCGATGTCCTTGGTGCGTTGCTTCACGAAATCCGCGTCCCCTTCGGAGATCACCGCGCGGATCACGGGGTCCTTGAATGCGCTGACATAGCCCAACAATTGGCCGCGGGTGAGATACCGACCAGGCAGGTCCGACGTCACGGTCAGTGCGATGCTGCCTGCCGTCGTCGCGCGAACCGTCAGGTTGGTCTCGCGTTCGCGGGCAAGCTCGAGGTCGGCCATGGCGTGCTCCAGCTCGCTTGCGGCGATACGCGCCGCCGCCGGATCGCTGACCGCAAGGCTGTCGCGCCGCAGGGTCGTTTCGGCCACCGTCGCCTCCAGAAGCGCCACACGCGCCGCAAGCAGCGGATCGGCCAGCTGCACGAGTGGCTGACCCGCAACCACCTGCTCGCCCTGCGCCACCAGCACCTCGACCACCACACCGTCGCCATTGGCGTGGACAGCCCCGTGCTCGGGCACCCAGACCACGCCCTCGGCGATGGTCGAGTAGGGCAAGGGCACAAAGAGCAGCGCGCCTACGATCGCGCCGAGCGACCCAAGAACGACGCCCATGGCGCGCGCGCGGCGCCCCCGGAGCTTGGGCGAGGCAAGAAGAAACCAGATCTGCTTGGCAATGGGGACGCCGAAGATGAGGACCAGCGACCAGATCGCCAGAATGATCCCCAGCGAGAAAAACTTCGACGACACGAGAAGCACGATCGCGATGGTGATGAAGATCCGGTAAAGAAACGCGAGGACGCTATAGGTGACGAACCAAAACGGCTCGCCTGGCGCATGGGCCGGATTATCGGCCTCCTTGATGCCCAGCATGTGCTTTTGGACGAGGTAGCCGATGTAGCGGTTCGACCGGTTGCCGAGGTTTGGAATCTCCAGAAGGTCGCTGAGCACGAAGTACCCGTCGAAGCGCAGGAGCGGATTGCCGTTGAAAAATAGCGTCGACAGGCCGCCAATCAGCATCGTGTTGAACGCGAAAGCGCGTACGAGGCCGGGCTCTGCATTCACCCAGACGACCATGGCCGCAGCGGCAAGGCCGAGCTCCACGAGGATGCCTGCCGAGGCAACGAAGGCCCGCTTCCACTTGGACGGGAAAGACAGGCTGTCGGAGGCATCGACGTAGGGCACCGGCATGAAAACGAGGAACATGATGCCGATCTCGTGGACCTCGCCACCCCATCGTGTGATCGCGTAAGCGTGGCCAAGCTCGTGGATCGCCTTCACAATTGGGTACGTCACGAGGAGCAGCATGAGGCTCTCGGTGCTCAGAACCCGGTCGAGCACATTCTCCGTCAGCCCGTCCCAGTTCAGCACCGCCAGCGTGCTGCCATAGGTGAGCAGCGCCAGATAGGCGACGAGCCCATAGATGGAGAAAAGAGGGCGCACCAGCGGCATGGTGATCTTGAGGAAGCCTTCGGGGTCGAGCATCGGAATGCGCAAGGCCAGCGGATTGAGCACGCTCATCATCCGCTTCTTGAAGCGCTGTTTCCTGCCGCGTTTGACCATCTCCTCGATGTCGGGCGCCTCGTCCGAATGCAGCACGTCGGCCGTGTGAAGCTGGCTCAGGAGCTGCAGGATTTCATCCTGCGTCAGCGCGTCCTCTTCGTTAAGCGCGCTGCAGGCCGTCTGCCAGATCTCGTCGAGGGTGCGCTGCCCATCAAGCATCGACGCGATGAAGTAGCTGGCCCCGGTGAAGCGGTGGAACCGTCCCGAGCTCCGATCCTGAAGCACGTACCAGGTTTGGCCGCGATACTCCGTCCGGAAAAAACGGGCGTGACTGCGCAGGCGCGGCCGCTTGTCCTTCACGCGGTACCAGTAGCTGCTGTGGAAGCTCTTGGACATGGCGCGGGATCAAGGGCTGAAGCGCCACGCCATCAGGCGCAGCCAGTTGCGCAGGTGGCGGGTCCAGACTGCCACGAGGAGCCGCTCCTCCACGTCGATGCGGGCAACCCCTTCCATGCTGGGCCGGACCCAGTCGAGAGTGCCGTCGGCGGCGGGGTCGAGCGATGCTTCCACGCGGAAGAAATTGCGTCCGTCCTGCTGTGCGGCCACGGGGGTGATCTGCGTCACCCTGAAGGCGAGGGACTGATCCGGGCTGGCAGCGAGACGCAGTTCACCCTCCTGCCCGGCTTCGACCTCCGCGATATCGGCCTCATCGACCTCGAGCGCCACGCGAAACGCGTCGAGCGGCGCGATGCGAAAGAGCTCCTGACCGCGCTCGACGGCGGTGCCCACAGACTGGCTGAGATCCCCGGCCACGACGATGCCGTCGAACGGCGCAGCGATACGCGTACGCGAGAGCTGCGCATCGATGAGACCGAGCTGCGCATCGGCTTGGGCAATCTGGCTGCGGATGATGTTTGCCTCGGCGCGCTGCCCTTCGGCGAGCGCTCGGCTGAATTCGATCTCACGCTGGCTGCGCGCGGTCGTCCAGCGCAGCCGCTCCAGCGTCAGGTCCTGATCGTTGAGCGTGGCGAGTATCTCTCCCTCCGATACCCGCGCGCCGGCGCGTACCGTCTCCGACTGGATGTAGCCATTGAAGGGCGCGACCATGGTCCGCTGCACAGCGCCTTCCACCCGGGCAGGCGCTGGGATCTTGAAGTCGGTGTAAGTCGTCGCCCCGAGCCACACGAGGATCGCGAAGGCGATCGTCGCGAGCTTACGGCCGAGGTAGCGCGGCCCAAGAAGCAGCGACACCTGACGCCACATTGCAATGACAGCCTTGGTGATCAACCACCGGTCATTCTTGCGGCGCTCTGCAAGCACTGGCGCGACCATGCTGCCCACGACATCGCAGAGCTCGACAGTATTCTCATCGAAGGGCATTCCCTCGGGCCGCTCGAAGGTCAGCGCGCCGAAAGGCGTCTCATTCACGAGGAGCGGAATGGTGAGCACCGATCCCGCCCGGTGCGAGCGGGCAAGCTCCTCGTGGTGACGCGTCACACGGTAATCCCACGTCTCTGGCAGCGGGAAGAGGACGATGTCCTCCTGATCCATCGCCTCGTCCATCGCGAGCCCGAGGTCGCGCACGAGGTTCATGCGTGCCCTGAAGTCCGAGACATGGCTCATCGCCGTCACCTTGCAGCGCTTGCGCCGCATGAGACCGAGGGCGACCTGCCCGCAATCGAGGCGACCAGCCAGTTCGGTGACCAGCGCCGAGGCCGCATCGCTAAAAGACTTGTTCTCGAGAACGATCGAGACGAAATCGAGTGCTTCCATCGTGCGCTCTCGGAGCGCGGTATCCGTCGCGCTCTGGTCACGGCGCAGCAATGCTTCGAGCCACCCCGTGCCCCAGCGCAGCTGGCGCAACGACTCAACCGAACGGTTTCCACCGGCCCCAATGGTAACCGCGACCGTTCCGTAGATCTTGCCGTCCATTTCCACTGGCAGCGCGAGTGTCGCCTCCTCACTCTGCTTCGCCTCGACGACGACGCTCTGACGCTTGGCCATGGCTTCGTTACAGGCATGCATGAGATCAGGTGACACGTCATCGTCGCGCGGCCATGTGGCAAGCGGTGTGAAGGGACCTACATCGGGCTCCCCGAGGACCACTACGGATGCGATAGCACCAGACAGATGGCGACACTGCAGACCGAGCCAAGCACGCAGGAATGACTGCGCGGAATCCGCTTCATGGAACTGAGACCAAAGGGATTGATCCAGCACGGCCACGCTGCTCGTGCGCACCTGTGCAGACCCGACCTCTTTCCTGGTTTCACCTTCCATCGTCTCTCCGCCTCTGCCCACCGGGGGACAACGCGCCCATCGATACCGCACAGCCTAAGCAAGCATAGGTGGGCTTCACCGCGCAAGCTTGGGGCCGCGTCCCACGGTCGAGAAGCGGCCCCTGCGTCATTCCAGTAGCACACTCAGAGGGCCCCTAGGAGCGGAACAATCCTGCAAAGCGCTGCATGAGCGTGTTGGCCATGCCCCGCCAATGGACGCTGCCCCCGTCGGCTCCCGGTGCGCCCTGGCTGAGGACCAGCGGAGCGTCCGCAGCGGCGCCCTGAACGGGGCCGTTGGGCAGTGCACCGAGGCCCCGGGCCGTATCGGGATCGACGAACTCACCCGTCGCCTCGTCGAAGACCAGCGTGGACGGCGGCGCGAAGCGTGTTCCGCTTTCCAGCGTCTCGTTCATCACGTGACCGGGATCCAGAACATCTATGTGGTCGTAGCCAAGGGCATGGCCGAGCTCGTGCGTGAGCGTGCTCAGCAGGTCCATCCGGTACGCGGCGGGGCTATCGCTCGCGGCGCGAAGAACACCCGCGTCATCAAGGTCGAAGGCATCCTCCCCGGCGTGAGTGACATCCACAAACCAGCCATGACCTGCCGCGTTGGCATCGATCCGGATGACATCGCCATCCGTTTCCGCCAGCACCAGTCCGCCGAGATCGGTAATCTCGATGGTGACTTCCTGCAGGGCTCGTGACTGCTCCGTATCGACGTACTCGCTGTCCTCCCAGAGGCCGCGGGCGGCAGCCAGCCCGGCCTTGGCCTCGCTCAAGGTAAGCACGTCATCTGGCTCGCCCAGACCTTCGGCCGCATAGGCAGCGGTCAGAGCGACCATTTCCATCTCTTCCGGGCACTTCTCCGGGGCGGGGATGGTCTCGATGAACGGCGCGACCTTGCCACGCAGTGGTTCGCCATTGGCGGGCACAGTGATGAAATCGACCCGGTCAAAGGCAATCGCGAAGTCGCTGAGCTTGCCAGCGATGAGGTCGTCGCGATCCTCGGGATCAAGTGCCCGCTCGATCTCGATGTCGCCGCCATTGCCGTTCACGTTGTCCGCACCGGCTCCGCCGGCGAGGGTGTCGATCCCGCGCCCACCTTCGATGCGGTCGCTGCCGTCACTGCCAAAGAGCAGGTCAGTGGGCTCGAGGCTGACCCCGGTCTCGCCGTCGGCTCCGCCGCCGAAGATCCGGTCGTTGCCATCTTCGCCATCCACGAGGTCGATACCGTTGGAGAGGAAGAACTCGTCATTGCCAGCACCGCCGAGCGCGAGATGGAACCACTGGGTGAACTCATCGGCACCTTCAACCACGAAGTCTTCTTCTCCGGCGTCGAGGCCCATCCAGATATCGTCGTTGCCGTTGCCCCCGTCCACGAAGTCATCGCCAGCGCCCGACAGGATCGTGTCGTTGCCGTCGAGACCCATGATCGCATTGTTGCGAACATTGGCTCGGATACGGTCGTCGAACTGCGAGCCCACGACATCCTCGAAGGCATCCGACGAGAAGAGCCGCAGCGAGCCGTTCAGATCGCCGAAGATAACGTCGTCGTTGTAGCTGCGAGGCTCGACGTTCTCGAGGCGCAAGTCGATTTCGTGCAGGTAGCCACTGAAATCGAGGACATCCCCAGTGTCGTTGTCGAGACCTGCGGGCACATCCGTTCCCTTCACGCCGTCTCCGTCATCATCCGGGTCCTGGATGTTCGCGGGGAAGATCCCGGCCTCGACCAGACTATCGAAGCCGAGACGCTCGCCGGCAAAGACGTAGTTGTCATCGCCCGCGCCGCCCCAGGCCCAATCGTCGTCGCGTCCGCCTTCGATCACGTCACCCCAGCCGGAGGACACGTCGAGGAGACGCACGCCCGTGGATGAGAACGGATCGAAATCAGGGGACGTCACGAGCTGGCTCGCGTTTTCCTTTTCCGCGTCCTCGACGTTGATCTGGATGACCTCGCCACCAGAGAGGCGGATCCGAGCGTTGTCGCCCGTGAGGACATCATTGCCGTCTTCCGCATGGATGTGGTCGGCGCCATCGCCGCCCACGACGACGTCTCCGTCTTCGCCCGTGAGAATCACGTCACCCGCGTAGTCGATGCCGCGAGATTCCGAGGTCATCTCGAACACTTCGCGGTCGAGCAGCCTCACGATGCCTTGGTCACCAAGGACCCGATCGCTGTCATCATCGCCCTGTGGCACGATGTTGTCCTTGTCAGCGCCGCCGACGATTTGCATCGCCGAGATGCTTGGACGGTTCCGATCCGTTTCGCCGGTATCGTCTGAGCCCAGAATGCGGATGCTGAAACTGTCGCCAGTCACGTTGCGGAACACGACGAGGTTGGAGCGCCCGAGAGGATCAGCGTCATCGTAAGGCACGAATTGGCCGTCGAAGCCGGTCGCGCGCAGGTCGTCTATCAGGTACTCCACCCCGTTCTCGTCGATCAGGACGATGTCGCTGGAGAACTTGTCACGGGTGTTATTCCCGGCCTGCAGCATGACGTAGAGATAGACGTCGTAGGGCTCGTTCTCGCCGAAGCGTTGATCCAACGACCCTACATTGATGCCGAGCGTCTTGTCTTTCGGCGCGTTGACGTAGCCGTTGTAGAGGCGGCCGTTCTGCGTGTCCGGATCGAACAGGCTCTGCGTGACGCGCCCGGCGCGCTGCGGATCGTTGCTCTCCAGGCTGTGACCCACTAGCACCGATACGCCCTCGTTCGTGGTGAAGAGCTCGGGATCGGATGTCTTGAACCCGGTCTCGTTATCGATCCCGTCGGTGGGATCGTTCGGGTCGGTGAAGCTGCCATTGTCGAGATTGTTCCAGCCGTCAGCGGCCACGTAGCCCAGCGTGCCTTCGACAAAGCTCTCCTCGCGCCCGGCGGTGAAGTTGATGCCCACGGACACGATGTCGTCACCCGAAAGCGCGTCATCGACACCATTGTGGACCCCCGTATCGCCAGTTTCGATGCAGTCCTCTCCCTGGCCACCGATCACGATATCGTCGCCGTTGCCGGTGAGGATGATGTCATTGGTGTTGAAGGTGTCGGCCACGGAGATCGTCTCCATGTGGCGCAACTCGCCAATGTCGCCGCCCACGTAGGTCTCGGGCGCCTGCGTCAGCAGAAGGGTGGCTCGACCGTTGTCGCCGAAGACCGCATCATAGTCTAGGTGACCCACATCTGCGTCGCCAGCGGTGTCGATCCAATCGCTGCCGGTCCCGCCGAAGACGAGGTCATCGCCGCCACCGGTATAGATCGCATCGTTGCCACCAACCTCGGCATCGACACTCTCGGCCCGATCGATCGGATGGGATGTCCCCACGATCTGGAAGCCGGAGATCACTGGGCGTGTTCTGATGAGAGAGTCAGACAGCGTCGTGATCTCAATCACAAGGCGCCCGTCGGTGAGGCCGCCATGGGCCACGTAATTGCCCTCGGTCGGTGCATTTGGATCCGTCGAGGTAGCTTGAATATACTCGCCACGGAAGTGCACGCCTTGGGGGTCGCTGAGATAGTAGCTGTTGTCCGGGCCGATCGACACCACGCGGACCGCCGGGCCCTCGTCCGGCGTCTTACCCTTGTCGGCATCGAGGTAGATGTACACATCGTAGGACGAGAAGTGCTTGTCGAGCCCATCGACGACAATCTCGATCGTCTTGGTGCGCTTGACGTGCATGTAGCCCTCGAACAACCGGTCATCCGACGAGGAGTTCTTGTTGGGAATCTGGTTGTGTGCGTCGAACCTCGCCTTGTTTTCGCCGAGGTAGCGTTCGTCCTCGTAGTAGTCCTCCAAATCCCACAACAAATCCCGGCCATCATACCGGTCATCGGTGTAGCCGAAGCCATCATTACGATCTTCGTCGTCGTAGATCGGCAGGTTCTTGTTCTTCTGGCGCCACTGGAAAACGATACCCTCGAGATGGGTGCCGTTTTCGTCGGTCACGAACTCGCCTGCCTCGTTACCCCAGACACCACCGGCATTGTCGAAGTTCATCCAGTTGTCGGCCCGCGGCGCAGGTGCCCCGTTCACCGAGATGGAGTCGTTGGTGCCTGCGACGCCGTCCACGGTCGCCTGACCGGGGCGGCTGTCGAAGTTGAAGCCGAGGATGGTGTGCTCTTCGCCCGTTAGATCGTCTGCATCCGGCGCATCGAAGCTCTCCGAGCCGTTAAGCGTCACTCGGCCGTTATCGCCGAAGACGATGTCGCGCAGGTTCTGCAGCTGGCCCGTGTCGATCACGTCGTCACCCGCGCCACCCATCAGGATGTCGCGACCTTCACCGCCGAAGATCGTATCGTTGCCGCCATTGTCTGACCCGACACCGATGACCTCGGTGACCAGTCCCAGCTCGATCGTCTGGATGCGCTGCAAGGGTACCGGTGGCAGGTTAGGATCTTCCACGTTCATCAGCACTTCGCCGTGGTCGCCGAAGATCAGGTCGCGGAAGGGCTCCTCGGGCGCTTCCGCGCCGCCATCAGTGCTCCCGGCGCCGTCTCCGAAGATGACGTCATTGCCAGCCACGAGGCTGTCGCGCACTGGCGACGGGGCCGGCTGCAGCGTCGTGCCGTCCGACTGGATCAGCGGATTCACGGTCGGCAGTGGGCTCTGATCATCGGTAGCGATGAAGAGTGCACGCGTCAGGATGTCCACGTTGACGCCACTGTCGCCGTAGATGTGATCGGTGCCGCGCTGGCCCTCGATCCAATCATCGCCCGAACCGCCTGCCAGGTGGTCGCCTGCCTGGCTGCCGATGATCAGGTCGTCGCCGCCGCCGCCATAGGCGGTGATCCCGACGGAAGGCAGAGCATCGCTCGACACTCCTGCGAAGAGCGCCGACGCGTCGATCACGTCATTGCCGAAATGATCAAAGGGATTGGCCAGCGGCATCACCCACTCGTCATCCTCGTTGTCGCCATCGGGCAGCAGCGGGAACGGATCGAAGGGCTTCTCGCCGTAATCGTACCCAAGCACGCTAAACGGCTGGCCAGCGTACCAATTGCCGTCCTGGCTGGTATCGCCGTAGATCACGAGCGGGCTGTCTGGCCCGGCGCCTCCGGTGACGATGAAGGTGTCGCCACCCACGAGGATCCCGCCGTCGAGCCTTGGCTGCAGTGCGGAAACGGTCACCACGCCCTCGACCGTGAGACCGATGCGATCGTAGGCTGCCGTGAGCGTGTTGCCATCGATCGAGACAACCTCGGCCGTCCCGGGCAGCCCCTCGATGGTGATCATCTGGCCGACTTCGAAGCCCAGCGCCGCCCAGTCGTCGACACTGGTAAGCTCCAACAGGCCTTCACCCTTGTCGCAGCAATCGAGATCGAGCTCGACCTCGGTCGAGATCACGGCTGGCTTGGCGACGTGAATTTTCGCATCCTCGATCTCGCCTGTCGCGGCCAGCGGACCGCCGTCGAGGATCAAGGTTGCGCCAACGCCCCAGCCCTGGAAGGCATCATCGGGCTCCAAGCTGCTATCGGCATCCACGATATCGACGATGAGGCGGGTCTCGGCCTCGCCGTCCAGCTGGATGTAGTCGCCGACCTTGTAGCCGTCGCCAGCCCAATCGAGCCCGTCCACCCGGGTGAGCGACACGCTGTCGCCCGCCTCGTTGGCACCGATGAGATCGAGGCAGAGCTCCAGAGGCCGGTTGCCACCGCCATGGAGAACCGTCAGGCCGCCATGGGGCCCTTGTACCGACAATTCTAGCGCGAGCGCCGTGCTGTCCGTCAGCGTGGCATTCTCGAATACAAGCGTAGCACCATCATCCTCGATCGCGATGAGCCGGACGGACTGGTCCTGTCCATCGCCTTCGACGCGCACGAGGTGCCCGGCGATGAAGCCGTCCTCTTCCCAGGAGACGTTGTCATCACGGGTGACCCGGGTCTCGGCACCGAGAGTGGCCACCGCGAAGGCGCCGATGGTCTCCACGAGCGCATCGATGCCGATCACAGTGATCTCGCCCACGAGCGCCGGGAGCGGGTCGCCGGTGAGTACGAGGATCGAATTGTCGTTGGGGTCCTGTCCCTCTGGGGTCACGACATCGTCGATCCGGTCCACCGTCCAGATGCCCGTCTGCCCCTCGATCTGCACGGTCTGGCCCGGCAGGAAGCCGAGGCCCAGCCAGTCAATCCCCTCGCGGGAAATCGTGCCGCCATTGCCGCCGGCATCGGGTGTGATGGTGAACTCGCCGGTCGTATCGACGCCCGTCACGTTGTTTAGCGTGCCCGTGACATCGAGGCTGTCGTTGCCCTCGCCCAGCATGATGTTGACAACTTCGATAGTCGACACGCCGTTGCTGGTGTCGAAGCCGCCGCCGCCGAGTGTGATCCGGCCCCAGCTGATGCCGCCGGGCACCACGGTGGGTTCGCCAAAATCATTGGCCGACGTCGGGCCGAAGTCGAGCGTGTCAGCCATGCCGAAGCCGGTCAGCGTGGTCTCCGTCATCAGGCCGGAGCCGTCCTCGACGGAGCTGTCGTTGAAGATGTTGAGCACGTCGATCTGCTGGCTCTCGGGCGGTTGCTGCCCGATTGCGATCAGGAAGTCATCCGCTTCGCCCGGCAGTTTCAGCCCGTTATTCAGCGACCGGTCCGCACCGGTCACGCCGCCCTCGACCTGCAGCGGTCCGCGCAGCTTGGACAGAAGATGCGCGCTCGCCGGGAAGACCTTGGCCCCCTCGCGCGTGATCGGCACGTCGAAGTCGCGGTCGGCCACGAGCTGGACGGTCTTTTGCTTCCAGTAATCGGTCCCGTCGAAGCTGACAGAGGCCGCGATGCGCTCTACGGTCACCTCGGTTGTGCTGCCCGTCAGCCAGGCCGGTAGAGCGGTGGTGGCGGTGAACTGGAGCTTCTCATCCTTGTTGTCGTTGTCGCCGCGGATGAGCTCGATCTTGAGCTCGACCTCGTTAGCGGGGTTGGCGGCGTCGGTGACCCGCACCCACTGCCCCTCGAGGAAGCCCTCGGCCAGCCAGCCCGAGCCATCGCTCCGGACAAGCTGCTCTCCGTCGAGCGCCCCGCCGGCATCCGGCGCATAGCTCACCTCGCCCTCGAAGAAGCCGATCCGCGCCAGGTCCGACAGGACCGCCGTCTCGGAGCTTGCCTGGCCAGAGTCCGCGAAGGCCTCAGTCAGGGTGATCGTGAGATCCGTCACCGAGGCGATGAAGTAATCGCCGTCGAAGCCGATACCGAGGTTGTCCACACGGATCTGCTGACCGGCGGTGAAGCCCTCGTCGATGAAGCTGCCGAAGGATTGCGCCACGCCGTCCCGGGTGATGGTGTTGTTCTCGGCGACCACCTGGCCCTGGAACTGCTGGACTGCACGCAGCCCGCCCACAGCGACGTAATCGTCGGGGGTGATGGCTGTGATGTTGCCCTCGCCGTCGCCGATGCCGATCACGTCAGCGAGGCCATCGGTGACGATCGCCACGTCCACATCCGCCGTGGGTGCCCCGGTCAGACGGATCGTGTAGTCGTCCGGCACCGGATCATTGGCGGGGGTGCTGGCATCATCGGGGATGAGCAGAGTGCTGCCGCCCGATTGCTGGACCAGAGACCCCGCGCTGTCATTGTCGAGAACGTTGACCTCGAAGAGCCCATTGCCCGACCGCAGGTTCGGGAAGATGTAGTCCCCGTCCGTCGTGGCATCGGTATTCAAGTCGATAGAGATCACAGCGCCGCCCGGATCCTCGACGCGTGCGTCGTCTCGTGCCTCGACAGTGACGATCACCGGGTCGTCCCAGTCTGCGTCATCGAAGGTCAGCTGCGCCACCCCGTCCACGATCTGGAAGCGGCCATCGGCGCTGGAGAGCTTGATGTCCTTGTCGGCCTCTTCACCGAGATTGAGGTTCACGACGACCGTGGTCCCATTGGCGGGCGCCTTGGCCAGCTGGATGGCAAGGAGGTCGTTAAGCTGCGTGGTCGCATCACCCTCGATTACGGTGGTGTCCTGATCCTCGACGATGGTTCCGTCCGCGAGGTATTGCGCGGCGTCGATCTGGGTGACCTGCACGCCCGGTGTGTCATTGTCACGGAGATCGACTTCGACGTTCTGGACGGCGATCCCGTCGTACTGATCGGCGTTGACAGCGATCACGCTGTGCTGCGCGACGACGCGGAGGTCGCCCTCAGCCCGCATGTCGTCGAATGCGAAGAGGTGCACCTCTTGCGCCATGTTCCAATTGGTCTCGTCGAAGCGCAGCACCAGCGCGCGGTTCTCGCGCTGCTGCATCACGCCGTCCACGGTCACCGTCCGCTGGAAGTCGGCGTTCTGCGGATCCATCGGATCGGCCGGGGCCGTGGAGGAGAGCCAGAAGCTGTCACCCACACCGCCCGGCAGCTGGAAGAAGCCAGAGCCATCCGGCAGCGGCGTCAGGTTCGACAGCGTGCCGTCCTGCTCTTCTTGCGTCGAGCGCGCGCCGGAAACGGTGACGTAGACCACCTGCCCGGCTACCAGCGCTTCGGCGAGGCGGATGGTGTAGCTGTCGGTGGCCATCTCGCCGCCGCCCTCGAGGATCGACGTGAAGCCGTCGCTTTCCTCGATCACCACGAGCCCGCCATCATCGGTGGGAACGTTGTAGTCGAACCCGTCGACGAGCAATCCGTCATAGGCGAGATCGTCCGAGGTCACGAGGTGGTTGACGGCGCCCGAGGCCCCTTCCAGCTCGCGCGTCACGATGTCTTCGGTCACGTCGCCGGCCACGTTGATCGTATCGGAGCCGAGGCCCCCGATGACGCGGTAGGACACGCCGAACGCTGTGGACTGGACGAAGAATTCGTCGTCGCCCTGCAGGCCGTCCACCTCGATCACCTCCACGGTGCTGTAGCGCACGTTGAGCCCTGCGCCGAGGATACCATCCTTGGTGATAACGAAGTCATCGGCGAACTCGGTGCCGAGGATCACGACCTTGTCGAAGCCCGTGCCACCTTCGATCGAGACGGGCGCGTTAACGTTGTAGCGGACCTCGTCATTGCCGCCGCCCGTACGCACGTCCACCGGCACGCCGACGGAGAAATCGGAACCGATAATCGGCGAGGCAACGCCGTTTTCGTCGAGCACGATCACGTCGTCGCTGGTGTCGCCCGGGGTGCGGTCCGCATCGGCCCGGTTGATGACACCGTCCATGTTGGTGTCTTCGTCCACCGCATCGAGATCGAGCACGTCGATGATGCCGTCGTTATTCCAATCGTCGGTCGAAACCGCCGCCAGCGCGAAGGCGCGAACGGTGAAGATGTCATTTCCGTCGTCGCCTTCGAGCCGCAATTCGCCTTGGTTGGAATAGACCGTGAAGTCATCCGATCCGCTGCCGCCATGGGCGAGGACAGGCGCGTCAGAGCCGCCCGAGAGCCAGCCCCGGGTCGTGGCGATCAGGTTGGGGAATTCGTCCTGCGGCAGCAGGCCTGCATCCGCGCTGGTCCGCTGGGTCCCGAAGATCTGTCCGAACTGGAAGCTGTCGTTGCCCGCGCCGCCATCGAGGGTCGTCGTGACGGTGACGCCGTCGCCGTAGAAGGCATCGTCACCGCCGAGACCGAGGATCGTCATCCGGCCGTTGAGCGCACTGTCATAGCCGATGCGCTGCACCTTCGGGGAGGGCTCGTTGCCGGTGGTCACGTCGCGATAGGTTGCCTCGTCACCGTGGATCAGCGCCACGTAGCCGGGCTTGTCCGCTGTCTCGCCCGGCAGGAAGGCCGCTTCCCGCAGGAGGAAGGTGTCGTCCTCGGTCGCGTTGCCGTAGACGAAGAGTTCATCCACCCCTTCATCCGACCCACCGGTATCGAGCACATTGACGATGTAGTTCCGCGTGTCCGGTCCGTTTGAGCCCAGCGTGTACACTTCGAAAGTGTCCGTGCCAGCCTGTCCGTCGAGGCGCAGCGTATGTTCGGCGTTTTCCTTGCCCATGGCAGCCAGCGCCGCGAGCTGGGACGGCGAGGTCACCGTGGCAGTGTCCTGCAGGTAGAAGACCTGCACGAGATCCTCGTCATCACCGGCAAAGACCTGGGACTTGGAGCCGAGGAAGATGTAGTCATCCATGCCCTGGGTGGTCGTCCCGGAGATGCCGCCGGCCCCGCCGAAGGTGATCTTATCGATGTCCGAGTTCCCGAAGATCCGGGTGGTATGCACCGGCGCCGTGAAGGTCGGGACTGCCGTGCCGATGGGCTCATCGTCATCGGTCGACAGGGGATCGGTGTTGGCTTGGCTGCCCGGCGTCACGTCCGCGCCCGCGATGATACGGCCCTTCAGCAGGATGTTGCTCCCGTACCCTGCATCGTTGCCGAAGTAGTCGCCGCGGATATCAATGCCTTCAGCCGCAATCATCTCGCTGTTGTCGTCGGTCAGGACATCGTCGGCGACGAGCAGGTTGATGGAACCCATCTCTGCGAAGATGGCCCCGCGCTCGATCACGCGGTCGGCGTCAGCCTGGTTGGACGGCCCGCGGTCGTTGCTTTCAGCGAACCGCGCAGTGCCGCTCTCGACCAGAATCAGATCCTCACCCGTGCTGGTAACGTCGGCACTTTCGAGGACAAGAAGCTGAATATCTCCCTCGAAGCTGTGCGCGAGGGCAAGCCGGAGATAGCCGTTGATTTCGGTCAGGACGATGTCGCCCGTTGCTTCGAGGGACACGTCGTCGCCCCCCGGAGCCACCCCGGTCGGACCACCGGAGCCCACGGAGGTGTCGACCTCGATGTCGTCGATGAGCGTCCCGATAGACGCTCCTGCCCCGAACACATCGATATCGAGCGCTTGGGCGATGATGTTGACGTTGTCGTCGGACCGCGCATCGATGACAGATCCGTCCACCGTCCGCAGGGAGACGTTTTCCAGCGAGTGCACGAGGTCGACGGGCATCGTGCCGACAATCTCGTCGAGGAAGATGCCGCGGTTGACCACATTGGCACTGGCGTTGGTATCAAAGGCGTTGAGCACGCCGCCCGCCGCGTTGCGGTTGGTGTTGATCTCGAGGAAGTTCGTCTGTGATCCGATGCCACCGGCCCCACCGACCACGTCGAGCGTGCCCGAAATCATGGTGATGTTGTTACCCGTCACATCGATCGTGGGCTGGGCATCCGCATCGGTGATGTAGCGCGGCGAGAACAGCGTCACGTCGCCCTCGGTGGAGTGGATATGACCCACCAGCATGGAGCCCGAGACCTCGGTCGCGGTGATGTCCCCGTCAGTGGTCAGGAAGATCTGTTCCACGTCCGCCGGGGTCCCGCCGCCTGTCCAGTTCACATCCGTGTTGATGATGAAGTTCACCTGTGTGTCGGAGTCCACGAAGGTGGCTGCGCTGCCATAGGGCCCGTCCGGGTTCGGAGCGGTATCGATGCCGATGCTGCTCGTCGCATAGCTGCGCGGTTCGCCACCGACGGCGTCCCCGTCGACATGACCGATGTCGATGTCATCGCCGGCGCGCACCAGCGTGAAGTTCCACGTGGAGTCGATCTCGGTGAAGTCGGTTCCGAAGGCGCGGAGGATATTGGTGTAATCCGGGCCGGTCATGAGATCCGGGCGGAAGTGGTTCTCGACAGTCCGCAGGTCGTTGTTGGCGCGGTCGGCCACCGTGAGGACGCCGAGGACGCTCGTACCGGTGCCTTCGCGCATGTCGTTGACCACCAGAGAGACGTCATCGCCGGCAGAAATGTGCCGGACTTCGGCCACTTGCGAGAAATCTCCACCGGCCAAACCGTCTGCTCGGTCCATGTAAGCCAGATCCAGAACCACGTCGCCGGTCGCATCCGCCTCGATGTCGGGCGTGAAGACCTGGCCAGCCGCGATGTCGGGCGTGATGTCGCTGTCGGACGCATCCTGGAAGCGGACAAGCTCGATGGAAAGCGGTGCGCGCCCCGTGGAAGCCACGGCGTTGCCGGCATCGCCCACTGTGCCGACGCTCCCGCCGGTGGCATCGATGTCGATCTCGTTTGTGCGGATCACCTCGACGGCGCTATCCGAGCCCGCGAAGATGTTGCCTCGCTCGTTGCGGATATTCGTGATGCCGATCGGGTTCTGGATCCAACCATCGACGACGATGTCGGAGGCAGAGGTGCCGCCGGTCTGCAGATTCAGCAGATCGATGACCGTCCGGCGCCAGTTGTTGAACACGTCGAATTCAAAGGTGTTTCCGACCACATTGGAGGGCAGGGAATTGTTGTTGTTGCTGCCGTCCATCTCGTCGGGGCCGGGCACGTTATCGAGCCGGATTTCGACATCGGCCGGGTTGAATCCGGAGGTGGAGGGTTCGTCGAGGACCGGATCGATGATGTTGACCACCAGGTCCTTGTCGGACGCATTCTCCAGCCGGACCTTGCTCCAGCTGCGCGCGATCTCGAAGACGCCGCGATTGCCCCAGATGTTGGACGTATTACCGCCATCGGTGGCGAAGAATTCCGCTTTGCCGACCTCGTCGTAGATGAGGTCATCAACGATGATCTGGGCAAGACCGGACAGATCTGTGCCCACATCGGCGGCAATGGCGTCGCCGTCGCCATCGAGCAGGGTGACGTTGGTGATCTTTTCGATGATCCCGTTTTCGTTCACCACCAGTTCCGGGTTGGGCTCACCTCGCAGGAAGACATGGGCCTCCCAGAATATGTCGCGGGCGCGAGACGCCGAGACGCTGCCGCCTTCACGCGCCGGACCGATATAGGCCCCGCCCGCGCTGCGCGACCGGTTGTTTGCAAAGTTCTCGTCCCGCACATCCACGTCGAGGCGTGCGGTGGTCATCGTGGATTCCCAGTCAGCCTCGACCTTGGCGTCGTTGTTCACGGTCGAGGTAGCGTTGGAGCGGGTCGAGCCACCGATGGCGTAGAGCCGCGCTTTCGAACGCGAGTTGTTGCTGGTTTCGGAGTAGTCTGCCTCGATCAGGATCGACTCGTTGCCCACGATGTTTGCACCGTCGAGGATGTCGACGAGGTTGTCGCTGTCCATGGTGCTCGTCGAGTAAGACTCGGCCTTGCCGCCTGCACCGCCTGCAGTTGTGTCGGTGTAGGAGCGGGTCCGCTGCTTCTTGATCTCGGAGCTGATAACGACCGTGTCACCCTGGATATCGGCATTGTCACGCAGCTCGATCTCGCTGCCTTCGAATTGGTCTTCGGCATTGATTCTCGTGCCGGCCGTTACATTGGTGCTTGCGCCAAGCCCGCCACCATAGGCACGAGCATCGGAATCCGCGTTGGTGGTCACTTCGGTGTCCACGACCACGTCACCACCCGCCAAGAGAGCGCCGTCGACGACAAGCTTGGTGCCGAAGTCGAGATCGGAGTCGGAGGTGGAATTGGTCACCGCCACGACACCGCCGCGGGTTGATTGCGCCTTGGACGTCACGCTGGAGATCTGGTTTGCGGAGACCGTCAGGTCCCCCAAGGCCTCGATATGCGCCGAGTCGCCGACCGTCAGTGTGCTCTCGTTTGTGCCGTCGGCTTCTGCAAATGCCCCACCCACGGCGACGAGACCGCCAGCCGAGCCGTCGGAGATCGCGGTGACCCCCATCGTACTGTTGCTCTCGATGAGGATGTTGTTGCCCTTCAGATGGGCATCATCCGCGATTGTGAGGTTGGTTTTGACAAGGCCATCAGCCTCGCTCGACGCCCCGCCGACCTCGATAATGCCGCCGCCTGCGCCGGTGGCCGACGAGGTGTATGTGCCGTCACCGGCTGCAGGGTCGGTGAAGCCCACCGCGCCACCCACACCGTCGAAGACAGGCGCGAGGGTGCCGCCGTTGCCATCCGGAAGACCGACGAGGTTGCCGGTGATATCGACCACGAGGAACTGGTCGGCCCCGGGCCCGCCGCTCTTGAGGTCGAGCCCCTCGGCGACGAACCGATGCGTGCCGCCGCCGGTATTGCCACCAAGGAAGAGGTTGATCGCCCCGCCACCTTCAGTGGTCGAGAGCTGGTTACCGTTCACCACGTAGTAGACATTGCCCTCGATGAGGCCGCCGATTGGCTCGTCATCGACGTTGCGCAGCGAATGCTCGACCGCGACAGCAGACTGGCTGGTGGCACGTATCAGGTTGATCTCTGAGGGTGGCACCCACACGTCGGGGTCGGGCCCGGTGTCCAAGAAGCCTGTCGCCTCCTCCAGTGTGTTCGCGAGACGAATGTAATCACTGTTGAACGTGTAGGTCGGGTTAGAGCCTCCCGAGAGGTTCTGGCTGCCGCCCGCGACGAAGTAGGTCTGCCCGTCGACCAGCCCGCCCAAGGCAGCGCCCGAGGAGCGGTACACTACCTCTTCGCCAATGCTGAAGCCGTGATCTTCGATGTAGATGCGGTTACGACCATCGAACACGATTTCGAAGTCGGAGTCCGGATTGTTGATATTCACGTCCACGAGGTTCGAAGCAAAGAGCTTTGCGGCGTCCGGCCGGTACGTGATCGGCTGCGTGCCGGCGAAGCCGCCGAGGCCGGAGATCGTGTCGGCACCAGCGTCGACATTCCCGCGCGAGACAGTCGCCGTCGATTCCACGAAACCGGGGGTCTGCAGCTTGATCGTATCGAGGTCGATCACCTTAACTTCGTAGAGGACGCCGTTGGTCAGCCCGTCAATGACCGACGCGGCGTTGTTGGAGTGGTAGTAAACCCGCTGTCCATCCTCGAAGAGATGGTTGGCGATGGTGATGGTGTCCTGCGCGAGGTTCACGGCTCCGCTGCCGAACACGTTGCCAAGATGGATGACGTCTTCGTTCCGCTTGATGACCTTGTATTCGCGATCCTGCACGAGGCCGCCGGAATCCTGGCCTGTGAAGGTGATCGACGCGCCATCCTGCAAGAGATGGTCGAGGCCGAAATCGATGCTGTTTGACGATGCCGGGCTGGAGGTGCCGGAGTTGGAGGCATCCACCGACTGCACGGTGCCGTCCGAGAAGTCCTGTCCGGGCGCGCCGTGATTGGCGGTCAACGTGATGTCTCCGCCGGCCTCGATCAACTGCGAGTTGCCGACGTTGAAGTTGACCGTCCCCTTGCCGTCCGAAGAAGGATTGATGTCGCTTACCTGGACGATGCCGCCACCGGCCGAGCGGGCCTTGCTGTCTGCATCGGTCACGAGATTGGCGGACACGTTGATACTTCCGTCCAGCCGCATGATGCTGCCAGTGCCTGCAAAGGTCAGGTTCTGGGTGGTGTCGGTATTGGCAGCGATGGTGCCGCCGCTGGACACGTTGACCGCGCCGCCGCCGGCGCTTGCCAAGATCGCCTCGGAGGTCGAATTGGTCTCGGCGAGGACGTTGAGGCTGTTGCCGCTGTTGTCCACGCCGCGGTCGACATTGCCTTCAAAGCCCACGGTGGTGGAGCCGTTCGCCTCGACGGTGACCGTGCCCGTTGTCACGTTGACTACGCCGCCGCCCTTGTTGGACATGCTGCCGAAGGCGTTGTTGGCGTGCCGACCAGCGATGTTGATGTTGCCGCCCGTCGTTGTCCCGTTGCCTGTCGTCAGCGACAGGCCCGTGGCGACGCTGAGCGTCAGCTTCGAGTCGGCCTCAGCATTCACGCTGCCGGTCTGCACGTTGCCCACACCGCCAGACGTGTTGCTGGCCGAAGCGATCGCGCCGCGCCCGGTGGCGAAATCGCCGTCATCGGTGGACAGGAAGCTGCCGCCGTCATGGTTCAGCAACGCCGCTAGGTTGATGTTGCTGTCGGCATGGATCGAGCCACCGGTGCCGGTCGTGAATTCGACCATCGCGTTGAAATCGGCATCCGCGTTGGCGGTATTTACCGAGATCGTGCTGCCGCCCACATTCGTGGACGAGGCGACGGCGTCACCGATCAGACGAGCCTGCATGTCGAAGCTGCCCGCCGAAGTGATGTTGGCGTTGCCGCCGATCCGGCCAGTCACTTTGGAGGCATTCTCCGCCACGGACTTCACGTCCCCCGCCGAGAAGAGGAAACCGAACTTGACGGCCTCGGCAGTCGAGGCGACGTCCGAGGTCAGGTCGGCATCGGCGTCGATATCGCCCTGCGTGGTCGTCACCGTGGTGGTGGCCTGCCCCTCAGAGGCCAGCGCGCCGATGCGCACGTTGACCGACCCGGTGTCCTTGGCGATGGCATCCATGCTCGAGATCGCGACGAAGAGTGATCCCCCCGCCTCGACCGCGGTCGCACTTGCGGTATGGGTGGCATCAGCGTTCAGCGTCACCGCGTCAGCGGAGACATTGCTGCCAGCCCCGATCCAAGAGGACGTGTCGCTGCCGACTTCGGTGGTGACCGATGCAGAGCCGAACTGTACCACACCGCCGAAACCAACCGACTGCGACAGCGGCGTCGCCGAGGAGATGGCATTGGCATTGGCTGAGAGGTTGCCCGACAGGATCAGCGTGGCGCTGTCGCCGACATAGGCCTCCGTATCATGCGCCGCCTTGGCAATGATCGTCGTCGTGGAGATATCGGCGATGCCCGCCCCGCCGGCACGGCGTACATCCGCCTCGGCCGTCGTGTTCGAGGTCGCGGTGAGCGTCACGTTGTTGGCGGTGACCTGCGCATTGTCGTCGACGAAGGAGCGGGTGACCGAACGCTGGTTTGCGCTGTCGCCCACCACCGACGTCGATTTCAGGACGCTGACATTGGCGATGCCCGCAACGCCGAAGGCTGCGACGTCGGATTTCGAGAGTTCCTCGCCAGTGGATGTGGTGGCCGTCCCGGTGAGCGAGAAACCTCCTAGGTCGACGACGGAATTCTGGCCGACATAGGTTTCCGTGGCCCGCGCCGCATTGGCCTTGGCTTCCAGCACGTTGATGTCCGCGATGCCCGCGCCCCCTTGATCGGAGATCTGGGCAAAGGCCTTGGCTGTTGCCTCCGAGGCGTTGAGCGTAACCGTACCAGCGGTCAGATCGGTGTAGGTGCCGATATAAGCCCGCGTGGAGCCTTCCATGGTGGCGTTGGCCTCGGTGACCGACACCCCGACCAAGCCCGCGATGTCGAGCGCGGTGGTTGTCGCCTCGGCCAGGCTGCGTCCGGTGGCGGTGGCGTTCACCGCCCCGCGCGAGGTGCCGTCGGCATTCAGGATGTTGATCTCGGCCTGGCTTCGGTTGGCAGGCAGCACGTCGTCGACATAGGACTGGCTGCGTCCGACATAGGTCTCGACCACGTTTGTGGTCTTGGCAGTGGGCGACAGGCCACCGAACGCCACAGCGCCCGCCACGGCCACGCTGTCGAGCAGCGCGTCGGCCTTGACGTCGCCATCCGCGGTCAGCGTCAGATCGGTGACCCGCATGTCGATCCCGGCCCCGGCATAGGCCTGCGTTTTGCCGCCCGCGATGGCGGTTGGCTTGTAAAGATTGATCGTGACCGCGCCACCGGAACCGCCTTCGGTCTTGGCCTCGGCATCGATATCGGACCGGGCCGAGACCGTGACCGCGTTTGCGGCGCCGTCGCCGATATCGAGAACAGCAGACGGGTCGCCGCCGCCGTCGCGCGTGTCCGGCGCACCGAGGAATGCCCCCACCACGCTCGAGGTGATCGCTGTCGCCTCGAGGTTCTGGACGGATGCAAGGAAAGAGACATTGACACCGAAGACCGTCGCCGTGGCCTTGTTGACCACTCGGTCAGAACCCGCCTGCTTGCCCGCAAAGACGTTGAGGACATCGGCATCCATGTTCACGCCGTCCCGGACGAAGGCCCGGGTTTGACCGGAGACGGTGGCCGTGGGCTTGAAGATACCGGCCGAAATCAGCCCGGCAAAGCCCGCGCCCGTCAGGTTGGCGATGGCCTGCATGTCGCTGTCGGCCTCCACCAAGACCGTGCCATCGTCCACGTCTACATCCGTCGTGACATTGCTGGCATCGCGGTCGCTGCTGGCGCCGATGAAGGCCTCAACGCGGCCCGAGACGGTTGCGTCGGATGTGACGAAGCTGCCGTCCAGAAGGCCCGCGCCGGTGAAGCTCTGGGTCTGGATATCGGCCTTCATTTCAGGTGCGTCGGCCTTGATCGTGACGTTGGATGCATCCACGTCGACGCCCTCACCGATGTAGGCCAGCACAGCGCCGGAGACCTCGGCGGTTTGCGTCAGCAGAGACAGGGTCGCCAGACCCGCCACGCCCACGTTGAGGATGTCCGGCGTCGCCAGCATCCGGCCCGTTGCGGTCACGGTGATGTCGCCTTCGATGTCCACGACACCGATGTTGAGCCCGTTGGGCTCTGTGCCCGCGCCGGAGCCCACATGGGCATCCACCGTGCCAGTGATCTTGGCCGTGGCCTTGATGTCGGATGCGGTGATGAGACCGGAGACTGCCACCGCGACGGTGTTGGCGTTGGCATCGTAATCGCCGTCCGCGACCACACTCAGCGACGCGCCTTCTAGGGTGCCGCCTTGCCCCACATAGGCCCGCGTTGTGCCAGCCACGTTGGCCAGCGTGTCAAAGATGCTGATCGATGCGAGGCCCGCGAGGGAGCCTGTAAACTCCGGATCGCCATCGTTGAACCCGGAATTGTCCATGCCGCCATCGGCGTTCATGTCCGACCAGGCATTGACGGTGATGGCGCCGGAGATGTCCGTGACACCTGCGCCGCCGGTCACCGGGCCGCCCACGGGCGCGCCGACATAGGCTTCCACCACGCCATCGACCAGAGCGTTCGCCTTGAGGATCGAGACCGCCGCGATTCCTGCCAGTGTGAGCAGGAATGTATCGGCATCGGCGGTGTAGGCGACGCGGTCGCTGCTCTCGCCTGCTTCGACCTCGAGACCAGAGGCGGTCATGGCCACCCCGTCGCGCACATAGGCGCGGGTCTTGCCAGAGACTTCCGCCTTTGGTTCAGCCGCGTTGACCGTTAGACCGAAGCTCGCCCCAACGAGGAAGGTGTCGGCGTTGGCGTTCATCGTCGCGTCGGTGTCGATCACGACCTCGCCGTCGCCGGCATTGCTGCCAGCGATCGTCAGGACAGGCGCTGAGAGGGCAGAGGATCCCTGGTCGTGCTGTGCCCCGATGAAGGCTTCGACTTCGCCGGTGACCTTGGCAAGCGAGGACAACACGCTGACGCTCGCAAAGCCAGAGATCGTCCCCGATGTCACGGCTGCCGTAGCATTCATGGTGTCGCCATCGGCGGTCACGTTGAGCGCATCGGCCGTGAGCGTCGTGCCTTCGCCCACATAGGCTCGGATCGTGCCCGACGTGTCTGCCGTGGGCAGCAAGACGTTGACGCTGATAGCGAAGGAGGCGCCGATGCCCTCGGCGGAGGCCGTGGCTGTCTGGCTGCCATCGGCATCGATGCGCGCGGTGCCATCCACCCCTGCCGCGTCTGTCAACGTGATGATCGTCTGTGCGCCCGGGGTGGGCGTCTCGCCGGCGAAGGTGCCCGTGAAGGCCTCCGTGCGGCTCTCGATGCTCGCATTTGCGATCGTCACGTTCACCGAGAGGGCGCCGCCGATGGCATAGAATTCGTTGAGCGAGGCTGCGATGTCGGTCCCGTTCGCCACGACATCGAGCTCACCCGCATCCACCGAGGTCGCCTCGCCCACATAGGCAAGGGTCTGGCCTAGCACTGTAGCGTCGGACTTCGTCACCGTGGCACCGGCCAGCAGACCGAAGCCGCCCGCGAGGCTGTCCGCCTTGGCCTCGTAAGTCGAGTTCGCGGCGATGTTGAGTGCGCGGGTGCCGATGTCGAGCGTCGTCGACACCGGAGCTGCGCCGGGCGCCAGGAGTTCGGAGGGGGCAACCGAGACGGTCGAGATGTCGAGCCGCTGCAGCGACTGCGTGCCGCTCCCGAGGGTGCGCAGGTCGATAAAGTTGTTGGCCAGCGCATCGGCCTCGGTCTCGGCGAGACGGATTTCACCGTCGGCTCCGGCGATGGCGAAATACTGGCCGCCATCCACGAGTTGGCCATTGACCACGATGGGCGTCTCGACCGGATCGAACACGAAATCCGGATGACCGGCGTCGGAGCGATCGAGAATGTGCTCGTAGCCCAGACCCTGATCGAGGAGATCCACGGCGGGGCCACCCGACGTCTCGGAGAGCTGGATGAGCCCGTTGCCGGCAAGGATCACGAAATAGGTTTCACCTTCGACGAGACCGTCGATGGCAGTGCCGCCGCTGGTGCTATAGACGACTTCCTCGTTCGCGCTGAAGGGGTTGTCGGGGCTGCCCACGAAGATCGTGTCAGCGCCCACATCCACCGTGGTTCGGGTGGATGGGGATTGCGTACCGATGGCGCTGCCGGTGGTGGTGTAGATCACCCGTTCACCGGTCTGGAGCGGGATTGCCGTGCCGGAGAACTCCAGGAGATCGTCGTCGGCGTCGACCGCGTCGATCGCCGCCGTGGTGTCACGGCTGAAGCTGTGATTCCCGCCCGTGCCGGTGCTGGTCAGGTCGATCACCTTGCGCGCGTTCAGATCATCGTCGGCATTGGTGTTTGCGTCCGGCGTCAGGACCCGCGCCAGCTGGATGTAGCCGGTCTCGGAAGCGATGACGTAGTACTGCTGGCCGCTGGTTAGCCCGCCGATGGCGGCGCCGCCATTACTGTTGTAGGTCACGATCTCGCCGGTGGCGAAGGGCACGTCTTGCCCGGGCACGTAAATCCGGTTGAGCCGCGTATCGGCCACGGTGGTTACGTCAACCGCGCCGCCGACATAGGCCTCGGTGCTGCGGGTGACATCGGCATCCATGATCGTGACCGCGCCCGCGATACCACCAACGGCGATCGCATCGCCGTCAGGCAGCGCCTTGGCGATGCTGTCGGCCGTGACGTCCAGCGCCCCTGAGGAGGTGACCGAAGAGGTGCCGTCGATGGCCGCGATCGTCGCGCCCTCGACCCGGCTGGTCGCCACCAACGCGGCAATGGCGAGGCCCGGCGCCGCGCCGAGGCCGAAGATATCTGCCGTCGCGAAGTCCTTGCTGTCGGCATCGACATCCACTGTGCCGTCAGCAGTGAGGCCTGCATTGCGCACCCGCGCCTCAACGGTGGTATCGATCACGCTAACCGCTTCGCCGCCAGCGCCCGCCACGCCGATCGCCGCCGTGAGGGAAACCGTGCGCACGATGGTCTGGATATCGCCGTCCTCATGCTCAGCGTCGGCGTCGATGAGAATATTGCCACCAGCGTCGACGGTACTGTCTTCGACGATCGCTTCGACCTGGCTGGCGATCACGTTCTTTCCGAGCGCCACGCTGACAGAGGCCCCCACGAGGCCCGCAGTCACGGCCACGGCCCCGACCTCGGCGCGTGCGGTGAGGCTGTCATGCGACTCTACCGTGACACTGCCGTCCGCCGTGACATCCGAATTGTCGTCCACCCGCGCGGAGATCGCGCGCGTGACCGTGTTGACGCCCTGCGCCCCGGAGCCAGAAGCCGCGAAGCCGATGCCGATGGCCCCGGAGACCGCGAAGGCCACCGGGGTGGTCACGAGATCGCTGTTCGACGTGGCCGATACGCGGACAAGACCGCCGTCAGCGGCCACGCGGCTGTTGCCGATCCGTGCCTTGGTGCTGCCCTGCAATCCGTTGCTTGCGATCGCCGCGGAGACGGAAATCGCAGCGGCACCGATGCCGCCCGCGACCGAGACCGAGATCGCCCGCGCGATGGCCGTCAGGCTCACCGCATCTTCGGCCGTGACTATCACGTCACCGTTGGCGCTGCCGACCATCTGGCCGTCGCCCGCATCGGCGCCGATGATCAGCGCCTCCACCGTCTGGGACATCTCGTTTCGGACAATGCCCGCTGCAGCCGCGAATGCGCCGGAGAAGCCGCCCGAGCCTGCCACCGACAGCGCGATACCATTCGCTTCGGTCTCAGCTGAGGTCATGGCCTTGGCATTGACGGTCACAGTGTCTTGCGCCGAGACGCCGCTATCGGAAATCTGTGCCCGAACAGTGCTCTGGATCGACGTGATCCCTTCGATGACTGTCACCGCCCCCGCGAGGGCCACCGTGCCGGAGGCCGCCACACCGAGGGTCACACCAAGCGCGAAGACATCGATGTCGATCGCCTCAACCGCATTGACCCGCACCAGGCCGTCTGCGGTGACATCCGAGCCCCCGGTGATGGCTGCTTCCGTCACGCTGCCAGCCGAGACCCTGCTGACCACACCGACGCCCGCGCCGGCAAGTGCCACAGTGCCCGATCCGGCCACCGCCACGCCAACGCCGAAGCCTTCGACGAAGATGCTGCCATTGGCGAGAGCATCCAGGGTGACATCGCCGCCGGTGGATTCGACGTCCGAGTCATCGATGATGGCCCGTGTTTGGGTATTGTACTCTACCTCGACCAGCGTCACCGCGACCGAGACAGAGGCCGCCACGGTGCCGGACACCGAGACCGCGAACGACACGGCAGCCGTGGTGGAGGCAATGCTCGAGCTGTCGGTCGCTGAGAGGCCGATGTTCCCTGCGCCCGTGACGTCTGACGCCGCCTTGATCGAGGCCTCGACGCCGTTGTTCATCACGTTGCTGGAGGATGCGCCCGCGCCCGCGCCGCTGATCGCAACGGCGCCACTGCCCGAAAGCGCAACTGCCGCAGCGACAGCGAGACTGTCGATGGTGTTGGTGTTGGTCGCCTCAACGGTGACCGCGTCGCCTGCCGTCACGGTCGAGTTGGAGATCGTGGCGAGCGTGCTGCCGGACATGACGTTCTCGGCGATGGTGACGGAGATCGCCACGCTGACCGCCGCCGTACCGCTCACGCTGAGCGCGACGGAGGCCGCGAAGAGCGTGGAGTCAATGCTGCTCGTGTCATCCGCGTCCACGAGGACGCTGCCGTTTGTTGCAGCCACCATGCTGTCGATGATCGAGGCCTCGGCCCCGCCGGTGATCGTGTTGCGTGAAACAGCACCGGCACCTGCGCCCGTCACCGCCACGGAACCGCTGGCCCCGCCGCTGATCGCAACCGCGGCGCCGAACGCGTTGATCGACGTATTGCGCAGCGCGGCCACCGACACGTTGTCATCCGCCAGCACATCGGATCCGTCGACGCTCGCCTTGGTGGTCGAGCCGATGATGTTCTCCGCGATCGGCACGCTGATCGCCAGCGAGATGGCCACGCTGGAGGACAGCGAGACAGAGGCGGAAATCGCCGCCGTGTCGGAGGTAATGGTCGAGCTGTCCGCCGCCGAAACGGTCACGTTGCCGCCGGCATCCACGTCCGATCCGTTCTCGACCGTGGCCGCGACAGTGTTTGTCAGCACGTTGCGTGCCTCGACCCCCGCGCCCGCGCCGGCTCCGGCGAAGCTCCCGCTGGCCGAAAGCGCGAAGCCCACCGCGACGCCGAGTGCGTCAATCGAGTTCTGCGCCGTGGCCGAGACCGTCACGTCGCCGCTCGTGCCGGCGACTGTGCTGTTATCGACGAGAGCCCGGTGCGTTCCGGCCAGGGTGTTTTCCGCGATGGTGATCGCCACCACGCCCGCCAAGGACGCGCTGCCGGAGAGCGAGACCGTCGCCGCCGCCGAAGCCACATCGGCCAGGATGCTCGACATGTCCTGCGTGGTCACGGAGACGTAGTCACCCGCCGTCACCGTGGCGTCGACGATGTCTGCTGCAACGGTGTTTGTGAGCGTGTTGAGGGCGCTCGCGCCCGAGCCGCCGAGCGAGATCGCCACCGACCCGCTGCCCGACAGCGTGAACGAGGCCGATACTGCGAGAGCGTCGATCGCGTTCATCGACGTCGCGCCGACCGTGACGTCGCCGCCGGTCGTCACGGTGGAGTCGTCGACCGCCGCGCGGCTCACGCCGGTGATGATGTTCTCGGCGAGGGTCACGGTGACGCTAATGCTTGCCGCGACCTGCGAGGACGCACCGATGGTGAGCGCCGCGGCCACCACATCGGAGGTGATAGATGCCTTGTCCTCGACCGTCACGGACACGTCCGTGGCCCCGGTCAGGCTGCTGCCGTTGGTGATGAGAGCCTGCGTGGTGCCGCCGATCTGGTTAGCCGCGCGGGCCGCGGTCATGCCGCCGGAAATGGCCACCTGCCCGGACGTGCCGGAGATGCTCATCGCCGCTGCGACAGACACCGCGTTGATGCTGCTATTGGCCATCGCCCCAATCTCGGTGGCGCCGGCAGACGTGGAAACAACGGAATTGTCGATGCCTGCGGTAGTGACCTGGGTCAGCGTGTTTTCAGCGAGCGCCACGGCCCCGGAGAGCGAGATGGCGACCTGCCCACTGCTGACCGAAACTGCGAGAGCCGCGGCCACGAGGGTCGCATCGATATCGCTGGTATTGTCCGCGGTGACCGAGATCGGTCCTCCCGCGCTGACGGATTGGCCGTCGCCGGCATCGGCATCGCGGATTACCGCCTCGACGGTGCCGCCGATCGTGTTGGTCGCAAGCGCCGCCCCCACTGCCCCGGAAAGGGTCAGCGTGCCCGAGCCCGCGGAAACGGAGACCGCGGCCGAGACACCGGTGGAGGACACTGTCTTGGTCGAGGCTGCCGAGATCGTCAGGGCCCCGCTCGCGTCGAGCGCGGAATCGTCGATCCGCGCGCTTGCGGTATTGGTGATTGTGTTTTCCGCGATCGCCACAGCCACGGCCAATGTCACGTTGACGGTGGAAGACCCCGCCCCGATCGTCGCAGCCACAGCGGTCGCGACCGATGAGACATCCGCTGTGTCCATCGCGCTGATGGTAGCCGCGTTAGACGAGACAGAAGACCCTCCGAGGATTCCCGCCTCGATGGTGTTGGCAATCGCGTTGGTGACATTGACGCCCGTGCCGGACCCGGTGAGGCTCAGGTTGCCCCCGCCCACGGTGAGCCCGATCGAGGCCGAGACACCCACCGCGCTGATCGCACCCGAAGACGCGGCCATGGCGCTGAAATCACCCGGAACCGTCACACTCGCATCGTTCTCGACGACCGCGCGAGTGGTGTTGGTAATGCTATTCTCGGCCAGCGACACCGTGACCGAAAGGGAGCCGGAAGCCGAACTGCCACTGTCGATGGACGCGCTGACGGACGCGGCGACGACGGCGGCGTTGATGTCGGTGGCGTCGGTGGCGCTCAGCGCCGCAGCGCCCGCGCTGTCGACGACCTCTGTGTTGCGGATGATCGCCAGCACGGAGTTATTGGTCTCGTTGGTGGCGCGCGCTCCCGCGCCAGTCAGGGCGACGCTGGCGCTGGACCCGCTGCCGCCTGAGAAGGCCACCGAGGCCGCTACGACCACAGCGTCGATGTCCTTGATGGACTGCGCCGTCAGCGCGACGCCACCCTGCGAGCTCGCGTCGACGCTGTCGATGATCGCCTCGGTGACGTTTGTGATGGTGTTCTCGGCCACAGCGACGGAGATGTTTCCAGTGATGTTGGGGCCCGAGGAGCTGCCCACGGAGACCGATGCCGTTGCGGCGGCGGCATCTGCTTCGATCTTGCCGCTGTCGGTCGCCGACAGGCTCAGGGCACCCTGCGCGGTCAGCGTATTCTCGGAATTCGTATCGCTATCCTCGATCGCGGCGCGGGTCGTATTGGTGATCTCGTTGAGCGTCACCGCCACGGTGCCATCCAGATTGACCGTCGCCCCGCTACCCGAATTCGTGGTGACGGAGACGGATACGCCCACCGCCTGCGCGGTGATGTCTCCGGTGGAGCTCGCGGCCAGGGTCACCGCGCCAGCGGAGATCACATCGCTGTCGTCGATGATCGCCAGCGCCTCGTTTGTGATCTCGTTGACCGAGATCGAGATGCCGAGGCCAATGCCCACATTCGTGCCCTGGCTGACCGTGACAGTGCCCGCAACGGCGAGCGCAAGCGCAGTGATATCGGCATCGTCGGTGGCCAGCAGCGAGACGGAATCCGCCTCTATCGTGCTCCGCTCCACCGAGGCGATGATGGAGTTTCCGATCTCGTTTCCGTTGCCCGTGCCCGCGCCGGAGATGCCGATGCCCGTTCCTTGGCTGCTGGTGATCGAGCCCGATACGGCGACCGCCTTCGTCATGATCGCGGTGTCGGACGTGGCTTCCGCGTCGAATGCGCCGCCCGCGGTCACAGAGCTGTCGAGCACGCGGGCATGGACCGTCCCGGTAACCTCGTTGGTGGCCGCCGCGGCCCCGGCCGCGATGGCGGCGTTGGTGCTGTTGCCGCCTACAGAGATCGCGAGTGCACCAGATCCCGCATCGGCCTCGATGAGGCCGCTATCCGTCGCCCGAACCGACACTGCACCGCTGGCATTCACGGTGCTGTCTGTGATCAGTGCCGTGGTCGAATGGGTAATCCTGTTGCCCGCGCCGGAGCCAACTCCGGCCACGGCGGTGCCGCCCTTCGTGGCCGCCGTCGCCGCGCCTGCAACCGTGAGGACCATGATCGACGCGGCCTTGTCGGCAGTGACCGTGACATCGTCAGCGGTGATATCGCTGTCGGCGATACCTGCGGCGATGCCGAGGTCGATCTGGTTGACCGCGACAGAGGCACCGACCGCGCCCGCGCTGTCCTCGGTACTGATCGCAAGTGTCGCGTTTCCGGCATCCGCCGTGATTTCTGACGTGTCAGCTGCCGTTGCGCTGACATCTCCGGTCGTGGACACCGTGCTGCCGGCGCCGATCGTGGCGCTGCTATCATTGTCGACGAGGTTGACGGTTACGGATGCAGCACCCGCGAAGGCCACACCGCCCGAGGAATTCTGCGATCCAGTGGACACCGCGCCGGCCACGGAAATCGCCAGCGCGTTGATGTCGGTGGCCGACTGCGCATCGAGCCGAACATCGCCGCTCGCCGTCACATCGTTCGCGCCCTCCATGTCGGCATAGGCCTCGTTGCTCACATCGAGGACCGAGACCGCGCCGCCGAAGCCCTGTCCGCCGGAGGCCCCAGCGCCCCCGATGATGGTCTGGACGTCAGTCTGATCCGCGGCACGCAGCAGCACTGCGCTAGCATCCGTCACCTGCGCGCCAAGGCCGAGTGTGCCGCGCGTGCGGCCGTGAATGACCCCAACGCCCACCGAGAGCGCAAGGCCGACCTTGTTGGATTCAAGAGACAGCGCACCGCCGATTGCCAAGAGGAAGTGATCTTCGATCGAGGTGGCACCGATGGCGAGCCCCGTGACACTCTCGGTGACCCGGTCGCCATCGCCGTCGATATCCGCGACATCGACAGCGGCCCCGACGCCGGAGGCAGTAACCACGGCTCCGTCGCCGACAAAGGCAATCGTGTCGTCGATATCCACCAGCACGGTCACCGCCGCGCCGATGCTGTCGGAGCTGAGCGACACGGCGAGAGATCCCGCACTCGCCTCAGTCTCGGTGGTGCTGTCGGCGGTTACGATCACGGATCCGCCCGCGCTAAGCACAACGTTGCCTGCTGCCGCCGGAACGAAATCGCCATCATGCCCGGCATAGGCCAGCGTGTCGGTGTCGAGCACCAGCACCAGTGCACCGCCGGCCACAGCGGTGGAATCGCCGATGCCGACATTGAGCACAACGCTGAAGATGTCCTCGACGCTGACAGCGCGCACGGCGACCGTGCCGCCCGCCGTAAGCGTCGTCGTGTCGCCAAGGCCAGACGCGGAAATCACCGCCGCCTCGGTTGTCTTGGTCAATACCGTGACGTCGAGCCCGGCGCCGATGCCCTTACCGTTGAGCGAGGCGCCCACGGCGCCAACGATATTGATGACCTTGCTTTCATCCTCGGCCAGCACGGAAATATCACCGCCGGCGTTGATCTGGGCATTCTGGCCCACGACGGCGCGCGTGATCGGTGTCAGTACGTTGATCACCGCCGATCCAGCGCCGCCCGCACCGCCGGATCCGGATCCTGAGCTCGAGCTTCCGTCGATGCCGGCGCCCAGAACCATGTTGGTGACCGGCTGGTCGAAGATATCGAGCTCGAGCTCGTCGCCGACGATCGGCAGTTCGAAATCAATGGGGTTGAGCGAGCCCTTGGCAGAAACCGTCACATCGCCGCCCGCAGTGATCGTGGTGCCCTCGCCCACAAAGGACTCGGTGGTCGCATCGACGACGTTGACACCCACCGCCGCACCGACGGAATTGGAGCTGCCGCTGCCACCGCTCGATTTCACGAAGGACACGCCGCCTGCGAGGTTCTGCAGCCCGATATCCTGCCGCGTCACCACGGACACATCGCCCGTGGCCGCCGCGACCGTCGTGTCGGCAGCGATCTCGGCAGTTGTGTCGGAGACCAGTACGTTGACGCCAGCCGCCCCGGCGACCGACGTAGCACCGCCGTTGCTGCCACCACCGCCACCGGAATTCTGCGTAGAGCCCGCGCCGGCCAAGGCTAGGGTTTTGAATTCGTTTACTTCTCCTTCGGAGGTTCCGGCCTCTACTTCGAGGCTATCTCCGGTCATGCCACCATCGCCGAGATAGGCGGTCGTCTCCATCACGCCCACGTTGACCGACACGGCGGCCCCCACGGTCGTCCCACCGGATTTCGACATCGCCAGACCGGTTGTCTGGGTGTCGGCATCCGCGTCGCTTATGGCGGCGACGCGCACATCGCCCATGGCATTCACACTGCGCCCGTCGGCGATGGTGGCCGTGACCACCGGAGTGATGATCGTGGCGCCGATTGCCGCCGCGACCTGGACCGACCCGCCCGAGGTGCTCTGCGTGGAATTCTGCGTATTGTTGCCGCCGCCCGGGTTACTTGTCTGGTTTTGCGACGTCGTGTTTGCGTTCTGCACCTGCGTCGCGGGCTGCGGATCCGACAGGCTGGAATTCGAGCGCGTATCGACGAAGCTGCTTTCCTGCGCTGTGCGCTGGTTCGCCGTCTGGCCGCCGCTGGATTGGGAGGCCGCGCCCTCGGCGCTGCCGGTGACCAACGTCGTGGCGTCCACCGCACTGCTGGCGGTCACCGACACATCATCGGCATCCGCCGCGCCCGTGGAGACGTCGCGATCAAGCAGTGCGGAGGTGTCGTCTTCGACCCAGGTCAGCGCGATGGCAATCCCGACGCCGGTCTTGCCACCCTTGGTGTCGGCGTCCGCCTCTGTCTGCACGCGTGATGTGCTGTCTGCCGACACGGTCAGATCACCGTTCACGTCGAGCACGTTGTCGGAGGTCGCAACAGTTGCATCGGTGCTGTTCTCGGCCACCGAAAGACCCACGGCCCCGCCGACGCCGGTGCCACTGGCCGCCACGGTCGCTCCAGCCTGTGCCAGCGTGATCATAACGTGATCGCCCTTGGCCGTGATCGCGAGATCCTCTGCCCCGTCCACGGTCGCTCCAGCCGCCAGCGTGGCGTCCGTGTCGTGCCCGGCGATGCCCAGCGCAAAGGACACACCGATGCCCGTGCTGGTGCCCGTGGTCGCGACCGAGGGCACAGCGCGCGTCAGAACGAGCGTGTCCGCTTCGCCGGTGATCGACGATCCCCCGGTGCCGGTCACGTTGATATCGGCCGTCTCTCCGAATTCACCCTTGGTGGTGCCACCTGCGATATTGATCGCCACGGAGCCAGCAACGCCGGTCTTGCCGCCACCCGCGCCGGAGCGCGCGTCTACACCTATGGCGTGGGTCGCGTTCTTCAGAACGTGGCCATCGCCCATCCCGGCGCTTGTGAGTTCAACGGCGTCGCCTGCAAAGGCATTTTCGAAGCTGTCGGCAAGTTCCAGGGTACCGTCGCCCGTCACGATGGCGAAGTAGGTGTCACCCTGGTTCAGTCCGCCGACGCTCGTGCCACCGCCATTGTCATAGACGACCCGGTCGCCAGTGATCAGGCCGCGCGGGTTCTCGAGATCGATCTCGAACCGGGCCTCGTCGGGGTCGAAGGTGACAGTGTCTTTGTCGGTGCGTTCCAGGACGTGGGCGTCGCCCATGCCCTGGCTCTTGAGATCGATGGCCTCGCCATCGGCTTCGCTGGCGAGCTGGATGAAACCGTCTTCGCCCAGCAGCACGAAATAGGTCTCGTTGTTCTCGAGCCCTTCGATGTCGTCGCCGCCGCCGTTCTTGTAGACCACCTGCTCATTGGCGGTGAACGCCTCTTCTGGGGCGAGGAAGAGGGTATTATCTTCCGTATTGACGATCTGGCGTTCGGTCACCTCGATGTCCACGTCACGCTCAGCCATGACAGCGTCCGCGCGGACGCCGTCGCCCGTGACGGTCGCGTTGTCGATAGTGGCGAGGTTCTGAACGTCCGAGACGTTGACAGAAACGGCGGCGCCCACGGTCGTGCCTGAGGTCTCGTTGGTCGCGGATCCGTCGCCAAAGGCGCCGGCATCGGCATTGGCGGCCGAGGTCGCCGAGACGGGGCCTCCGGCCGTGATGGTCGCATCGTCTTGCGGCGTGCCGATCAGCGCCTGCACGCTCAGACTCGAGACATTGACCGCGATCGCCGCGGCCACGCTCACTGCGCCACCGCCGTTATTGTCGGTGGAGGAGGTCTCGGTGCTGGGCGAGGACGCGTTGGTACCCCCGCGCGTGTTGGCGGTGCCGACTTGCTGGTCGGTGGTCTGCTGGGTCGTCGGGCCGTCAGTAGAGCCGTCGTTGTTCTCGCCCTTGGCGCCAGCCGCACTGGACGTCGCATCGGCGCGGGAGGAGGCGATACCGGTCGCACTGACAGCGACGCCGCCCGTGGCTTCGATTTGGCTGGTGATGAGCGCGAGGACCACGTCCTCGCTCACCGTGACACCGACGCTCACGCCTACGGCGGCATTGGTGCCATCCGCGCTGCCTTCGGCATCGCTGGAGCTGTCTGCGGTCAGCGACGCTGTCACGGCCACATCGCCCGTGGCCGTCAGTGCCCCGGGTGCGCTGGTGTCGATCGCGGCGCGTACGTTGTTCTGGACGGCAGTGATCGCAGCGACCGGCGTGATGGCGTTGCCACCCTCTGCGCCGCCGACGGCCTTGGTGACGGCGGTATGGCTGCCATCGGCCTGCACCGTGAGGTCGCCTGCGCCGGTGAGCGCAGCGTCATCGGTGATCTCCGCGGTGGTCGACATGTCGGCGATATTGAGCGCGAAGGAGGCGCCGATGCCGAGCGTGTTGCCGGTCTGCTGGGTGTCGGTGGTCCCGCCATTACCAGTTTGGCCCTGCTGACCCTGCTGACTCTCCTCCTCGGCCTCTTCGGCCTCGGTCTTTTCCTGTGCCGCGGAGGCGATGGCGTTGCTTTCCATCGCGTTCGACGACGCAACGGTCACGTCGCCCGCGTCGTCGCCGGTGTAGGTGACACCCGAACCCACGCTCGCGGTCGCCTCAACCGCCGACAGGTTCAGCGCGAAAGAGCCCGCGACCCCGAGGCCGCCGCCCGACGCGCCGGACGTGGCGCCCGCCTCCGACGTGCTGACCCCGTCGCCGGACGCATCATAGACCAGCGCCTTAACGGTCAGGCCGCCGGCAGTGATGGTCGCGTTGTCAAGGTCTGCGGTGATCGTGCCGTCGGCCTTCACGATGGCCACAGCCGCCCCGACCGAGCCATTGTCGCCCATGCTGGCCGAGCCATCGGCCCGCGCCTTGCCGTCGACGCTGCCACGCGCTGTCATGGCCACGGCACCGCCTGCCGTGATGACGAGGCCGTCGGCGATATCGGCGGTCGCGTTGAAGGTCCCGAGATCGATTGCGATGGCTGCAGCTACCGTAACCGCCCCATCCGATGTCGAGGCGTCGGGCGTCGCTGTCTCGTCGCTGCCGGTGCCCGAGGAGCGCCGGTTCTCTGCTTGGGTGTTGGCGTTGTCGAGCTGTGCGGCGTTCGTGTCGTTCACGTTCTGATCGTTGGGCGGATCGCCTTCGTTGTCCTCGCCCTCGGCCCCGGCCGCGGAGGCCTCGGCCTCGGTCCGGGTCGTGGCCCGTCCCTGCGCCACGAGCGCCACGCCGCCCCCCGCATCGACATTGCGCAGGAGCGTCGCGGTCACGTCGTCCTCGGCCACTGTCAGTCCGAAGGAGATGCCAACCGCGGCACTGCTGCCAGTGGCGTCGCCTTTGGCCACGGTAACAGTCTCGGCCTCGTGCGTCGCTGTGATCGAGAGGTCCCCGCCCAGCGTGAGCTGGCCGCCGGTTCCGACGACCGCCTCGGTGAGGTTCCGGGTAATCGACAGCGCCACCACGGGTGCGACAGCGGTGCCACCCTCGGCCCCTCCCTCGACATCGGTCCGCGCGTCATAGGTGCCCGTGGCGGCCACGGTGATGTCGTCGGCACCGGTGACCGTCGCGCCATCGGCGATGGCCGCACGGGTCAGGTGATCCGTGATCGTGAGGCCGAAGCTTGCGCCGATGCCGACATTGCCGGCTTCGCTCTGGGCTGCCGCCGCGCGCGCGCCCGCAAAGCTCGCAGCCTCGGACATGACGGCCACGTCGCCGTCGCCCGTCATCGTGACCGTCGCCGCGCCATCGATCTCGGCCAGCGCACGTGTCTCGCCCAGATTGATCGCGACAGAGCCAGCGATGCCGACGTTGCCGCCGCCTGCGCCGGACGTGGCATCCGCGGCGGAGCGGTGGACGGATTCCGCCACTGTATGGGCATCGCCCCCGCCGGTCCCGGTGATCTCGACCGCGTCGCCGGCCATGGCCGCGTCGCGGGTCTCGGCCAGCGCGAAGCCGCCCTCCCCGTCGGTGATTGCGAAATAGGTGGTGCCGCCGGTCAGCCCGCCGATATCGGCACCTCCGCCATTCTCGTAGCGGAGCGCATCCCCCGTCCGGAAGCCGTCGGCATCCTTGTTGGAGAGCGTGAAGAGATCCTCGTCAGGATTGAACGTGACAGGTTCACTGTCGGGCTCGACGGAGGTGAGCGTGTGCTCGGAACCCATGCCCTGATCGCCAAGCTCGATCGCTTCGCCATCCATCGCTTTGGCCATGTCCGCGGCAAGCTGGATTTTTCCGTCTTCGCCCTTGATGACGAAGTAGGTCACGCCATCGGTGAGCCCGTCGATCGCGGTGCCGCCCGTGCCCTGCTCGTAAGTCACCTCGTCGCCGGTGGAGAACCCGTTGTCCTCGTCCAGCTGGATGGTGTTTTCCTCGGTGTCCACGACCTTGGCGCTTTCCACGGATATGCCCGTGCTGCGCTCGGTCATCCCGGCCTCGACGGTCAGGCCGTTGCCGGTGATCGTCGCGGCATTCGTCAGCGCGATGATATCGGCATCCGCCACGTTGAGACCCACTGCGGCGCCGATCCCGGCAGACCCTGCGCCCACGGCTTCGCCAGTGGCCAAGGCCCAGGCGTCGGCATTGGCTTTCGCGCGCAGCACGACGGCGCCGGTGGCAACCACTGTAACGGCGCCCACGAGTTCGGCGCGGAAGGCCGCATCGCCCAGATTGATCGCTACGGCTGCGGCCACAGACAGGGAACCGCCGCTATCGCCTTCGCCGGTGGAGGCGTCGGGAGTCTCTGTCTGGCCGGACCCCTCGCCCGAGCTGCGCCGGGCCTCGGCTTGCGTATTGGCATTGCCAAGCTGCCGCTCGTTCTCGGCGTCGACGGCGCCCTCCTCGGTCTCGGGGGTCTCGTCGTCTTCTCCCGCGCCTTCGGCACCCGCTTCGCTGAAAGTCCGGCTCGCCGCCGTCCCGGTCGCTTCGAGTATCACGCCGCCGCCGGCGGTCACGTCGCGCTCGAGAAGTGCGCTGGCCTCGTCGTCGACGATGCCGAGCCCGAGGCTCAAGCCCACCGCGGCATTCGAGCCCTTGGTATCGCCACGGGCGATCGTGACGGTGTCGGCGTCATGGGCAGCTTTGATTTCAAGGTTGCCAGAGAGCGAGAGCGCACCGCCCGCCTCCACGGAGGCCTCGGTCAAGTTGCGCACGACGGAGATGGACACCACGGGGGAAACGGCGGTGCCGCCTTCGGCACCGGCCTCGGCAGTGGTGCTTGCGTCGTAGCTGCCTGTGGCCGCCACCGCGAGGTTGCCGCCGCCCGAAATCGCGGCGCCCGAGAGCACGGTCGCACGCGTTGAGTGATCGGTGATGGTGAGCGCAAAGGAGGCGCCGATTCCGGTGGCACCCTCTTCCTCGGAGGTCTGGGCAGCCTTGGCTTCCGTCACGGTCGTGCTGGCCGCTGTCGCAGATACGGCACTGTCGCCGATGTCGGTATCTGCATCATCGCCGTCGCGCAGCGTGACATTGGCCGCACCGTCGATCTCGGCGGTGGCTTGGGTCTCTGCCACGTTGATGGCAACCGAGCCCGCGATCCCAGTATTGCCGCCGCCCGCGCCCGATGTGGCCTTGGCGGTGTGTTCATGGCGCGCGTCGTCTCCGTCGGTGGTTTGCCCGGCTTCCACCGTCAACCCGTCAGTGATGATGGTGGTGGCGCCGGTATCGGCGGTGACGTCCATGTCGCCCACGTTGATCGCCACGGCCGCACCGATACCTATGGAGCCCGCATCCACGGCCTCGCCGGTGGCCTCCGCGGAGCTGTCGCCATTGCCGCGCGCACGGATCACGGTCGCGTCCTGCGCGTCGAGCGTCACCCCGTCGGCGAGGCTCGCCTCGAAGCTCGCGGAGCCCACGTTGATACCCACGGCCGCGGCGACGGCGAGCGCGCCGTCCGATGTCGAGGCGTCGGGGGCGGTGGTCTCGGACGCGCCTTCGCCCGAGGAGCGCCGGTCGGCGGCTTCGGTGGAGGCGTTGTCGAGCTGGCGTTGGTTCTCCGCATTGACGTCGCCCTCGTCGGTGCCGGGCTCGTCATCGCCCTCGGCGCCTTTGGCGGAGGCCGCGGCAGAAGCGGAGGAGCTGGCCGTGCCGGTCACGTCGAGCGTGACACCGCCGCCCGCGGTGACGTCACGCGAGATGAGTGCGCTGGCGCTATCTTCGGAAATACCGAGCCCCAGGCTCAGCCCCACGGCGGCGTCCGATCCGACGGCGTCGCCCTTGGCGGAGGTCACCGTGTCGGCGTCGTGCTCGGCGGTGACGGAAAGATCGCCTGAAAGCGCCAAAGCCGGTGCCGTGCCGCCCTCGACCTCTGCCGAGGTCTCGTTGGAGATGACCGAGATCGCCACGACAGGCGAAACGGCAGTGCCGCCCGCGGCGCCACCCTCAGCCTCGGAAGCAGCCTCATAGGTACCTTTGGCGCCGACGGAGATGTCCGCGGCCCCAGAGAAGGCCGCGCCATCTTCGATGACCCCGCGGGTCTCGTGGCCCGTGATGGTAAGCGCGAAGGAGGCCCCGACTCCGGTGGCGCCGTCTTCCTCGGCGCTCTGCGCCGCGGCGGCCTTTGTCGCGACCGCGCTGTCTGCGCCTGCTTGGACGTTGATCGCGCCCACGTCGTTACCGCCGTCGCCCTTGTCGGCCATGGTGACGCTGGCGCCGCCGTCGATCCGCGCTTCACTCGTCGTCTCGCCGACCGCGATGGCAATGGAGCCTGCCACGCTGACCGATCCGCCCGAGGCACCCGAGACGGCATCCGCCGCCGCCCGGCTCGTGGTGTCGGTGAGCCGGTGCTCGTCCATCGTGCCGGTACCGGTGATCTCGATCGCCTCACCGGCGCGCGCCTTTTCAGCATCCTCCGCGAGCTTGAGCGTCGTCCCGTCATTGATGACGTAGTAGGTCTCGCCGTCGGTAAGCCCGCCGATATCGGCACCCGCGCCGGAGGTGTAGACCACCTTGTCGCCGGTGCGCAGGCGGTCCTGATCGTCGGAGGCGAGGTTGAAGACGTCCGCCGCCGGGTCGAAGGTGATCGCATCCTCGCCGGCCTTCGTCAGGCTGTGCTCGGTCCCAGCGCCTTGGCTGGCCAGGTCGAGAGCATCGCCGCCCTCGGTCGCGGATAGCTTCACACGCCCGTCTTCCTTGGCGACCACGAAATACATCGTGTCGTCGGCGAGACCCGCGATGGCGCCGCCACCGTCGCCTGCGTCATAGGTGACCTGGTCGCCCACGGCGATCTCGGCGTCATGGCCCACGAAGATCGTGTCATCGGCGATATCGACGGTCTTACGGGTCTCCACAGAAAGCCCGGCTTCGGAGCCTAGCGCCGTCGTCTCGACCGTCAGGCCATCGGCGTCGATCACGCTGTCGCCGGTCGCGGCGGTGACGTCCACGTTCGAGACGGCGATCCCCACCGCGGCCCCTACCGTGCCCGAGGAGCCATCGGCAGCCTCGCCCGTGGCGTCGGCCCAGCTGTCATGGTTCGCGTGGGCACGAACGATCACGCCCTCTTCGGCTTCCACGGTCACGCCGTCGGCCAAGTCGGTGGTTACATCTGAATTGCGGATGTCGAGCGCGATTGCGGCTGCCACGGCAAGCGATCCGTCGCCGGTGGAGCTGTCTGGCGGCGTGGTCTCGGAGCTCGTCTCGCCCGACCGGGCTGTGGCCTGGCTGTTGGCGAAGTTCTGTTGTTCCTGATTGTCGGCATTCACGTCAGAGCCGCCATCATCGTCACTCGCACCCGCCGCGCTGGCCGCCGCAGCGCTGCGCGAGCGCGCCGCGCCGGACGCCACCAGGGAAACCGCGCCCGAGGTGGCGAGCACGTCGCGCATCAGCTGCGCGCTGGTGCTTTCTTCCGAGATCGTGAGTGCGAAGGAAATGCCCAAAGCCGTGCTGCCGCCATCGGCATCGCCTTCGGCGTTGTTCATCGTCTGTACGTCATGGGTCGCGGTCACGGTGAGCGCACTCGTGCTCAGAAGGCCGCCGGTGCCCACGAAGGCCGTGGTGTCGTTGAAATTCATCGTGATGGCGATGACGGCCGCCGCCGTGGTGCCTCCGCCCTCCGCTGCGCCTGTTGCCTGGGTCTCGGCGGCATGGGTGCCGGTCGCACCGAGCGTAATCGCGTCGGCGTTGAGCACATCTGCGCCGTTGGCGATGTTGGCTGTCGTGTCCTGATCGAGGATCGTCAGCGCCACCGAGGCGCCGATGCCGAGGCTTTCGCCCGTGGCGCCGTCCTCGTCCGGTATGGCCTCGGTCTTGACACTGGTATCGGCGGTGGCGGTCACCGTCAGGTTCCCGCCATTGAGGTCGACGCCCGTGCCCGGCCCGTCGGCGATACCCGCCTCCACCCTGTTCAGCACGGTGTGGATGGCAAGCGAGCCTGCGATTGCGGTCTGCGTGGCGTCCCCGCCCGCGCCCGAGACGGCCTTCACGGCGAAGGTCTCGTCAGCGTCCATGACTGCGCTCACGATCACGCCACCCGTTGCGTTGAGGCTGCCCTGGTCGAAGATCACAGCGCGGTTGACCGTGTCGACCACGCCCACCACGACAGCCACGCCCACGCCGGTCGAGCCCGCGCCGGTGTTCATGCCGTTGGCCTCGGCGGTCACGCTGTCGGTCGACATGGCGCTCAGGGTGAGGGTGCCGTCGGTCTCGAGCAGCCCGCTGGTGTTGATAATCGCAGTCGTCTCCGGTCGATAATCGGAGACCACCACCGCGCCGGCGAAAGTCACCGCCCCGTCCGAGGTCCGTGCCTGGTCGCTATCGTCGCCGTCGTCGTTGGGATCCTCGAGGCGCTCTTCGCTCTCGCTCGATCCATCGCCTTCCTGCGAGCCGCCGGCCGTGGAGGTGGCGGTTGTTGTCACGTCAGAGGTCAGCGCCGCCCCGACGGCGATGCTGTCGGCCCCGCCGCCGATGGCCGTCGCGCCGCCCACCTCGACATTGGTGTCGGCCGAAATCTCGGTCACCGCGACCGTGGCGCCTACGGCGTTGCCATCACCCCCGCCATCGGCGGTGGAATTGACCGTCAGGTTCGTCGTGGCGTTGAGCCCGATGGCCCCGTCGGAGTTGATAACAGTGGCACCGGTCGTGGTGACGTCGGCCTTGGAGGCCACGACCACGATCGAGACGGCCGCGTCGGAGGTGGCGTCGCCGCCATTGTTGGGATCGTCGTCGGAGTCGGTCTCGTCCTCGAAAGCCGCGGTGACGTTGACGGTAGCATCCACGGCAATGGAGTCAGCCGTGAGCGTGGTGCCGTCGAAGAGGATGTTGGCCTTGGGCAGGAGCGTGAGCACGGTCGCGTCGACCGTCCCGCCGAGCGTGGAGGGCGTCGCATTGATCGTGGCGGTCGCGGTGGCGTTCATGTCCACTGCCCCGGCGGTGATCATGCCGCCGGTGAGGTCGATCAGGGCCTCGGGTACGGCCACAAAAAGGCCGTCAAAGAGTCCGCCAAGCTCGCCGTTGGGGACGACCTCTCCATCATCCTCTGCAAGTGCATTAAAGGTCAGCGCCTCGGTAGTGAGCGTCCCCGCGACGGTGATCGTCTCGGCGGTCACCGTCAGGTCGCCGGTGATCACGGTCCCTACGAATTCGACGGTGTCCTCGCCGTCCTGGCCGTCGACGATGAGATTGATGCCCGCGAGGTCAAGCGTGTTCACGGTGCCGTCCACCGTCAGCACGTCACGCGACAGGAAGGGAGCATCCTCGTCGGCGCCCATGTTGATCGTAAGGCTGGTCGACGGCTTGTTGAACGTCACTGACTCGAACGTCATCAGCGCCCCTGCCGTGGTGCCGACGGTGAGCGTGCCTCCGGCATCCTGCGAGAGGGTCGCGGTGTCGGACTCGGTGTTCGAAAGGTCGATGACGCGGTCCGTGGTGTTCGTATTGTCGAAGATCGGCTCGAGGCCGGAATACTCGATCACGTCACCATCGCGGTTGACGGTGCCCGAGTGGGAGTTGAAGGCGATGTACTCGATGTTGGCGAACGTGCCGCCGGTGAATTCCATCGTGTCATAGCCGCCGTCGTTGCCGTCGAGGACGCCGTCGACGCTGCCTTCAGCGGCGACGCGGAAGATGTCTTCATTGTCGGCTGCGCCCAAGAGGTTCTCAACCGCGACAAAGGCGACGCCCGCGGCATCGCCTTCATTGTCACCGGTGATACTCCAGATCGTGTCATCCGGCGGCCCGGCTAGGGTGTCGGATCCCGCTCCGCCCATGACCACGACCTTGCCGGCAAGCTGGCTGTCGATGCCCTCGTTGACTATGACATCGTCGCCCGCGCCGGCCTTCACCTTCAGTTCGACGTTTGGCGCGTCGAAGCTGTAATCGAGCAGCGCGCCCCCTGTCGTGATCCGCGCGGCCCCCGTGGGCTCCGCGGCAACATCGGAAAGGCGCAGTGTATTTGCCTGCCCGCTCCGATCCGAGAACACCCGCGTATCGGAATCCGTGCGATCCGCAATGGCCTCTGTTCCCGTGACGCTGATGGACACGAGGCTTGCATCGTCCTGCAAGGTGATGTCGGCAGCGCCGCTTCCATCCGCGCCGACGAGCACTTCGTCGATGGTGCCGCCGGTCAGGATCAGCTGATCTGAGCCGCTGCCCCCCTCGAAGGACACTTCGACCGGGAAGACAAACCCGTCGCTGAAATCGAGCTCGAGCACGTCATCGCCCGCCGTGCCGGCGACGCGCACAAGGGTCATCTCCTGGACCAGGCGATGGCCGATCTGCGTGCCGCTCGTGCGGTCATAGAGCTGCACAGTCTCGGTCAGGCGATCGTATTTCAGCGAGAGGTCATCACCGTCGACCTGCATGTCGACGAGGAACGGCATGGCGTCTGCCGAAAGCAGGTAGCGCGGCTCCAGTGCCTCCATCTTGAACCCGGACCCACCTAGGGAGCCACGACGGCTCCGGCGGCGGCTGACGAGAGGCGATCCTGAACCTCCTTGTTTCCCTTTCAGAAACTGTGTTTCCGCCCTGAAGAAACGACCAGATTTGAAGAAGGAGCTTTTGCCGCCGAATGGAAAAGACATTGTATTCTCCGGGGATGCGAAGCCCAGAAAACAAGGGCTCCTCGTCCGTGCTGAAAATTCTTTTCAATGTTTAAAGGATGCGCGGAAATCGCCAGCACCGCGCCCCTTCGGACACTGATATGACACAAAGCTACTGCGTGGCGGTGAAACGGTCAGTACCCATTTCGGGGTATCGCGGCCATTTCACGGCGCGCGAATCACGGGCGTCGAGCCTTCTTTTCAGGGCCTAAAATCACCGATCTCCGACGACGATTCGATGCCAGCGATTCGGCGGAATCCAGCGAGAGCCGCGCGCCATTTGGCGGGTAATCGCCCAATCTCATCGCATTTTCGCCATACGGCTGACACCTCGCACCGCCACCGTAGAAGGCCGAAAGAAGCGCTCGGAATAATTGCCGGTGCGCATGCCCGCGCGGGGCACCGACCCCGCGGGTTTTCTTGGCCACATACCGAAGGTGTATCGACATGCCGCTGCCCATCTACTCTCCCGACCAGATCGCGGACTACCTCGTCCACGGCTACTGGGAAGATCGTTCGGGCAGGGAATGGCGGGCCTTCGACACGGATCCCGGAGACACGATCACCGTAAACCTCACGGCCCTCAACAGCACCGGACTAAGCCTCGCGCGTGCGGCGCTGGAGGCATGGGAAAACGTGATCGACATCCAATTCCAAGAGGTGTCGAGCGGCGGCGACATCCGCTTCGACCACAATTCGGGCGGCGCCGTGGGTGGCCACTCCTACTCCGGCAATACAATCCTCAGCGCCTTCGTCAGCATTTCGACGGGCTGGTTCACCCCCTGGCACGGCAACAGCTACGGCAGCTACTCGATGCAGACCTTCATGCACGAGATCGGCCATGCCCTCGGGCTCGGACACCCGGGCGACTACAACGGTCAGGCCAGTTGGGGGACCGACAACCACTTCATCAACGAGAGCTGGCAGATGAGCCTGATGTCGTATTTCGACCAGGAAGAGAACCAGTGGCTCGACGCCGACAAAGCCTACGCCGCAACCCTGATGCTCGCCGATATCGTCGCCGTCCAGGATCTCTACGGCAAGTCCAAGGCCCAGATCGGCGATACCGTCTACGGTGCGAACTCAAACGTCGGCGGCGCGCTACAAGAGATCTTCGATGATGCTTTCAACGAGGGTACATCGGGCACCGTGAACGCCTTTACCATTTACGACGCGGGCGGGATCGACCGGCTCAATTTCAAATTCGAAACCGCCGACCAGAGGATCGACCTGAATGTCGAGGCAGTCTCCGATGTGGGAGGCCTCAAGGGCAATCTCATCATCGCGCGCGACACCGTCATCGAGGAAGCCTGGGGCGGTAACGGCGACGACGAGATTATCGGGAACGCCGCCGACAATCGCCTCAGTGGGGGACGTGGCGAAGACACCATGAGTGGAGGAGACGGAGAGGACCGACTATTCGGGCGTAGTGGTCGCGACCTCCTAGACGGCGGAGATGGAAACGACCGCCTTCAGGGTGGCAATGGTGGCGACACCGTCACTGGCGGCGAGGGCAAGGACGTGCTGATGGGCGAGGTCGGCAACGACCGTCTCGACGGCGGAGACAACCGGGACAAGCTTGAAGGCGGCGACGGCAAGGACACGCTCGACGGCGGCCTCGGAAACGACACGCTGACCGGAGGCGACGATGCCGATGTCTTCATCTTCGGTCACGGTAAGGACGTGATCCTCGACTTTCAGGACGACGTGGACACGATCTGGCTCGACGCGTCGATCTGGGGGGGCGGCCTCTCGAAGCAGGACGTCATCTCCTCTTTCGCAACGCCGATCGCTGGCGGCACACAGCTCGATGTGCCGACCTGGGCAGCTCTGGACATCCTCGGTATTTTTGACGCCGACCTGCTCTTGAACGACCTGGAGCTTGTCTAGCCGCCCCCGGCGTCAGCCAGGGAACGAGCTTAAGCGCCAAGGCACATGATCAGGAGCCTTCCTTGAGCGCCGTCTCGAGGTTCAGAAGCACAGGCTCGAGGATGTAATCCATGACCGTGAGTTCACCGGTCTCGATCATCACCTGCGCCGGCATGCCGGGCTGCGCCTGCAATTTGCTCTCGCCGAGGGTCGCCATCTCTTCCGGCAGCACCTCAACGTCCACGCGGAAGTAGTCCGCGCCCGTGTCGGAATCGGTCATGCTATCCGCCGAGACATGGACCACCGTCCCGTTCACCGGGGCGGTATTGCGGGCATTGTAGGCGGTCAAACGCACCTGCACGCTCCCCCCGAGCACAACCTCGTCGATATCCGTCGGCCGGACCTGCGCCTCGACCACTAGCGGTGCATCGGTCGGCACGATTTCCAGCAAGGTATGCCCGGCACTGATCACGCTGCCCGGCGTGTTGACGGTTAGGCCTACGATCTTGCCCGCTTGCGGCGCGCGGATTAGGCGACGCTCTTCCATGTCGTTTACAGTGTTCAGCCGCTCTTCGATGTCGAAGACCGCTTCCTGCGCGCGCAGGAGTTGCTCGGTGACACCATTGAGGCGATCCCGCTGGAGCTGCAGAGCCTGCTCGTCGAGCTCGGCCATGCGCTGTTGGACGTTGGCGATACTGCTGTCGAGCGAGCCCATATTACCGAGGATGCTCGCCTGACTCTGCCGAAGAGACGCCATGCGCGGGCCGGTCACGAGGCCCTTCTCGTAGAGCACTTCGAGCTTGTCGATCTGCTCCTCGAGGAGGTCGAGCTGCTCTTGGAACGCGGTCTGGCGTGCCATGAAGCCGTTGGTCTGTTCGTGAAACTGGAGCTTGCGATCGCGAATGATGCCGACCCGGCCGTTCACCATCTCTTGGTTGGAGCGGTGGATGCTCTGCTGCGCCACGAAGATCTTCTCGAGCCGCGGATCCTCCGCGATAAGGCTGGCGATCTGAGGCGTGAGCGCGAGGTTCTCCGCGCCTTCAAGTTCGGCGGTGAGTCGCGCTTCCTGGGACAGCGCGCTCACAAGCTGGCTTCGCAGAATTCCCTTTTGCGACTTCGTCCGGGTGCCGTCGATGACAGCGAGGATCTGGCCTTCTTCCACGACTTCGCCTTCGACCACGCGGATTTCGTTGACGAGACCACCCTCGAGATGCTGGACCACGAGCCGCTCGTTGGCCACGCGGAAGACCCCGCTGGCGACCACGGCGCTCGTGATGTTGGAGACGCTGGCCCAGGCCATCAATCCGCCGAACACCCCGAAGCCGAGGAAGAACAGCATGAAGGTGAGCTGGCGCACGCGCATGGGCGGTGCCTTGGGCAGCTTCACATCCGGCATGCGGTCGGCAAAACCGGATTTCTCAGCGATCTCGCGCGGACTGGCTTCAACAATGCTCATTACTTATCTCCTCCAGCCGCGGCGTCTGGCCCAGCGCCGTCTTCTCCGCTCCGACGCCGAAAAATGGCCACGTTGGCCTCGTCCTGCGCGTCTTGCGTGATCGACCGGGCCGCGTCTTCGACCACGGCTTTGGCCTCCCCGAACTTGGTCAGACGCCCGCCCTCGAGCATGCCCGCATGGGTCACCTGGCGCAGGAGGTTCATGCGGTGCGTGATCACGACGACGATAGCGCCCCGGTTGGACAGTGCCTTGATGGCACGCGCCAGCGCGGCCTCGCCTTCCGGGTCGAGATTGGCGTTGGGCTCGTCGAGCACGATGAGCTTCCGGTTGCCGTAGACCGCCCGTGCCAGGCCAATCCGCTGGCGCTGACCGGCGGAGAGGTTGTTGCCGCGCTCGCCGACCTTGGCATTGTAGCCACCAGGCAGCTTGACGATGAGGTCATGGACCTGCGCGAGCTTCGCGGCGGCCACGATGTCGGACGGGCGTGCGTCTGGATCCATCAGAGCAATGTTCTCGGCAATGGTCGCGTCGAAGAGCTCCACCCTCTGAGGAAGGAAGCCGATATAGCTGCCGATCTGAGCGCGGGGCCAGTCCGTGAGCGCCACGTCATCGATGCGGACATGACCGCGCGCGAGGCCCTGCAGACCCACGAGGGCGCGCGCCAGCGTCGTCTTGCCCGCGCCGGAGGGGCCGATCAAACCGAGGACCTGCCCAGGCTCAAGTGTGAAATTCACATCGAGGAGCAGCGGGTCCTGCACGCCATCGGCGATCACGCTCGCCCCCTGCACGGCAAGGCGCCCCTCGGGCTCGGGGAGCTCCAGGCGGCTGTCGGTGTCCGGCACGAGGCTCAGCACGAGATTGAGGCGGCGGATATTGTTGCGCACCTGAAGAAGACCGCGCCAGCCAGCGACGGATTGCTCCACCGGGGCAGCCGCGCGGCCCATCAGGATAGACGCTGCGATCATCAAGCCGGGAGAGAGCTGACCGCGGACCACAAGGATCACGCCAACGCCCATGATGGCGATCTGCATGGCCATCCGCACCAGCTTGGCCAAGGAGCTCAGCGTCGCCATGCGATCGGTGGCCACCGTGCCGAACATCATCGCGGAGAAGGACTTCATCGTCCAACGCTCGATCTGCGTCCGGGTCGCGCCCATGGAATGCACGATCTCGGCATTGGTGAGCATCTCGTCGGCTGCGATCGTCGCCTCCGCCGATGCCTCGGTCGAAGCTTGGTCCGGCTTGCGCCCGACGAACTCGTTAACCACGCCGATGATGAAGAGCGCGATGATGCCCACGAGCGCAACGGTGCCGAGCATTGGGTGGAAGAGGAAAATCAGACCTACGAACGCCACCGACCAAGGGGCGTCCAAGAGAGCGATAAGGAAGGGGCTGGTGACGAAGTTCCGAAGCCCCTGGATGTCGCGGAGCGGCTGAACGCCGTGAACTTCGGGCGGCATCTCGTTTGACATGATGCCGGCCATGATCGTCGGACCAAGGCTGGCTTCGAGCCGTGTGCCCAGCCGGGCCACGAGCCGCTGCCGCAGCACATCGAAAAAGAAGAAGAAAACCAAAGCGATCGCCGCACCGACGGTGAGAGCGATCAGGGTGGACATGCTTCCCGAGGACATGACCCGGGAAAACAATTGCAACATGTACAGTGGCGCCGTCAGGACCAGAATGTTTATGAAGAGGCTCGCAACGAAGACCGATGTAATCAGGCCGCGCTGCCCATCAAAAACTCTTTTACTTTTCATTCTCGCGTCCCCCCGGACACACTAGAAATAAAACCGATACTCTTTTCCAAACTTTGAACGGCGCCCTGGCCCAAGTTCTTTCCTTGGCCGGGGGACCAGTTTCAAGCGTCTCAAACCAGGGCTAAAAGTGGCCCGGCCTCATTGCTGGGACCGGGCCACTTTATGCCGTGACGCTTAGGTCGCGGTGTCAGGGTGCACGCAGAGCATGTCATACGTGTCGAAGTAGTCGTGCTCGTCGTCGTAGGGGAACCCATCGTCGCCAATGGCGTCCCGTGCTACGACATCGATCGGCAGGTAGTTCGGGTTGCCAGAGGCAGCCGAGTTGATGCCGACGCCGCCGATGGGCAGAGCATCGTTGCCGATGGACGTGTAGGTGCTCGGACCGTTGGTCAGACCCTTGATCAGCAGGAGAGACCCGTTGACCTCGATCTGAGTGTCGGTGCCGTTGACTTCCATGACAACCGCCTGGCCGTTGGGCTCTTCGATGTCGCTGGCCGTTCCCTGAAGCACCTGGAAGGCATCGGACGAGCTAGCGCCCTTACCTGCGCCGACGTTGGTCACACGGTACAGGATGGTGTCGAGATCCTCATCGATGTCGAAGTCATGGATGGTGTCCTCTCCTGCAACGGACGACATGTCGGTGCCGTTCCAGATCAGGTCGATGATGAACACATCCTTGCCTTCGCCGCCGGTGAGATCGTCGTTGCCTTCGCCGCCAACGAGGTAGTCGTTGTCGTCTCCGCCATCGAGGTCATCGTCACCGATACCACCATAGAGGCTGTCGTCGCCGAGGTCGCCGAACAGATCGTCGCTGCCCTCGTTGCCGTAGAGGCAATCGTCGCCAGACCCACCAGCAAGTTCGTCGAAGCCAGCGTTACCGAGCATGACGTCATCGCCGGAACCACCTTTCATGAAGTCAGCACCACCGCCGCCTTCCATGTAGTCGTTGCCTTCGTTGCCGAACATGCGGTCGTTGCCGCCGTCACCGTACATCTGGTCGTTGTCTTCGCCACCGAACATCATGTCAGCATTGGCACCGCCGGACATGAAGTCGTCGCCATCATCCCCGTGCATCTTGTCTTCGCCATTGTTGCCGAACAGACAATCGTTGTCTTCACCGCCGCGGATTTTGTCGTCGCCTTCGTTGCCTTCAATGGTGTCTTCACCATTCTGGCCGTACAGGCAATCATCTCCGTCGTTACCCCAGATCTCATCATCGCCGTTGCCGCCGGTGACGCTATCGTTGTTGTTACCACCCCAGATGTCGTCATCACCCTTGTTGCCGTAGAGGCGGTCATTGCCGTCTTCGCCAAAGATCTTGTCTTTGCCGCCGCCACCGCGGATGACGTCGTTGCCTGCGTCTTCATGGATATCCGAGAAGTCGCAAGTCGGGCAGAACAGAGGTTCGCCATTGTCGTCGAAGTAGACGGCTTCACGGACGGATTCTTCGCCGTTGGTCACTTCGCAACAATCGCCGACCCAGTCGAGATTTCCGTAGCCTGCGTGGCTGACTTCCGCGGACATTGCGAAGTCACCGAACAGAACGTCGGCCTGCGCACCACCGTGCATCTTGTCGTTGCCGCCGGAACCACGCATCTGGTCCTTGCCGGCATCGCCCTGCATGTCGTCACGGCCGGAACCGCCGTCCATGGTGTCGTCACCACGGCCACCGAAAAGCAGGTCATTGTCGGCGTTACCGTAGACAACGTCGTCGCCTTCACCGGCATCGACCGTGTCGTCACCGTTTCCGCCGAAGATGCAGTCGTCGCCGCCAGGGATCGGGCCCTTGTCGCCCTCGCCCGGATCAGCACCGACGCCCGTGTTGTCGCCGGGGAAGATGTCGCCGAAGATCTCGTCGTCACCGTCGTTACCAGCGATCATGTCGTCGCCGAGGCCGCCAGCCATGCTGTCGTTGCCCTCGCCACCGGACATGCGGTCGTCGCCCGTGCGGCCATACATGGTGTCGTCACCATCATCGCCCCACATGCAGTCGTTGCCGGACTCGCCGTCCATGCAATCGTCGCCTTCGCCGCCGGACATCCAGTCGTCGGAGCCGCGCTCGTTGGCAGCCGCACTCAGGTCGTTGGTGTAGTCGCCGTCGCCGTCGTCACCGAACATGGTGTCGTCGCCGAGACCGCCAAACATGATGTCAGAGTCCTGACCGCCCTTGAGGAGGTCGTCGCCCTGCTCGCCGTCGATATAGTCGCAGCCTGCTTCGCCGTCGATGCAATCGTCGTCGAAAAGGCCGTTCTCGGGATCGACTTCGTTCGTCTGCGAGTCATTGTCGCCGCCGTAGATGAAGTCATTGCCGGTGCCACCGAAGATCTGGTCGTTGCCGCCACCACCTTCGAGGTAGTCCTGGCCTTCTTCACCGTCGATGATGTTCCAGATGTCGTCGCCGTAAACGGCGTCGTTGCCTGCGCCCGCTTCGGCGTTGTGTGCCGACTCCGGTTCGTTGAGGTCAATCTGGTCTGCGTTGTTGTCACCGTATTCGTAGGTGCCATCGTTGTAGTTTACGTCGAATTTGCTGTCGCTGTATTCGATGTCACAGTTGGGATCACACACCTTCCAGGTGGGAGTACCGTCTGGATTTGCCATCTCACTTCTCCGTTAATAAGCGGAGTCCGATCAAACCTGACGGCTAAGCCGCCCACTGTTGAACTTCCCCCAAACGTGCCGGCACAGACCGGCGGATAAACAAAGGCAGAAATTGCCTTCTGAAATTACACAACCAAACCAAGCGCCTCAGAAATGCCCCTTTTTGGGTACAAAATTCACGAATTCTCAAGGAAACGCGAGGCGCCGATAGAGATCAGCGATTCGATCTGGGCCATGAGCCCCACGAGCTGGTCCTGGAAGAACGCCCCAAGAGCCAGCCCCGCCAGCAAAACAAGGCCTGTCCAAAGGAAGCGACCGCGACGCGGACGAGACGCGACCTGCTCGGCCATCACCTGCGCGACGGCCTCCCGAAGCACCGGCTCGAGCTCGATTCGCAGCGCACCTTCCATGCGGTTCACTGCGTCTTCGAGCGTGTCGATCCGCTCGCTCAGCATCAAGCGGTCGGCCTCGGCTTTGGAGACATACATCTCGCCGACACCCTTCTTGAGCGTCTCGAACATCCGGACGATCCGGGTGTTCAACTCCCCCAGATCAGACCGCCGCGCCAAAGCGGCGTCGCCGGTCAGGAGCGTGCGCTGCAGTGCCCGGAGGTCAGTCTCGGTCAGGCGAGCAGTGGCCGCAGGCTGAGGCGCTGTGCGCGACCCATCCTGCGCTGCGGCCTCGCGCGGATCGGCGCCCCGGGCCTTGGTGGCCCTGTCGCCAGGTTCCGATTTCGGATCGACCCGTTGGTCGGACCGGGCCACGAGGGGCTGAAGGTCCGAAGTTGTGCTCTTCTCGTATTCGCCGTTCGCCAAGATCTTGTTCATGACACGCGCCCCAGAGATCCTTGCCACGTCAGCATATGCGCCATCTCGGCCCGGCAGCTCACGTTGAGCTTGGCGAGCACGCGCTTTGAATAAGTACTGAATGTCTGTTCCTTGAGGCCGGCGACACGCGCCGCCTCACGATTGGGGAGACCGGTCTGCATGAGCGCAGCGACCCGCGCTTCGGACTGTGTGAGCCCCATCGTCAGCGCGAGCTGTTCGATGCGGCGGCGGTCCGGTTGCTGCGGCACGATCGCGACGACCAGCGGCTGCGAAGTCTGCGAGGCCTGGTGGCGCGACAGCGACACCGGCACGCGGGAGGTCCCGTCCGCACTGTCGAGAAGCAGGATGAAATCGGTATCCTGCGACGTCTCAAGGGCACAGGTTCGCACGGCCTTGTGGAGCGCACTGGTCTGAGAAGCCGCGCTGCAGGTCAACCCTGAACAGCTCTCTGAGAGCAGCTCTTTGGAGGCGAGCATGTCACGACCGGCGGCATTCATGTGCATGACTTCGCAGGTCATGTTGAGGACGAAGATCGCGGAGTCGCTCTTCTTCGACACAGTCCAGAGCATGGCGCTGATGGCCGTCTCCGCTTCCGGGCTATGCACTTCCTTGATACAATCGGCCCGAAGGACCGGCCAAACGGCTCTTAGGATGCTTTCCACGTGGATGTCCGCCTGATCGCTGCGCAGGCTGAGAAAAATGTGGTCGACGGCGCCGTTCGCGAAAGTACAGGCGAAGGCCAGCCATTTTTTACCACTGCCTGCTTCCGTGAGCGGCGGTAGGTCGCTGGCGTCGGGCTTGAGCAACTCGAGCGCCACGATTTCACCAGGCGCGCCATCAACGCGCGCTGCGGCCGACCGCGGCAGACCGAGGTCGACAGGGCCCGCCAAGGGCGAGCGGTTGGATGTTTTCAGGAGGAGCCTTGCACCATTTACATCGATGCGCACAAATGCGCCGTCACAGATCGTCGTCAGATTTTTTCTCAGGGCAGCTGACTGACAGTACGTAGGCGCAGAGACCCCGCCCCAGCTAAACACATTCATCAAATTTCCCCCGGTGTAACGCAGCCAAGGTACCATAGGGGCGACGTGACGTAAGGAAGCATGAGGCTTAACCCGACCGGTCAGAAACCTGCCACTGGGAGGTGGGTTCGTGACACTAGGTCACCGTGAAGGTGCAAATCTTACGAATCAAATTACCGCTTTTGCCCACTCAAGCGAGCAAGTCTATGCCGCCATGCAACCACAGCGCGATCCGACTCAGATGTGAAACTAATTGTTTCCAAAACAAGACGATTGCGCCGATGGGGGAAGGCGCGCGCCTAGTGGTTGCGAACAAATGACTTTTTTAACGGGCTTCGCGCAGCTTTGCGCGCGGAGCTTAGCTCCAGCCTAGCACCGAAGTGGTACGCCTAAGCCGACGCACAAACACCTTGGTGATATTGAGACCTACAAGCTAACGTTTGGTTAACAAGGTCAAACCGTGGTTCGGAGCCGAATGGGCGATTTCTTGCGACTTCGCCCCACTCCTCCTCACGGTCATATTTAGTAGAAGACCGCATATTAGCGTGTGTGATTTTGGAGGTTTGTTTGATGGCCGTTTGCATAATCAGTAAAATTCATATGGTGCGGGACATTTTGAAGTCCACTTGCGAGCAACGCGGATTTGACATCCGGCAGGTTTGCGCAACCACGCAGGACGTCACGGAGATCGACCCGACCGACCTCGTCGTTCTTCATACCCGCCGTCCCGTCGGCGAAATTACCAATCAGGTCGTCGAGGTGCGTGCGCTTTGCCCGGAGTGCCGCATGATGATCATCGCACCCGAGAACGTTTGCTCCGCGCTGCGCGTAGCGCTCGACGAAGACGTGCTCGCCGTTATGCCCGAAGACGAACCCACCGAGACACTCGTCGGTGTGCTCGCCGTGGCGATGCAGGGCTACCGCGTCGTGGAGCCGAGTGCCCGTAACGGCAAGACGCTCAAGCTCGGCAACGGCCGCAGGCAACAGCACCCTCGCTCCTCAATTGCGGCCACGACCTGGAAAAGCGGCCCCCAGGTCGCGCCGCTCTCGCCGCGCGAAAGCGCCGTGATGCTCAAGCTTCGAGAAGGCGGGTCCAACAAGGACATCGCCAACGCGCTCGGCATCTGCGAGGCGACGGTGAAGGTCTATCTCCGCACCTGCTATCAGAAGATCGGGGTCAAGAACCGGACCCAGGCGGCGGTCTGGGCGTCAGAGCGGCTCCCGGAAACGCCGTAGATCCGACGGCGTGCGCTGAGGGCCTGAAGCGTCCACAAGCGTTTATTGCCAAAGTCTTAACGACGCGCGCTATGGCCCTGCGCACCTTTAAGCGATTGGACGTTTGGCCTTTGCCGATGCTTCGCGTTTGGCTTGTGTGCGCGCCGAGTACGAGTTCTGCCGCCCTAACGCGGGCAGCTTTCGCGGGCCTTGACGCCGCTGCGCTCAGCGGGGCTGCGTCGGGCCTGCGGGGTCGTCGGTGCTCAGCACTCTGTAGAGGCTTGCCTCGCCCGTCATCGCCGGGGCGAGTGAGCGCTCGAGACCCGGCGGGACAGCCATCGTGTCGCCTGGGTTGAGCACCGTCGTGCCCCCTTCCCAGCTTAGCCGCCAATGGCCGCGCATGGGCATCAGGATTTCGTGGCGATCGGTGGCGTAGGGCGCATCCTGGATCGAGAAACGGCTCAACAGCTCCACCTCGAAGCCCGGCTTGTCGCGGAGCACGGCCGCCTCGCCGATGACCTTGGCGGGCTGGCGGTCGCTCAGGGCCACGAGGTCCCAGTAGCGGGCGACGTAATGGGGCACCACGTCTTGCGTGGTGGGTTCTGGCATGCGCGCCAGCACCTCGTCGGAGGCCAGAGCCATGGGCGCCACCCCCTCGGGAAGCGATGCGCCCTGCTTGGTGTCGTAGAGCTTGCCGTTGTCGCCCAGCACGAGGCCGTGGGCCGCCGCGTCCGAGATCACCTGCGGTGCCCAGAGCACCCCGCCCCCGGCGTCATCCCCGCCGAGGATCGCCATGATCATCCCGTAGTCGGTGCCGATGTTCTCGAAGCCGCGGAAGATGCCGGTGGGGATGTTGAAGATGTCCCCCTCCTCGAGCACGACCTCACCCGCATCTCCCCAGCGCCCCCAGAAGAACCGCCAGCGGCCCTTGAGCACGAAGAAGACCTCGGCGGTGCGATGGGAATGCAGCGAATTCCGGCACTTGGGCGGCTGGCCCGCGGCGCCGATATTGAAGCCCGGTGTCTCGCGCAGATGGACGAACTGGTCCGCGGCCTCAGAAACCCCGCCGCCGATGATGGTGAAGTTCTCCTTCTGATCGGAACCCGGCGTGTGGGCATCGATGAAGGCGGTCTTGCAAGGCCGGAGGTCGCCGTAGCGTACGATGCGGGCTTCCATTTCGGTTTTCGTGATCTTTTTCGGGTCGTCGAGACTCATGGGTGCGTCCTTTCTGCGCGGGCAGGATGCGCCTCTTTGCAAACGAATGCAAGAATTGTCTCCAGCGATGCATGCGACCGTGCACCGACAGCCTCACACCCGGCTTTGCCCTGACTTACCCTCGGGCGCGCGCCTGAATTTCCTGCATCTCGCGGCTGAGTTGCGGTACCCGTGTCTCGAGCATCTCGCGCACCTTCCGAACGTAGGGCTCGTTCTCCACGGCAGGGATGGAGGCGTCATAGAGCCCGGCCACCTCGATCATCCCCTCGCGGTCGTTCTGGTTGAAGGCCTCGACCATCTCCTCCGCCGCCTGCCGCTCGATGCCCAGCGCCTCGAAGGCCGAGCGACCCATGCGGAGCGAGCTGTCATAGGTCTCGCGGATGATGTCGCGGCAGCCGAGCGACCAGAGCACGTAGACGTGGTGCCTGTTGCGCGCGCGGGCGATGATGTGGACATGGGGGTAGTGCTCGATCACATGGCGCACGATGGTGTTGATGCTTTCCTCGCCGTCCACGGCCACGACGATGATGCGCGCCCGCTCGATGCCCGCGGCATGCAGGAGATCGGGGCGCGTGGCATCGCCGTAATACGTCTTGATGCCGAACTTCATCAGGTTGGCGATCTGCTTTGAATTGTAGTCGACGACGGTCGTCTTGTAGCCCGCCGCGGAGACGATGCGCTCCACAATCCCGCCCACGCGGCCACGGCCGCAAATGAGGATCTCTCCGGGCTCCTCGATCTCGTCGGCCTCGCGGGTCTGATCGCTCACCGAGCGGGGGACGATGACGCGCTCGTAGAAGATGAAGAGAAGCGGCGTGAAGAGCATGGAGAGCGCCACCACGAGCAGCGCCTGATCGGCGATGGCGGCGGGCAATATGGCATTGGCGGTGACAAAGCTCAGCAGCACGAAGCCGAACTCCCCCGCCTGTGCGAGGCTGAGCGCGAGGAGCCATCGGTCCATGCCGTGGATGCCGATGAGCGTCCCCAGTACGAAGAGCACGGCGAACTTGATGAACATCGCGAGGAGGGTCAGACCGAGATAGAAGGGCAGTGCCTCGAAGAGCAGGCCGAAATTGATGCTCGCCCCCACGGTCATGAAGAAGAGGCCGAGGAGTAGGCCGCGGAACGGGTCGATATCGCTTTCGAGCTCGTGGCGGTACTCGCTGTTGGCGAGGACGACCCCGGCGAGGAACGTGCCCAGCGCCGCCGAGAGGCCCACGAGCCCCATGAGGAGGGCGATGCCCACGACGAGCATCAGCGCGGTGGCGGTGAAGAGCTCTCGCAGACCGGCCTGGCTGATGAAGCGGAAGAGCGGGCGGGTCAGGTAGCTGCCGCCGAGGATGACGGCGCCGATGGCCCCGAAGGAGACGAGCGCGGTCTGCCACCCGTTGAGACCGCTCACGAGGCTCATGCCCGACCCGTGGTCATCCCCGTGCTCGTCGCCGTGGTCACCTCCGTGGCCGCCCCCGTGATCACCCGAATGATCGCCGCCATGGCCCACATCGCCCGCCACATCCATGAGCTCCGGCATCGCGAGGAGCGGCAGGAGCGCGAGCATGGGGATCACGGCCACGTCCTCGGTGAGGAGCGCCGCAAAGGAGGCCTGCCCCCCTTCCGTCCGCATCAGACCCTTTTCCTGGTGGGTCTGAAGGACGATGGCCGTCGAGGAGAGCGAGAAAATGAGCCCGATCGTCAGCGCGAAATGCCAGGCCAGGCCAAAGAGCATGGCAAGCCCGGTGACGATGAGCGTCGTCGTCAGGATATGCCCGAGACCGAGCCCCGCCAGCGTGCCCCGCATCTCCCAGAGGCGCTTCGGCTCGAGCTCGAGGCCAACGAGAAAGAGCATCATCACCACGCCGAATTCAGCGAAGTGCTGGATCGATATGACGTCCACTCCGAGGGCCGCGAGAAGCGGCGCGATCACGATGCCCGCAATGAGATAGCCCAGCACGGAGCCCAGCCCGAGCCGCGTGGCGATGGGCACGGCAACCACCCCCGCGACGAGAAACGTGAAGGCCAGAAGCAGGAACTCGGTCATTGGCGCACCCTTCGTGTTGCCCAAGGCCTACCGTCAAAGTGCCGCCGGTCAAAGCACGGGATCGCCGCGCCCCGCCGGGCGCCGCAGAAAGCCATTCCCGCCGCCGAAAGAGGCAGGTAGCGTCAGCGCCAGCGAGGCGAGGTGGAGACGGACGTGGCGGACAAGATCAGGATGGGGGTCGATATCGGCGGGACGTTCACCGATGTCGTCCTCGAGGGCCCGTTCGGCCAGCGCTCCACCAAGGTCCTCACGACCTATGCGGCGCCCGAGGACGCCATCGTGGCGGGGATGGCCGAGGTCTGCGCCGCGGCGGGGATCGCGGCAAGCCAGATCACCCAGATCATCCACGGAACGACGCTCGCGACCAACGCGCTCATCGAGCGCCGCGGGGCACGCACGGCCTTCGTGACCACCGAGGGCTTTCGCGACGTGATCGAGATGCGCACCGAGAGCCGGTTCGAGCAGTACGACCTCAACCTGACGCTCCCGGAGCCGCTCATCCCCCGCCACCGCCGCTTCACCCTCCGCGAACGGATGGATGCCGATGGCGGCATGCTCGTGCCTCTCGCGCGGGCGGACATCGAGGTGCTTGCCGAGCGGCTCGCCGAAGGCGGCTACGCGGCCATCGCGGTAGGCTTTCTCCATGCTTATGCCAATCCAGCCCATGAGAGGCTGGTGCGCGAAGTGCTGAGCGCGCGGCTCCCGGGCGTGATGATCTCGCTCTCCTCGGATGTGTCGCCCCAGATGCGGGAATACGAGCGCTTCAACACCACCATCGCCAATGCCTACATCCAGCCGCTCATGAAGAGCTACCTCTTGCGGCTCGAGGCCCGGCTCGCCGCCGAGGGCGCGTCTTGCCCGATCTTCCTGATGCATTCCGGCGGCGGGATCATTTCGCTCGAAAGCGCCGCCGAGTTTCCGGTGCGGCTCGTCGAGTCGGGCCCAGCCGGGGGCGCGGTCTTCGCTGCGGAGATCGCCGCGCGGCACGGGCTTAAGAAGGTGCTGAGCTTCGACATGGGCGGCACAACGGCGAAGATCTGCCTGATCCGGAATGGCCGGCCAAAAACGGCGCGGGTCTTCGAGGTGGCGCGTTCCTATCGCTTCAAGAAGGGCTCGGGCATGCCGATCTCCATCCCCGTCATCGACATGGTGGAGATCGGCGCGGGAGGTGGCTCACTGGCTTCAGTGGACGGCATGGGCCAGATCCGCGTGGGCCCCGAAAGCGCGGGCTCCGAGCCGGGCCCTGCCTGCTACGGGCGCGGCGGAACGCGGCCTGCCGTCACGGATGCGGACCTCGTTCTCGGCCGGCTCGACCCCGAGCGCTTCGCCGGCGGCACGATCCCGCTCGTGGCCTCCCGCGCGGAAGAGGCGCTTTCGAAAGCACTTGGCGCTCGTCTCGACATGGGCGCGGAAGAGGCGGCCTTCGGACTGGCCGAGGTGGTGGACGAGAACATGGCCAATGCCGCGCGCGTCCACGCCGTCGAAAACGGGGAGGATCTGGCAGATTACACCATGATCGCATTCGGCGGCGCGGCGCCGCTCCATGCAGCGCGGCTTTGCGAGAAGCTGGGCATTTCGACATGCCTTGTGCCGGCCGGGGCGGGCGTGGGCTCTGCCATCGGCTTCCTGCGCGCGCCGTTCTCCTTCGAGGCCAACCGCACCGTCTTCATGCCCCTGGCAGCCTTCGACGGCGCCCGTGTCGCCACGCTCTTTGCCGAGATGGAGGCGGAAGCGGCAGGCTTCGTGCGCACCTGCGACGCGGAGGCGGAGATCGTCCTAGAGCACCGCGTCTTCATGCGCTACCGGGGTCAGGGCTGGGAGATCCCGGTGATGCTCACCGCCCCGCAGGCCGCCGCGCCCGACGCGGACACGATCCTCGCGCTCTTCGAGGCGGAATACGAAAAGCGCTTCAGCCGCACGGTGGCGGGCATGGTGGCGGAGATCACGGTCTGGTCGGTGAATGCCACGACCGTGGTGGAGGCCTCGGATCAGGTTCGGAGCGAAAGCACGCCCCGTCCCGGGCTCGACCCGGGGCCCCTCCTTCATCGCACGCTCTTCGATCCGGCCTTTGGCGACACAGTTGAGGCCGCGCTCCTCGACCGGGACGCGTTCGAGGCAGGCAGCACCATCCCCGGCCCAGCGCTCATCACGGAACGTGAAACCACCATCGTCGTCCCCTCGAGCCGGATCGCCCACAAGGCCGCCGACGGCAACATCGTGCTCTCGGAGGCCCCGGATCAGGTCCGGGGCGGGGCCGATATCTCCACCGTGGCGCACCAGGTCATGTGGAACCGCCTCATCTCCATTGTCGAAGAACAGGCGCAGGCCCTCGTGCGCACGGCCTTCTCCACCTCCGTCCGCGAGGCGGGAGACCTTTCGGCGGGCGTCTACAACGCCGCGGGCGAGATGCTCGCGCAGGCCGTCACCGGCACGCCGGGGCACGTGAACGCCATGGCCGATGCCGTGGGCCACGTCATCCGCCGCATTCCCGAGATGAACGAGGGCGATGTCTACATCACCAATGACCCCTGGGAGGGGACGGGCCACAAGCACGACATCACCATCGTCACGCCGGTCTTCCACCGTGGCACGCGCACGGGCTTCTTCGCCTGCACTGCGCATGTGACCGATATCGGCGGGCGGGGCTTCGGAGCCGATGCCAACGATGTCCACGAAGAAGGGCTCGCGATCCCCACGATGCCCTTCATCAAGGCGGGCAATGTGGATGCCACGCTCCTCGCGCTCATCCGCGCCAATGTCCGGGAGCCCGACCAGCTCGTGGGAGACATCTACGCGCTCGCCACCTGCAACGATATCGGCGCGCGGCGTCTGCACGAGATGATGGCGGAGTTCTCGCTCGCCGATCTCGGCGCGCTCTCGGACTTCATCCTCACCCGCTCCCGCGAGGCCACGCTGGCCGCCATCAACGCGCTCTCCCCCGGCGAGGCCGAGGGCCACATGCGCATCGATGGCTACGCCGCGCCCATCGACCTCCGGGTCAGAGTCACCATCGAGAAGGACCGTATCCTGAGCGACTGGACGGGCACGAGCGGCGTGGACAAGAAGGGGATCAACGTGCCTCTCGTCTACACGAAGGCCTATGCGTGCTACGCGCTCAAATGCGCCATCGCGCCGGAGATCCCGAACAACGCCGCCTCGCTTGCGCCCTTCGAGGTGACCGCGCCCGAGGGCTCCATCGTGAACGCATTGCCGCCCGCGCCGGTGGCGCTCAGGCACGTCATCGGACACATGGTGCCCGACACGATCTATGACGCGCTCGACACGTTCTTGCCGGATACAGTGCCCGCCGAGGGCGCGGGCTGCCTCTGCAACTTCCAGGTCTCGCTCCGCCCCACTGGGCCAGAGGGCCGACGCGCAGAGGTGCTGACCTTCAATTCCGGCGGCTCGGGCGCGCGGCCCGCGCTCGACGGGCTCAGCGCCACGGCCTTCCCCTCCGGCGTCATGACCATGCCCGTGGAAGCCACCGAGCAGGTGGGCCCGGTCCTCATCTGGCGCAAGGAGCTGCGCCCGGATTCGGGCGGCGCAGGCGCGCAGCGGGGCGGGCTCGGGCAGGTCATGGATGTGGGCGCGCGCGCAGGCCACGAATTCGACATCTCCGCCATGCTCGACCGCGTCCATCATCCCGCGCGCGGCCGGCGCGGCGGCGGGGCGGGCGGCGCGACCCAGATCACGCGGAAAGACGGCACCGAGATGCGCGGCAAAGGCCGCCAATTCGTGCCCGAAGGAGACATCGTCCGCATGGCCTTCCCGGGCGGGGCGGGCTTCGGCGCGCCAGTAGAGCGCGACCCCGCGGCGGTGAAGCGCGATCTTGCCATGGGATACATCACTGAGGCCGCCGCGCGCGACATCTACGGCTTGACCGAGGACGAGATCGCCGCTGTCGTCGCGGCCATGGCCAAGGGAGACGCGCCGTGACCGACTGGCAGGCACCGAAGCACAAGAGCTACGACATCGTTATCATCGGCGGGGCCATGATGGGCTCCTCCACAGCGTTCTGGCTCACGAAGCTGGGGTACAGGGGCCGGGTCCTCGTGGTGGAGATGGATCCGAGCTACGCCCAGACCTCCACGGCCCACACCAACAGCTGCATCCGCCAGCAATTCACCAATCCGCTCAACATCGAGATCAGCCAGTTCGGCGCGCATTTCATCAAGAACGCGGCGGAGGAGATGGGCGATGACCGCGTGCCCGAGATCCTCCTGCAGAGCTACGGCTACCTCTATCTCGCCGCCGATGCCTCCCGCGCCGAGGACCTGCGCGGGCGGGCGGCGCTGCAGCGGGCCGCGGGCGCGGCCACCGAGGTGCTCGACCGAGAGGAGATCGCCGCGCGCTATCCGTTCTACCACCTCGACGACATCGCCATCGGCACGATCAACACGTGCGACGAGGGGTATTTCGACGGCGGCACGCTCTTCGAATGGTTCCGCCGCCTCGCCCGCGAACGCGGCGTGGAATACTGCAAGAACCGCGCGACGGGGCTTCGCATGGACGGGGCGAAGATCACCCATGTGGAATTTGCCTCCGGGGAGGCGGTGGCCTGCGGGCAGGTGCTTAACGCCGCCGGCCCCCGCGCGGCCACCATCGCGGCCATGGCCGGGATCGCGCTGCCCGTGGAGCCACGCAAGCGCTACACTTACATCATCTCCGCGGCAGACCCGCTCGACCGCGACCTGCCGCTCACGATCGACCCTTCCGGCGTCCATGTCCGGCAAGACGGGCCAAAGACCTACCTCGTGGGTGCCACGCCGGATGACGATCCCGCCGTGGAGCCCACCGATTTCACGATGGACGGCGACGTGTGGATGGAGAAAGCCTGGCCTGCAATCGCGCACCGCATCCCCGCCTTCGAGCGGGTGAAGGTGGTGAGCGAGTGGGCAGGGCACTACGAGTACAATCCCTTCGACCACAACGCGCTCATGGGCGCCCATCCCAAGGCAGAGAACCTCACCTTCCTCAACGGCTTTTCCGGCCACGGGCTCCAGCAGAGCACCGCCATGGGCCGCGCCACGGCCGAATGGCTCATGACCGGCGCTTACCAGAGCATCGACATGTCCGAATTCGCCGTCACCCGCGTCGCCGAGGGCCGCAAATTCGTGGAGCACGCGGTGATCTAGCCGCGCGGTCCGGGGCGATGCGAAGGGGCTGAATTGGTCGGAGTGGCGAGATTCGAACTCACGACCCCTGCCTCCCGAAGACAGTGCTCTACCAGGCTGAGCTACACTCCGACCGTGGCGCGGTGCCTAGCGGCGCGCCTATCGCTTGGCAAGGGGATTCGCGGTGCCTAGCCGCGCCCGGGCAGGCCGCGCATCCCGCGCGAGGGGCTGGCCCCGACCGCGCCGGGCATAGGCGCGTTGGGCGGCTCCGCGCCGCCCGCGCGGATGAGCGTGCTCACCCGGGGGACGGTGCCTGTATCGAGGCGCGTGCGGGTGCGCAGCACCGGGGCCTGACTGCCGGGCTTCCGGCTCTCGCGGAGCACGATGTAGACGCCCGCCGCGATGATGATCGCTGCGCCGATGGCGGTGTTGAGCCGCGGCAGCTCGCCAAAGAAGAGCGCGCCATAGGCTGTGGCCCAGAGAATTTGGCTATACTGCATGGGCGCCACGATGGCGGCCTCGCCCGCCTTGTAGGCCGCGATCAGGCAGAGCATGGCAACCATCGCCAGCGCGGCCATCGCGAAGGACAGGCCCAGATGCTCCACCGGCATGGGCCGGTAGACGAGCGGCATCAGCGCGCCCATCAGGACGAAGTTCGTCACGAGCGGGTAGAGCACGAGCACGATGGACCGCTCCTCCCGCCCGATCTTGCGCACCACGATGGAGGCAAAGGAGCCGAAAAGCGCGCAGGTGAGCGCCGCGAGGTGCCCGAGGCCGAGCTCCGTCGCGCCGGGATTGAGCACCACGAGGACACCGCCCAGCCCCGCGAGAACCGCGAGACCGCGCCGGAGGCCAACCTTCTCACCGAGAAATGGCACCGACATGATGGTGATGAGGAGCGGCGAGGCAAAGAGGATCGCGTAGACCTGCGCGAGGGGCAGCACGGAAAACGCATAGAAGGCCGCGGCCCCCGTGATCACCGCCGCGAGCGTACGCGCGATGACCCACCAGGGGTGCTTCGGGATGAGCGTGCCGGAGGTCTCGTCCCGCAGGAGCAGGACCGTGGCGACGGGAAAGCTGAAGAGGACCGAGAAGAAGACGATCTGGAAGGCGGAGTAGTCGGCCCCGAGGAGCTTGACGATCACGTCATGGGTCGCGAATAGCCCGAAAGCCGCCAGCGCGAGCGTCACGGCGCGCAGATTGACCGACATGAGGGCCTCCTTTCCCAGCCACGGTCACTTTATGGGCCGCGGCGCGGAGGACAAGGCAGAGCAAGCCTAGCGGCAGACGTGGAGGGCTCGCCTGCCCGCAATTCGCGCAGTGCTGGGCCTCAGCCCGCTTCGAGCGCGGCCACCACCGCGTCGCCCATCTCGGCAGTCGTCGCGGGGGCGCCGCCATCCGCCTGCATGAGATCGGGCGTGCGGACCCCGTCGCGGAGCACCTGCTCCACCGCCCACTCGAGGCGCGTGGCCTCCTCGCCCATGTCGAACGAGTAGCGCAGCGCCATGGCAAAGCTCAGGATGCAGGCGCAAGGGTTGGCTTTGCCCTGCCCCGCGATGTCGGGCGCGGAGCCATGGACGGGCTCATAGAGCGCCTTCGGGCGGCCATTTTCCATGGGCGCGCCGAGGGAGGCCGACGGCAGCATCCCAAGCGAGCCGGTGAGCATGGCGGCGGCGTCGGACAGGAGATCGCCGAAGAGATTGTCGGTCACGATGACGTCGAATTGCTTGGGGTCGCGGACGAGCTGCATGGCGCCGGCATCGGCGTACATGTGCGAGAGCGCCACGTCCTCGTACTCGGCATGGACCTCGGTGACGACATCGCGCCAGAGGATGCCCGACTCCATCACGTTGGCCTTTTCCATGGAGCAAACACGGCCCTGCCGCTTCCGCGCGAGCTCGAAGGCGGCACGGGCCACGCGGGCGATCTCGCTCTCGGTGTAGCGCTGGGTGTTGATGCCCACGCGCTCGTTGCCTTCCTTGATAATCCCGCGTGGCTCGCCGAAGTAGATGCCCGATGTGAGCTCGCGGATGATGACGATGTCGAGGCCCGCCACCACCTCTTTCTTCAGCGAGGAGAACTCGGCCAGCGCGTCGAAGCACTGCGCCGGGCGAAGATTGGCGAAAAGGTCCATCTCCTTGCGGAGCCGCAGGAGCCCGCGCTCGGGTTTCACGGAGAAATCGAGCTTGTCATACTTGTACCCGCCCACCGCGCCGAGAAGGACGGCGTCCACCTCTTGCGCCTTCTGCATCGTGGCGTCGGTCAAAGGCGTGCCATGGGCGTCGTAAGCCGCGCCGCCCACGAGATCCTCGCTCACGTCGAAGGCGTGACCCTGGCTCTCCATCCAGTCGATCACCTTGCGGACCTCGGCCATCACCTCGGGGCCGATGCCGTCGCCGGGCAGGATGAGCAGGGATTTTGTCATGGGTCGCTCCGCGTGTGGCCTCAGAGGGGTGTCGCGAGGGCGGTAGCCGCCGCGTTCGGAGGGGTCAAGCCGGGGACTGAGGTGACTGCTGACGTTAAGGAATGCGATACGGGGGAGTCACTCGCCCACGGGCAGCTTGATATCGATCCAGACGGGGTCGTGCCGGGTGAAGCCCTCCGGTCGGCTGCCGTACCGAAAGATCCCGGCGCCCGAGAGGCCGAGATCGCGGGTGGGCAAGACGTAGGTGACCCGAAGTCTGCCGCCCGACTCCGCCCCGAAATCCACGGTAACCGCGCCGGGGAGGGGATCGCGCAAGCGCGGATGCGCGAGAAGCTCCGCGATCACAGCACGCCGGCCTTCGCCGCGCGCGGGGTCGACGTTGAGGTTCGCCGCGATCACCACGGGGCCAGCGGTGGCCTCCAGCATCTCGGCGACGAGCCTGATTTCGTCGGCGTTTCGCAGGCCATTGCGATCCTCCGGTCCATCGAAGACAGGCGGGGTGGCATGGGCGGTGAGCACCGTGAGAGGGCCACCGGGGAAGTCGACGCGCAGCGCCCAATGGGCCGTGGAGGACAGGCGCTGCACGGCGCGCGCCTCCGCGTCCATCGTCTCGGGCAGCGTGGCCCATGGAATGTCGGCCCAAAGACGCGCCGTCTCATCGCCGCGCAGAGTGACCGGATAGCGGGAGAGCACGGCCATGCCGCCCTGCCCGGAGAACCAGCCGAAGCCCTGGCTGTCGTCGCGCCCGCCGAGGCGGCCGTCACCATCGAGATCGACCCCGCTCTGCCGTCCGCCGTTGGGCGCTTGGGCGAAGCTGTGCGCATAGCCCGCGGCTGCGGCGAAGCGGGAGAGCGCCACGCCATCGAGGTCGAAGTCGAAATTCTGCAATACCCAGAGATCGGCATCGACCTCCGCCATGCGGGTCAACACGAACTCGATGTCTTTGGCCCCTCGCCCAAGATCCCGCACCAAGAGCCCGGGACCCTCCCGCGTGAGCTCGGTGTTGTAGCTGGCGATGCGGAGCGTTTCACCCGAGGCCGCCAGGGCCCAGACGAAGAAGATCAGGCCAGCGCCTGCTCCTCGCCGAACTCGGCGTAGCGCTGGCGACGCTTGTCTTCGATCATTTGCGCCACGCGCCCCATGGCGATGCCGCGCATGAAAAGCGAGGATGGCAAGAAGGCCCATGCCGTCATCATCCAAATGAGCGATTGCGGCGAGGCCACGGAAATCGGCTCGAACGTCTCCGCCGCGATCTTGAGTACTGCCGGTATGATGAAAGGCAAAAGGAAGCCCATGGCAATGTTGAACCGCGCATCGCGCTGAAGCCGCTCGACGACGTCACCGCCCGCCGTGGGATCGAAGGTCGGCAGATTGACCCAGACATTGAAGCTCCCGAACCGACCCGGCCAGTGGAAGACGCGGATGATGATGACGAAGATCGCCAGCGACAGGAGCGAGCTAAGATAGCTGATGCCCGCGGCGGTACGGATCGCATCCACCTGGTCGGGATTGGCGCCCTCTGGCAGGGCTAGGACCATGTTGCGCACCGGCGAATAAGGGAAGTCGATGGCATAGCCGATGATCTTGCCGATATCGGTCATGATTTCGGTCATAGCCGTCGGCGCGATGGCGCCCCGCGCGATGATGGTCAGCAGGAAGACCGTCACGAAGAGCGAGACAAAGCGCACTCGGTTGAAGGGCGGCGCGTGGCGGAATTCGATGAGGGAGGGATAGTCGGACGCGTATTCGATCAGCGTGATGACGGCTGCAAATATGGCAACGAGTGCCACGACCTGTGTGGCATCCGGCCCTGCTTCGGGAAGAAGCAGCGATGGTGTCGCGATCATCCAGACCACGAGCAATGCGCGCAAAAACGCCCCTGGGAGCCGTGAAAACACTGCCTGACCCTCAAAAATGGACGACGCCGATACGATGCCGGAGCCTTGTCCCAGTTCTTGATCCCGAGCCTGCTAAACCCGGATGCCTCATTCTTGCCGTGATTGTGCCCACTTTCACATCGGCGGGCAAGCGCCTGTTTTCACCGAGAGAATCTTTTTGGGTCTTGACCGGGGCTGGTCCGTATGGGCGTTGCGTCGCCGCCTCAAATTCAGGCATTTGAGCGGCTTGGGCCCAGATATGGTGTGCCTTTGGGGCCGCAGCGCAATGGCGCGGCCCCAAATCCTGTGGCCCTCATGCATCACCGGGCCTGCGCCCGGCCCGCGCTCACGCGTTGACGGAGTCTTCGCGATCAGCCGTCTGTGGGGCGGCGGCCTTGCCGCGCCAGCCCATTGCCACGAGCGCGGAGCCCATCATCACCATCTCGAGCGAAATGAGGAGGCCGAGGATCGCCGGACCTGAGCCCGCGAGGCCAAACATCATGATCACGCCCAGCGCGAAAGACGCCACGCCGCCGAGGATCAGCACCCAGCGCGGCAGCCCGAAGGATCCCCGATAGGCCATCCAGAGGCGCAGCGCGCCAGAGGAGGCGAGCAGGATGCCCACGAAAAGCGTCAGCGACAGGAGGCCGCCGAGCGGGTTGATGATGAAGCTGAGGCCGAGGACGATCCCGAGGATCGCCATCACGAGCTGCCAGCCGCGATCATCGGCATCCTTGAAGGCCGCATAGAGGCCAAGACCGCCCTGAAAGAGGAAAATCCATCCGACAAAGAGGGTCGCCGTGAAGGAGACCGCCAGGGGCGCCAGGATGCCGAGGAATCCACCCAAGGTGAGGATGATGCCGGAAATGAGTGTCCAACGGGCCGATGTCATGTGCAGTCTCCTTCGTCTGGTCGGGCGAAAGAAACGCGTCGAGGCCGCGATTGTTCAGATTTGAAGGGCGCGCTGGCGCAGCCCGGCGCTCAGCTGAGCTCGCGCACATCCGTGAGCCGCCCGGTGACCGCCGCGGCGGCGGCCATGGCCGGAGACATCAGGTGCGTGCGGGATCCGCGGCCCTGCCGGCCCTCGAAATTGCGGTTCGAGGTGGACGCGCAACGCACCTCCGGGCCGAGCTGGTCGGGGTTCATGCCGAGGCACATCGAGCAGCCCGCGAGGCGCCATTCGAAGCCCGCGGCTCGGAAGATATCGGCCAGCCCCTCCTCCTCGGCCTGCATCCGGACGAGACCCGAGCCCGGCACCACGATCGCGGTCTGGACACGGTCCGCCACCCGTCGCCCGCGAAGGATGTCGGCGGCGGCACGAAGATCCTCGATGCGGCCATTGGTACAGGAGCCGAGAAAGACCGCGTCGATCTCGATATCGGACAACTTGGTGCCGGGCGTGAGGCCCATGTAATCGAGCGCGCGCGCCGCCGAGGCGACCTTCCCGCCGCTGAAGCTTTCGGGCGCGGGCACCGAGCCCGTGATGGGGAGCACGTCCTCCGGCGAGGTGCCCCAGGTGACGACGGGCGCGATATCGCCGGCGGCGATCTCCACCTCCTTGTCGAAGACGGCATCAGCGTCGCTCTTCAACGTGCGCCAATAGCTCAGCGCCGCTTCCCAGAGCGCGCCCTTCGGCGCATGCGCCCGCCCCCGGACATAGGCGAAGGTTGTCTCGTCAGGCGCGATGAGCCCGGCCCGCGCGCCGCCTTCGATGGCGAGATTGCAGATCGTCATGCGCCCTTCCATAGAAAGCGCCTCGATCGTGTCGCCGGCATATTCGATGACATGACCCGTGCCGCCGCCCGTCCCGGTGACCCCAATGACATGGAGCGCGATGTCCTTGGCCGTCACGCCCGGGCGCAGCCCCCCCGAAACGCGGACGCGCATGTTCCGCGCCTTCTTCTGGATCAGGGTCTGGGTGGCCAGCACGTGCTCGACCTCGGAGGTCCCGATGCCATGGGCCAGCGCGCCGAAGGCGCCGTGGGTAGGCGTATGGCTGTCGCCGCAGACGATGGTGCAGCCCGGGAGCGTCCAGCCCTGTTCGGGGCCCACGATGTGCACGATCCCCTGCCGGTCATCGTTCATGTCGTAGTAGTGCGGCAGGTTGAACTTCGCGACATTGGCATGGAGCGCCTCGACCTGGATCCGGCTCTCCTCGTTCTCGATCCCCTGCGCGCGGTCCCAGGTCGTGGGCACGTTGTGATCGGGGACAACGATCGTCTTCTCCGGCGCGCGAACGGGGCGACCGGCCAGGGCCAGGCCCTCGAAAGCCTGCGGGCTCGTCACCTCGTGCACAAAGTGCCTGTCGATATAGAGAAGGCACGTGCCGTCCTCCCCCCGGTGGACGACATGGGCATCCCAGATTTTGTCGTAGAGCGTCCGGCCAGCCACTGCGATCATCGCGCCTCTGAAGTGTCGGAAAATAGTGATACGTCTCCACCCCGCCGGGGGCAAGGCGGCGTGATCCATCACCCCACCCGCAGCGTATCACATGCATGAGACGCCCAAAAACAGATCGCTTCGGCCTCTTCCGCCTGACCCACGTCGTGCTGATCCTCGGCCTGATCGGGGCGGGCGTCGCGGCGGCCACGGAGGGCGAGATGTACAAAGGCTACGAATTGCCGCCCTACGAGGTCCTCGAAAGCGAGGGCCCGTTCGAGCGCCGGAGCTACCGCCCCCACATCCTCGCGGAGGTGACCGTGCGCGGCGGGCAGGGGCGCGCGGTGAGCCGGGGCTTCCAGGTGCTGGCCAATTACATCTTCGGCGGCAAGGCCACCGGCGAGAAGATCGCCATGACCGTCCCCGTGGCGCAAACGCCCAACGAGGGCGCGGCGAGCCCGGGCGAAGGCTGGACGGTGAGCTTCATGATGCCCGCCGCCTTCACGCTGGAGACGCTGCCTGACGCGCAGAACGGCGCGATCCGTTTCGTTGAGGCCAAGCCCGAAGAGATGCTCGTCCTGTCCTTCTCCGGGATGCGCACGGCCGGGGCCCTCGCCCGCCAGACGCAGGCGCTCATCGACGAAGCGCAGGCAAGGCAGCTCACCATGATCGGAGCGCCGCGCTACTTCTTCTATGACGGACCGATGACCCCGCCCTGGGCGAGACGCAACGAGGTGGCCGTCCCGATCCTGCCCGGAGCTGCGGGCTGAGCGCGCCCGCGCTCTTCAGGCGCTTCGCCTCACCTTCATTCGCAGTCGCTTAAGCATTTCCCGCTATCGCCCGGCCATGGGCCAGTACGACGTGCATTTCGACATCGGTTTCCCGCCCGCCATCGGGCGTGACGCAAATACAGAGCTCGCGCGCTCCATGATGGCGGACCTTCCCACGCTGATCCGGGGGCATTGCATCCGCATCTGCATGTTCTCCAGCGTGGCCAAGATCAGCAGCAGCGTCGAAGGCAAAAGCTCCGCCATCCGAGGTGCGGCCCGCGCGCTGCAGGGCCTCAAGAACATGGAAAGAGCCATCATCGGCCGCGCGCCTATCCCCGAGCTCAACGCCGAAGCTTTGGGCTGGGTGCGCGGCGTGGCCGACGCCCACTCAGACACGCTCGCGCCCCTCTCGGAATATCGCAGGCGCGCGGAGAGCATCGTCGCCGATCTCACGACCACCGGCGATGTGGACACGCAGAAGATCGAGGGTCTCATCGCCTTTGCCTATTCGACCGTGCATTTCGCGGCCGTCGATCTCACCGAGGCGATCCAGGCCGCCCATCTCGACTACATCGAAACGAGCCGCGTCAAGGCCGAGACAGCGCGCGGCGCCGCGCGGGATGCCGTCGACCGGATCGACACGATCTCGCGCACCGTGCGCCTCATCGCGCTCAACGCTGCCGTGGAAGCGGCCCGCGCCGGGGAGGCGGGGCGCGGCTTTTCCGTGATCGCGCAGGAAATCAAATCGCTCTCGGAGGCAACGGAAGCGGCGAGCAGCGACGTCCGGCGCAGCATCGACGGGATCATCACCAGCGCGCATCTCTGACCCCGGCACGCGGCGGGCCGCCGGCCACCCGCGGTTGAAACCCGCCCGCCTGACGATACAGTCCCTCCATGGAGCCAAGCACCGAAGAACTCGAAGAACTTACGACGATCGCCACGGATCTGTTGTCGCAAACCGAGCTCTTCCTGAGCGGGCTAATGCGCCCGTGGAGCGCCTATCAGATCGCCATCGCGCTGGGGCTCTTCCTCGTCGCCTGGCTCCTCGCCCGCATCATCACGCCGCGCACGCGGGCCTGGCTCTCCACCCGGGAAGGCTGGCCGCTCTGGCGGATCAAGTCGGTGCTGGCGATCCTCCAGCGGCTGCGCGCGATTATCTTCGTCGTGCTGATCTGGTCGGTCGTCCTCGTGATGCGCGAGATCACATGGCCCTCGCGATCCTACCTCCTCGGCATCATCGCCACGCTCGCCCTGGCTTGGCTCGCCGTCGCCTATGCCACGCGCCTCATCCGCAACAAGGCGCTCCGGCAGGTGGTGCGCTACGGCGCCTGGGCCTACGTGACCCTCCAGATCACCGGTCTTCTCGATCAGGGCATCGCCGTCCTCGACAGCCTCGCCTTCACCATCGGTGATTTCCGGCTGTCCGCGCTTCTCGCCGTGCAGGCGCTCATCTCGCTCGGCGTCCTCATCACCGCTGCCCGGCTCCTGACGCGCACGACCTCCGCCCGCATCCGCCGCTCAGAGGAGATGTCGCCCTCCATGCAGGTGCTCGTGGTCAAGGTCCTGCAGATCGTGTTCTACGGCCTCGCCATCGTCATCGGCCTCAACGCCGCGGGCGTCGATCTCACCGGCCTCGCTGTCCTCTCGGGCGCCATCGGCGTGGGTCTCGGCTTTGGCCTGCAGAAGGTCGTGTCGAATCTCGTCTCGGGCGTCATCATCCTCCTCGACAAGTCGATCAAGCCGGGGGACGTCATCTCGCTTGGCGAGACCTTCGGCTGGATCCAGACCCTCGGTGCCCGCTATGCCAGCGTCGTCACGCGCGACGGCAAGGAATACCTTATCCCCAACGAGGACCTCATCACCGGGCAGGTGGTGAACTGGTCCCATTCCAACGAGTTCGTGCGGCTCGATATCTATTTCGGGACGGCCTATGGAGACGACCCGCACATGGTACGCCGCGTCGCGATCGGCGCTGCGCAGGGGGTGGAGCGCGTCTTGGCGGAGCGTCCGCCCGTTTGCCACATCGTGGGTTTCGGCGACAGCTCGGTGGATTACATCCTCCGCTTCTGGATCACCGATCCCACGGGCGGCCTCACCAACATCCGCGGCAACGTCTATCTCGCCCTCTGGGACGCGTTCCAGGAGCACGGCGTTTCCATCCCCTTCCCGCAGCGCGAGGTGCGCGTGCTGGGCGAGAGCCCGGGCGCCGCTACGAAGGCGCTGGACTGATCCATCCCTCGCAGGTCGCGCTCGCCGGCGCAGGCGCCATAGGCGGTGATGTCACACCTCGCAGGGCGCCCCGCGTGTTTCATTGAACTGACACGCTTTGCAGGCTATTTTCGATACATGCCCAGCGCCGGGGCCAGCGGCGCGTAGAAGAAGGAGGACAATGTCCTGTCTTTTACGTCTGATGCGGCACATGCCGCGGATGCAGGGGTGAGCGCCATGGTCGCAGCTACCCCCAAAGCGATGAGCGAGGCCACACGCGCCCTCATCACCCGAACCCTCACCGAGGAAAAAGCCGAAGAGATTGTGGAGATCGACCTGCGCGGGAAATCCGAGATGGGCGATTTCATGGTCGTGGCATCCGGTCGTTCCACGCGGCAGGTCTCTGCCCTCGCCGACAAGCTGACCGAAAAGCTCAATTCCGAGCTCGGCATCAGCGGCCGCACCGAAGGCAAATCCGCGGGTGACTGGGTCCTGATCGATGCTGGTGACGTCATCGTTCATATCTTCCGCCCGGAAGTGCGCGAGTTCTACCAGCTCGAGAAGATGTGGCTGTCGTCCGGCGAGGCTGCCTCGGGAGCGGGCAACACCTGAATGCGCGTGACGATCTGCGCCGTGGGACGGCTCCGCGCCGGCCCCGAGCGCGATCTGATCGATGACTATGCCCGGCGCTTCGAGCGTACGGGTCGCGGGCTCGGCCTAACGCAGCTCACCATTTCCGAAGTGGAGGCCAAGAAGGGCGGCATGGCCGAGGAGGCCCAGCTCCTTTCCAAGGCTGCACCGGCTGGCGCGCGCCGCATCTGTCTCGACGAGCGGGGGAAGCTGATGAGCTCCCCGGATTTCGCCCAAACGCTGGAAGAGTGGCGGGATACCGGCACGCAAGACGCGGTCTTCTTCATCGGCGGGGCCGACGGGCTCGCACCGGAGCTACGCAACCAAGCGGACGCCTCCCTGAGCTTCGGCAAGATGGTTTGGCCGCACATGTTGGCCCGCGTCATGCTCGCCGAGCAGCTCTACCGCGCCGCCTCGATCCTCGCCGGGAGCCCCTACCATCGCGCGTGACGACCCGCGCAGACCAAGCCACCGCCGCTTGCCGCGCCACGCCGCTCTGCTAGACAGGGGCCTCTGGCAGGGGACGATCGAATGAGCAGACCTACACCCGTTGTCTTGTGCATTCTCGACGGCTGGGGCGACAGCCCGAGCACCGAGGCGAACGCGCCTGCGCTCGCCGCGACGCCCACGTTCGATCGCCTGCGCGCCAAAGGCCCCTCAGCGCAGCTTATCACCCACGGCCCCGATGTGGGCCTGCCCACCGGCCAGATGGGCAACAGCGAGGTGGGCCACACCAATATCGGAGCGGGGCGCGTGGTGGCGATGGATCTCGGGCAGATCGACCTCGCCATCGAGGATGGCAGCTTCTTCGAGAACGAACAGATCCTGGTCTTCGGCGAGGCCCTGCTCGAGACGGGCGGAACAGCCCACCTGATGGGCGTGGCCTCGGACGGGGGCGTTCACGGCCATCTCTCGCATATCATTGCGGCAGCCAAGCTCCTCACCTCCATGGGCGTGTCGGTGGCGGTCCACGCCATCACCGATGGGCGCGACGTGGGCCCACGCACCGCGGATACCTTCCTGCCGCGGCTCGAGGAGGCGCTGCCGCAGGGTGCAACGATCGTAACGGTTATCGGGCGCTACTACGCCATGGACCGCGACAACCGCTGGGACAGGGTCGAAGAGGCGTTCATGGCGATGGCGCGCGGCACCGGCGAACGGGCGGACACCCCCGCCGACGCCGTCGCACAAAGCTATGCCGCGGGGACGGGCGACGAGTTCATCCTGCCCACGGTCATCGGTGATTTCGGCGGCATGGCCGATGGCGACGGGCTCTTTTGCCTCAACTTCCGCGCCGACCGGGCACGCGAGATCCTCGCGGCGCTCTGCGCCCCGGGATTCGATGGCTTCGAGACGGGGACACGCCCGCAGTTCGCAGCACAGCTCGGCATGGTGGAGTATTCTGACGCCCACTCCGAATACCTCGCCACGGCCTATCCAAAGCGCGAGATCGCCAACACGTTGGGCGAATGGGTCTCCAAGCAAGGCCTCAGGCAGTTCCGCCTCGCCGAGACCGAGAAATACCCGCATGTCACCTTCTTCCTCAACGGCGGGAGGGAGGCACCCTACAAGGGCGAGGATCGCTTCATGCCGCCCTCTCCCAAGGTCGCCACCTACGACCTGCAGCCGGAAATGTCGGCCGCGGAGGTGACGCAGAAATTCGTGGAGGCGGTGCACAAGGGGTACGACCTCATCGTCACGAACTACGCCAACCCCGACATGGTGGGCCATACCGGCGATCTCGACGCGGCCATCAAGGCCTGCGAGGCCGTGGATCGCGGGCTGGGTCAGGTGGTTGAGGCGCTCGATGCGGTGGGCGGGGCGATGATCATCTGCGCCGATCACGGCAATTGCGAGGTGATGGTGGACCCCGAAACCGGCGGCCCGCATACGGCTCACACGCTCAACCGCGTCCCCGTCCTGCTCCATGGCGGCCCCGCCGCGGCTCGGCTCGCCGACGGGCGTCTTCCCGACCTCGCGCCGACGCTCCTCGCGCTCATGGGGCTCCCGCAGCCACCCGAAATGACGGGCGAGAGCCTCCTGGACCGCCCGACGTGAGACACCGCTGCTTCAGACTTGACCGGCAGCCCACTTCGATCAGCAACGGGGCTGGCCGCGTGCTTTTCTCTGCTATCGCCCTGAGCCTCGCGACCCTTGGCTTCGCGCCACGCGCGACGGCGGACCCCGCGACGGAGGCCCGCGCCGCCATGGCCGCCATCGAGGCCGCTACCGAGGCGCTAGACGCCGCTGATAGCGGCCGTGACCGCATCGCGGCGCTCACCGAAACGGTTCGCGCCTTCGAGGACGGGCTCGCCGCAATCCGCGCCGGACAGCGCGCGGCAGCCCAGGCGGAAGACAGGCTCACGCGTGGCCTCGCCGCCAAGGAGGACGAAGTATCCCGCCTCATCGGCGCGCTCCAGATCATGAGCCAGCGCGGCACGCCGCAGATGCTCCTGCACCCGTCGGGACCCACGGGCGCGGCCCGCTCGAGCATGCTTCTGTCCGACGTGACGCCCGCGCTGCAGGCCGAGGTCGCGGCCCTGCGCGCCGATCTTGCCGACGTGTCCGACCTGCGTGCGCTGCAGGCTGATGCCGCCATCCGGCTCACCGAGGGCCTCGTCGGAGTAGAGGAGGCGCGCGCGGCGCTCTCTCGCGCGATCGCGGACCGCGCGCCCCTGCCCACGCGCTTCACGGAAGACCCGATCCAGATCGCGCTCCTCATCGCGGCCTCCGAGACGCTCGACGGATTTGCCGCCGGCTTGGCCCGGGTGACCGATGGCGGCACTGGCACGGACGCAGGTGCCGCCGCGCTCCCCGGCGCGGAGGCGCTCGCCGGGACACTCGAGCTTCCGGTGCGTGGCACCGTGCTGCGCCGCTTCGGCGAGGCGGATGCAGCCGGGATCAGCCGCCCCGGCCTCATCCTTGCCACCGAGCCCGCGGCCCTTGTCACTGCGCCCTCGGCGGGCACCGTCCGCTTCGAAGGTCCGCTGCTCGACTACGGAAATGTGATGATCCTTGAGCCCGCCCGCGACGTTTTGCTGGTGCTCGCGGGGCTCGAAGATATTTATGTGTCCGCAGGCGAGGTCATCACCACCGGCGCGCCCCTCGGCCTGATGGGTGCCGGTGAGGACTCCACTTCCTCCGAGCGCAGTGAAACGCTCTATATCGAAGTGCGAGTGAATCAGGAAAAAGCAGACCCCGAAGAGTGGTTCGCACTGGAGAGGAACTGACGATGCGGAAATTCATCTTTGCGGCAGGGATCGGCATATTAGCCGGCGGGATCGCGACGACCCAAGTCGCGGGCCCACTTCTCGCGCAGCAAGCGGACGAGCAGGCGAACGTCTATGAACAGCTCGATCTCTTCGGCGACATCTTCCAGCGCATCCGCGCGCAATACGTCGAAGAGGTGGGGAGCGAGGAGCTCATCGAGGCGGCCATCGACGGGATGCTGACCTCGCTCGACCCGCATTCCTCCTATCTCTCGCCCGACGATGCCGCCGACATGCGCGTGCAGACGCGCGGGGAGTTCGGCGGCCTCGGCATCGAAGTGACCCAGGAGGAGGGCTTCGTGAAGGTCGTGGCTCCCATGGACGACACGCCCGCCGATATCGCGGGCGTGGAGGCCGGTGATTTCATCACCCATGTGGATGGCGAAGGCCTCCTCGGCCTCACGCTCGACGAGGCGGTAGAGCTCATGCGCGGCCCCGTTGGCTCGGAGATCGTGATCACCGTGGTGCGCGAGGGCGAGGACGATCCCTTCGACATCACCATCGTGCGCGACACGATCCGCCTGACGGCCGTGCGCACGCGCACCGAGGGCGACGCCATCGTGCTGCGCGTCTCCACCTTCAACGACCAGACCTACCCTAACCTGCGCGACGGGCTCGCCGAGCAGATCGACGAGGCGGGCGGCATTTCCAACGTCTCGGGCGTCGTCGTGGACCTGCGCAACAATCCCGGCGGCCTCCTGACGGCGGCGGTGCGGGTCTCCGACGCATTCCTGACGGCGGGCGAGATCGTGAGCACCCGGGGCCGCGATCCGCAGGACGCCGAGCGCTTCAACGCCTCCCCCGACGACCTCGCGCAGGGCCTGCCCGTGGTGGTGCTCATCAATGGCGGTTCCGCCTCTGCGTCCGAGATCGTGGCAGGCGCGCTGCAGGATCACCGCCGCGCCATCGTCGTGGGCACGAAGAGCTTCGGAAAGGGCTCGGTCCAATCAATCATGCCGCTGCGTGGCTCTGGCGCCATGCGGCTGACGACGGCGCGGTACTACACGCCCTCGGGTCGCTCGATCCAGGCGCTGGGTATCTCGCCCGACATCATCGTCGAGCAGCCCCGCCGCGCGGCAGAGGTCACCGAGGAAGAGGAAGAAAATCAGCGCCCTTCTCGCTCTGAAGCGGACCTGCGCGGGTCGCTCGGCAACGAGCTCACCGATGAACAGCTCGAGCAGATCGAGGCGGAGGAGGCCATCGCCGAGGCCACGGCCGAGCTCCGCGAAGAGGATTACCAGCTGGCCTACGCCATCGACATCCTCAAGGGCCTGAGCGCGCTGCAGCAGTGAGGCTCCAGCCCAGGAGCGGCGCGTTCTGCCAAAGCGGGCCCGCCCGCCTCCCCGCCGCGCTGACGCCTGCGCCTTCGGTGGCCTCGCTGCGCTCGGGTGCGCCCGGGGCGGGCATAGGCGCGCCGATCTGGATTTGGGACATGTGTCATGACACCGGATGAAATCGCGCGGCTCCCTTACCGGCGCAACGTGGGCGTCATGCTCGTGAACGCGGCGGGCCATGTCTTCGTGGGGCAGCGCCGCGACGCACCGTCGGGGCAGGATGCCTGGCAGATGCCGCAGGGCGGGATCGACAAGGGCGAGAGCCCGGAAGCCGCGGCGCTCCGTGAATTGGAGGAAGAGACGGGCGTCCCTGCCAGTCTTGTGCGGATCGAGGCGGAGACGCAGGGCTGGCTTGCCTATGACCTGCCCACCGACCTCGTGCCGCGGCTCTGGGGCGGCAAGTGGCGGGGACAGGAGCAGAAGTATTTTCTCATGCGCTTTCTCGGCGGCGACGGAGACGTGAACATCGCCACCGAAGACCCCGAGTTCTCGGCTTGGAAGTGGTTGCCCCCTGGGGAGCTGGCAGGGGCAATTGTGCCCTTCAAGCGCGAGGTCTACGAGCGCGTCCTGGCGGAGCTGGGCCCCGCGATCTGAGACCCTCCCATCTCAACGGATTGTCTTGGGCGGCAGGCCGGTCCACCCTGGCGCCATGCGAGCAGTCTTTCTGGCGTGTCTTATCTTCCTGGCGTCCCCGGCCAGTGCCCTGAGCTGTCTGCCTGTCTCGGTGTCGCGGGCCTATCTCGATGCGGCCGCCGCGGAGGAGACCTACGTCATCGCCCTGGGTCGCTTCAGCTTTGCACCGGAGGCGCTGGCGCCGCGACCGGCGGGAGAGGGGAGTTGGGCAGGCACGCGGCGGGTGGCGGCGGGCTTCACGGGTGCGTTGTTTTCCGGTGACGGGTTCGACTTCCTCACCGAGCTCGATGTGACCATCGCCGCCACCTGCGCGGGCCCGTGGTGCGCCTCGATGGCACCGGGCCTGGAGACGCTGGTCTTTCTTCAGGAGGCCGCGGACGGGTATCTGCTATCGCTCGGGCCCTGCGGAGGGAGCGCCTTCCCTGACCCGACAGAGGACCAGATCGCCCGGATCCGTGCCTGCCACGCGGGCGGCCCCTGCGCCGAGGAGAGCGCGAGAGAGCGGGCGGCCGAGTAGCACAGCGCGAGACGGGCATGGCCCGGCGGTCCGGTGGCGTGGCCCTTTCACAAGACAGCACTGGAAATCTGGAACAAAATGTGAACAACTAAGCTTCCGAGTCGTTTCAGGAGCTGCCACTCCATGACGGACCACCCTCCCTTCGCCGAGCTTTCGGCCACGTCGAACTTCACATTCCTCACCGGCGGCGCGCATCCGGAGGAGTATATGCGCCGTGCCGCGCTGCTGGGTCAGCCGGCGCTCGCCATCGCCGATGAAAACAGCGTGGCAGGCATCGTGCGCGCCCATACCGAAGCCAAGGAGATCGCGCGCCGCGTGAAACTGCGCGCGGAGGCCGACGCGCGGGACGGCATCATCGGCCCGCCCTGCCCCGCGCATCTGCCGCGGCCCGCGAGCGCGGCGATCCGGAATGTCCCGCGGCTCATTCCCGCAGCGCGGCTCGTGCTGGTAGATGGCTTCACCGTCACGGCGCTGCCCCGGGACCGCGCGGGCTGGGGGCATCTGTGCCGGCTCATCTCCCGCGGGCGGCTTCGGGCTGAGAAAGGCCGCTGCATCCTCCACCTCTCGGATCTCGAGGATTTCGGGGCGGGGCTCGAGCTTCTACTGCATCCGCCCCGGGAACCGCTCTCGCAGCCCGGCGGGCGCGCCTGGGCAGAGGCGGCGCGGGCCCTGACGCGCCGCTTTCCGGGAGCCTGTCACCTCCTCGCCGCGCCGCGCTATGACGGGCAGGACGCCGCCCGCCTCAGGGCGCGCGCGCGCCTCACCCGGGATCTCGGCCTGCCGCTCGTGGCCTCCGCGCTCCCGCTCATGCATCACGGCCGCCGGCGCAAGCTCACCGACGTGCTCACCGCCATACGTCTGGGCACCCGCATCGACGCGCTGGGCCGGGAGGCGCAGGCCAATGCCGAGCAGCGCCTGCGCTCGGAGGCGGAGATGCGGCGGCTCTTCAAGGGTCACGAGGACGCGGTGGACCGCGCCGCCGCCCTCGCCGCGCGGCTCACATTCTCGCTGGAGGAGCTGCGCTACGAATACCCCAAGGAGGTCATGGGCGGGGAGGAGCCCCCCGCGCGGCTCCGCCGCCTGGCCTATGAGGGGCTCGCCTGGCGCTACCCGCAAGGCGCGACGGAGCGGGTGAAGACCCTCCTCGAGCACGAGCTCTCCCTCATCGGGAAGCTGAAATACGAGCCCTACTTCCTCACCGTCCACGACATCGTCGCCTATGCGCGGAGCCAAAACATCCTCTGCCAGGGGCGCGGATCGGCGGCCAATTCCGTGGTGTGCTACTGCCTGGGCGTCACCTCTGTCTCCCCCGAACTCGGCACCATGGTCTTCGAGCGTTTCGTCTCCGAGGCGCGGAACGAGCCCCCCGATATCGACGTCGATTTCGAGCACGAGCGGCGCGAGGAGGTGATCCAGCACATCTACGAGCGCTACGGCCGCCACCGCGCGGGGCTCTGCGCCACCGTCATCCACTACCGCGGCAAACGCGCGGTGCGGGAGGTGGGCACGGCCATGGGGCTCTCCGAGGATACCATCGCGGCCATGTCATCCCAGCTCTGGGGCTTTTTCTCGGCCAACGGGCTCGAGGCGGAGCGGATGGCCGAGATCGGGCTCGACCCCACCGACCAGCACCTGATCCAGACGCTGGAGCTGATCTACGAGATCATCGGCTTTCCCCGGCACCTCAGCCAGCATGTGGGCGGCTTCATCGTCACCGAGGGGCGACTCGACGAGCTGGTGCCGGTGGAGAACGCCACCATGGAAGACCGCACGGTCATCTGCTGGGACAAGGACGACATCGACAGTCTGGGCATCCTGAAGGTCGATATCCTCGCCCTCGGGATGCTCAGCTGCATCCGCAAGGCCTTCGACCTCATCGACCTGCACCACCACGACCGCTTCACGCTGGCGACCGTCCCCGAGGACGACAAGCCCACCTACGACATGCTCTGCAAATCCGACTCGCTCGGCGTCTTCCAGGTGGAAAGCCGGGCGCAGATGAACTTCCTGCCGCGCATGCGGCCACAGAAATTCTACGACCTCGTCATCCAGGTCGCCATCATCCGGCCCGGCCCGATCCAGGGCGACATGGTCCACCCCTATATCCGCCGCCGCAACGGGGAGGAGGAGGTGACCTTTCCCTCCGACGCGCTGGGCGCGGTGCTGGGCAAGACGCTGGGCGTGCCCCTCTTCCAGGAGCAGGCCATGCAGATCGCCATCGTGGGCGCGGGCTTCGACCCGAGCGAGGCCGATCGCCTCCGCCGCGCGCTGGCGACGTTCAAAAAGCATGGAAACGTGTCGGAATTCCGCAAACGCTTCATGAAGGGCATGGCCGCCAACGGCTATGACCAGGACTTCTCCGAGCGCTGCTTTTCTCAGATCGAGGGGTTCGGCTCCTATGGCTTCCCGGAGTCCCATGCCGCCTCCTTCGCGCTCCTGGTCTACGTCTCGGCCTGGATGAAATGCCACCACCCCGGCATCTTCGCCTGCGCGCTGCTCAACTCGCAGCCCATGGGATTTTACGCCCCGGCCCAGATCGTCCGCGATGCCCGCGAGCACGGCGTGACCGTCCTGCCCGTCTGCATCAACGCCTCGGACTGGGACAACATCATGGAGCCGCAGCCCGACGGGTCGCTCGCCATCCGGCTGGGCTTCCGCCAGCTCAAGGGCATGTCCGAGGAAGATGCGATCTGGATCGTGGCCGCCCGCGCCAATGGCTACCGAACGGTGCGCGATGTCTGGCGCCGCGCGGGCATCATCCCCGCGGCGGTGAAATCACTCGCCGAGGCGGATGCCTTCGCGAGCCTCGGCCTCTCACGGCGCGAGGCGCTCTGGGAGACCAAGGCGCTGGTGGGCACGAAGCCGCTCCCGCTATTCGCCCAGGACACCGAGGACGAGGCCATCTCTGAGGCGGCGCCGAACCTGCCGGCCATGACCGAGGGCGAGGAGGTGGTGGAAGATTACGTCGCCATGCGCCTGACACTGCGCAAGCACCCGCTCGCCTTCCTGCGGCACCGCCTGACGCCGGACCTCGGCGAGGCGCCCGCGCTCTCGGAGGTGGGCCTCGCGCGCGACCACTGGCAGGCGCTGCAGCCCGGACGCACGGAGATGTGGGACCGTGCGAAGCCCGAGCGAAGCGTGCCCGATGTCGCGCCCATGCGCCGCGTGGCCGCCGCCCGCACCGGCCACCAACATCCGCGCGACCAGGGACTCAGGATCGTGAGCAACGGCTGATCTCCCCGCGCAGGGCGCGTTCCGGATGCCTCCGGCGGAGGTACAGGGCACAAAGAAACCGGGGCTCTCGAAACCGAGCGCCCGCGCGCCTTGTCTGGTATCGCGCCGGGATGCGCGCTCCGCGGCTCAGGCCAGCGCCGCGCCCGCGGCCACACGCCCCGTCTCGCGACCGGCCCAGTTCGTGATCGGACCGAGCCGCTTCAAGGCCGCCGGGTGCGCGGGATCGAGCGCCCCCAGCCGGATGAGCAGCGCGGCGATCGCCGCCTCAGCGGCGCGCGTGGCGCCATCGGCGATCTTGAGCGCGACGCCCAGCTTCCGGTCCCTGAGGATCGCGATGAAGACTCCCTCCGCGCCGGTCTTGAGCGCCACGCCCGGGGCGGCGCGCATGAGCTCGGTGCAGGCGCGGGTCTCCCCGGCCACGAGCTCGGGATGAGCCATCATCGCCTCCCGAAGCGCGGCCTCCGCGCCCTCGCGCGCCGCTGCAAAGCCCGCCATGGCCCGCGCGAGACCGGTCAGCGTACAGGCGAAGTTGGGCGCCGAGCAGCCGTCAATCGCCCAGGTGGGGCTGTCGGCGCCCACGGCCTCCTCGAAGGCCGCGCGCACGGCCCGCTGCACCGGATGATCCGGCGCGATGTAGCCCTCGGGCGATGCGCCCATATGAGCCGCCAAATGCAGGAAACCCGCGTGCTTTCCCGAGCAATTGTTGTGGACCTGGCAGACCGGGACACCCTCCAGCACGAGCCTGTCGCGCTCCGCCGCGTCGCGGGGCGGCTGCGGACCACAGAGGAGCGCGTCATCGCTGAGGCCGAGCTCATCCAACCAGGTCGCGACATGGCCCCGGTGAAGCGCAGCCCCCTGATGGGACGCGCAGGCCAGCGCGAGCCGCTCCGGCGAGAGGCCGAGCCCCGCCCGCGCCAAGGGCAGCGCCTGCAGCATCTTGCAGGACGACCGGGGGAAGATGAGGGCGCCCGGATCGCCCCAGGCCTCGATGATCTCGCCGCTCTCATCCACGATCACGGCATGGCCCCCATGCACGCTCTCGAGGAGCGAGCCGCGCCAGATTTCGATGAGGGGTGCGCCCGCGTCCATGGCCTGCTTCTCCCGATGGCAAGAAATCGCAAATGTGATGCGCGAGCCTTTGCTCACGCGCCCTCGCTAGGCTATGGAAAACACAACAACAAGGGCGGGCCAGCGCGCACCGTCCGTCCCGCATATGAGGCTTGATGAGATGATCCGTTCAATCGCCATGCTGGCCGCCACGGCCACCTTCGCCACCGCCGCTCTTCCCGGTTTTGCCCAGGAGCAGAGCGAGAACCGCGTGGCTGCCAATACCGACTGGAGCGTCTTCGTGGCAGACGATCCCACGGAATGCTGGGGCGTGACCGCGCCCAAGGAGACGGTGAACACCCGCGAGGGGCGTGTCGTGGCAGCGCGGCGCGGGGATATCCTGCTCATGGTGTTCTACCGCCCGTCGGATTCCGTCTCCGGGCAGCTCAACTTCACCGGCGGCTATCCCTTCGCGTCGGGCTCCACCGTCAATCTCAACATCGACGGGACTGAGTTCGAGCTCTTCACAGAAGGCGAATGGGCCTGGGCCGCCTCCCCTGCCGAGGATGCCAAGATCGTCACCGCCATGAAACGCGGCAGCCAGGCCATCGTCACGGCGCGCTCCTCCCGCGGGACGACGACGCGCGACACATTCTCGCTTCTCGGCTTCACGGCCGCTGTGGAAGACGCCGAGCAACGCTGCGACGCCTGACCCAACGGTTCGTGCCTGACCAGGGACGACGCGGGCCCCGCGCCTTTCCAAGCGGGCGGGGCAAGGCTATATGCGTGCCGCAACCAGCTGAAAGCCAGAGCCCGTGACCCAGCCCGCCCCCATCGCGCAGGACTATCTGACCGTTCCCCGCAAGCGGCCCGAGGGCGCGCGGAGGAACATCGTGGGCCTGACCCGCGCCGAGCTGCGCGACGCGCTCATCGCCATGGGCACGCCTGAGAAGCAGGCCAAGATGCGCACCGGGCAGATCTGGCAGTGGGTCTACCAATGGGGTCGCCGCGACTTTGCCGAGATGACGAACCTCGCCAAGGCCTACCGCGCCGAGCTCTCCGAGCATTTCGTGATCGAGGTGCCGGAGGTCGTCTCCCGCCAGGTCTCCGAGGATGGCACGCGCAAGTATCTCGTGCGCATCGCCGGGGGCCACGAGGTGGAGGTGGTCTATATCCCAGAGGCCGACCGCGGCACGCTCTGCATCTCTTCCCAGGTCGGCTGCACGCTCACCTGCACCTTCTGCCATACTGGTACGCAAAAGCTCGTGCGCAACCTCACGGCGGGTGAAATCGTGGGGCAGGTCATGGTGGCGCGCGACGATCTCGGCGAATGGCCGGTCCCCGGCGCGCCCAAGGACGAGACCCGGCTCCTCTCCAACATCGTGCTGATGGGGATGGGCGAGCCACTCTACAATTTCAACGAAGTGCGCAACGCGATGAAGATCGCGATGGACCCCGAGGGCATCAGCCTGAGCCGCCGCCGGATCACGCTCTCGACGTCCGGGGTCGTGCCCGAGATCGCCAAGACCGCCGAAGAGATAGGCTGCCAGCTCGCCGTGTCCTTCCACGCCACGACCGACGAGGTCCGCGACGTGCTCGTGCCGATCAACAGGAAGTGGAACATCGAGGCGCTTCTCGCTGCGCTCAAGGACTATCCGCGCCTCTCCAACTCAGAGCGGATCACCTTCGAATACGTGATGCTGAAGGACGTCAACGACAGCGACGCCGATGCCCACCGCCTCGTCAGACTCATCAAGGGCATCCCCGCCAAGGTGAACCTCATCCCGTTCAATCCTTGGCCCGGCTCGCCCTACGAGCGCTCCGACTGGTCCAGGATCGAGGCCTTCGCGGACATCATCTACAAAGCGGGCTACGCCTCACCCATCCGCACCCCACGCGGCGAGGACATCATGGCCGCCTGCGGTCAGCTCAAATCGGCGACCGAGCGCGCGCGCAAGAGCCGCCGCGAGATCGCGGCAGAGACCGGTGCAGCGCAGGCTTAGCCTGCTCGCGGCGATCCTCGTGGCGGGGCCAGCATGGGCCTGCGCGCCCGATGGCGATGCGGGGCTCCGCGTGATCTCCCTCACCAATGCCTACCGCGCCTCCCTGGGCCGCGCGCCACTCGCAGGCGATGCGGAGCTTGCCCGCGCAGCGACGATCCACGCCTGCGATCTGGCGGCATCGGGCCGCTTCTCGCATCAGGGCAGCGACGGAAGTAACGTCGGGGACCGCGCCCGCACTGCGGGCTATGCCTGGGCCTTCATCGCCGAGAACATCGCCAAGGGTCAGCCCAGCGCGGCCAGCGTGCTCTCGAGTTGGCGCAGCTCGAGCGGCCACAACGACAACCTCCTCGACCCTGCCGCGCGGGAGATCGGGGTCGCCTCGGTGCCTAGCCCGGACGGGACACTCTGGGTGATGGTGCTGGGCGCCGCGCGCTAGCCCTGCCAGCGGGCGAGGGCCTCGGCGGCCTCCTCCGCCGTTTCCACGAATTGGAAGAGCGCGAGGTCGTCCGCGCCAATCGTCCCGGCCTCGGCCAGCGCCTCCCAGTTCACGATGCTCTCCCAGAACGACTTTCCAAAGAGCAGCACGGGCACCCGGTCCATCCGCTTCGTCTGGATCAGCGTGAGCGCCTCGAAGAGTTCATCGAGCGTCCCGAACCCGCCCGGAAACACGCAGATCGCCTGCGCGCGCAGCAGGAAGTGCATCTTGCGGATCGCGAAGTAGTGGAAATTGAAGCAAAGCTCAGGCGTGACAAAGGTATTTGGCGCCTGCTCGTGGGGCAGCACGATATTTAGCCCGATGGAGCGGCCGCCCGCCTCCTCAGCGCCGCGATTGCCCGCCTCCATGACACCCGGCCCGCCGCCCGTGATGATGATGCCCTCGCGCCCTCCTGCCTCGAGCGACTTCTCCGTCATGAGCCGGGAAAAGCGGCGCGCTTCTTCGTAGAAGCGTGAGAGCTCGGCGAGTGTCTCTGTGCGGGCGCTGTCGCGCTTCTCGGGCTCCGGGATGCGGGCCCCGCCGAAGAGCACGATGGTGGAGTCCACGCCCTCCTCCTCGAGCAACATCTCGGGCTTCAGGAGCTCGAGCTGGAGCCGCACGGGGCGTAATTCCTCGCGGCAAAGAAAGTCCGGGTCCGCGAAGGCGAGGGCGTAGGTCGGTGCGCGGGTCTGCGGCGTGTCAGGCGTGCCCTTGGTCGTCTCGATGTCCTCGTGGGAGGACCGCATCACGTGCCGCCGCTGGTACTGGTTCATCGCTTCCTCCCGCGTTTGGGCGGAGAGTTGCACGGCCTGCGCCCGGCGGAAAGCCTTGATCGCCCCGCAGAAAATCGTGGGCCAAGGCCCCGAAGCTGCTATCAAAACCCTGATGAGGGAGAGCAGCCCATGAAATCCTTGCGCCGCGCCGCGGATGCCACCCTCGGGCGTTGGACACGCCATCTCTTCTTCGTGCTGCTCCGGAGCTATTACGGGCTTTTCTTCAACATCAGCTGCGCCGACAAGGCCGCGCTGCAGGATCTGCCCGGGGGGCTCATTCTGTGCTCCCACGGCTCGCGCCATGACGGGCCCATGATCTGCGCGCTGCTCTATACCACACGCCGTGTACGCCCCGCCGTGCTCTACACCGAGTACTACAACCCGCTGCAATGGTTCCCGCTCATGATCGCGGGCTCGGTACCCATGTCCTCTCCCAAGACGTGGACGCCCGAGCGGCGCAAGGCGCAAAAGGAAAAGGCGCTGCACACCATGCGCCGCATCATCGAGAACGGAAACATGGTCCTTCTCTACCCGGCGGGCATGATCAAGAAGCAGCGGCGGGAGGTCATCGCGCCCCATTTCAGCGGCGCCTACGAGACGATCAAGGCGCTCGACGGCCTGCCGGTGGCGCTCATCCGGATCCGGGGCCTGAGCCCCCACGAGGAGATCAAGCGCGATCGCTTCTGGACATTCATCGGTCGCAAGACGGGCCGCCGCCACGTCCTGATCGACATCGAGATCCCCGAGACACCCTTCGACACCGCGCAGCCCCTCGCTGACTTCAACGCCGAGATCGAGGCGCGCTTCAACTTGGGCCTGCCGGAGGACACCAGCGCCGAAGCCTCCGTTCAAGCGCCAGCCCGATCCGGGGGCCGTCCGGAGAGCTGAGCCTGCTTCCCCTCCCCGCGCGCAAACGATAAGGACGCGCGAATGACGCGCCGCATGGTGACCGCGCTGCACAGACGGGGCAAACGGAGAGACAGATGTCGCATAAAGAGCTGGAAACCGCGATCGAGGCCGCCTGGGAGGCCCGCGATGCCATCTCGCCCAGCACCGGCGGCGAGACCCGGGAAGCCATCGAGGCCACGCTCGAGGCGCTCGACGGCGGCACGCTCCGCGTGGCCGAACGGCAGGAGAGCGGCGACTGGCACGTGAACCAATGGGCCAAGAAGGCCGTGCTGCTGGGTTTCCGCCTCAAGGACATGGAAATGCAGCCCGGCTCCGCGCAGGGCGGCGGCTGGTGGGACAAGGTCGACTCGAAGTGGAAGGACTGGGGTGAGAACCGCTGGCGCGAGGCCGGCTTCCGCGCGGTCCCGAATTGCGTGGTCCGCAAGAGCGCCTTCATCGCGCCGGGGGTCGTCCTCATGCCTTCCTTCGTGAACCTCGGCGCCTATGTCGACAGCGGCACGATGGTCGATACCTGGGCCACGGTGGGCTCCTGCGCGCAGATCGGCAAGAACGTGCATCTCTCGGGCGGCGTGGGGATCGGCGGCGTGCTCGAGCCCATGCAAGCGGGCCCGACCATCATCGAGGACAATTGCTTCATCGGCGCGCGCTCGGAAGTGGTCGAGGGCTGCATCGTGCGCGAGGGCTCGGTCCTCGGCATGGGTGTGTTCATCGGCAAGTCCACCAAGATCGTGGACCGGGAAACCGGCGAGGTGACCTATGGCGAGGTGCCGCCCTACTCGGTGGTCGTCGCGGGCTCCATGCCTTCGAAGAACAACATCTCGCTCTACTGTGCCGTGATCGTGAAGCGCGTGGATGAAAAGACCCGCTCCAAGACCGGGATCAACGAACTCCTGCGCGACTGACGCACGTTACATACCCCCCGGGGGCATGTCCGAGACGCGGCGCCCCCTTGTCACAGACGCACAAGAGACGCCATGGCCAAGCCCGACAAACCCAAGAAACCGCACCACGTCTTCACCCTCCTCGTGGAGGTGGGCCGCAGGGCCGGGGACGGCCTGCCCGAGGGCGCGACCGGGGCCGCGCTCATGGTCTATGCCTCTGGCGTGGACGAGGCGGAAGCGGTGCGGGAGACGGTGGCGATCCTCAAACAAGCCGACATGGCCCCGCTCGACGTGTCGGGCTACGGCACCCTCGAGGAGCGCCTCGCCGAGGGCCACGACATCGCCGAGGACGAACGCGCGCTCATGGACAGGGCGCTTGCCGAGAACGCCGTGATCGTGGCGCAGGTCACGCCCTTCTTCGAAGAGGCGTCCTGACCTAGGCGGCGCGGGTGTCGTTGAGCGTCACGATCTCGTAGGGCCGCGCGAGCGGGGTCTCCGTGCGGGCCGGTCCCACGGGCGCGCGGCGCGCGAGATCGGCCCAGAGCGTCGTCGCCGCGCCCAGCCCGTCACGATCCGCCATCGTCAGGTCGAGCGAGGCGATCCCCACGCTCGTGTCGAAAATGTCGGCTTCCTCGAGAACAAGCTGGTGATAGCTCGCGAGCGCTGCCCGCGGATGCACGCTGGCCGCCCGGCTCTCGCCCAGCTGGTTGGTCTGCGCGAGCACGGCCTCGACGCCGAGGAGGTATTCCACATCGGGCCCGTCGAGCCGCACGAGCGTCTCCCCGGAAAGGGTCATGTCCCGCTCGAGCCCGAGATAGGGCGCGCGCAGGCGGAAGGGGGCAAAGCTGCCACGCGCCGGAAGCTGGCGACAGACGCGCCGGATCACGCGGAGCGATCGCCCGTCGACCGACAGCACCCGGTCCTCCGCGCCGATCTCGCAAATGCGCCGCATGCCCTCGGGCGTAGCCACCTCCACATTGCCATCGAGCCCCGGCATGGGGCCGGCGGGCTCGAATGCGCGCGAGAGCGCGACAAAGCTCATCTCGTTCGACCGACACATGTCCGGCGCGTCGTGGATCAGGCTCCGCAGCACTGCCCAAGGAACAGGCCGCGGCTCCGGAACGAGGCACTGTGCGAGGTGGCGGGAGCGCGGCTGGTAGACGCTGAGCACGCCCGCGCGCGTCTCGGTGTCCCAGGCGTAGCTCACCCGCACGACTTGCAGGTCGTTGGTGATCTTCAGCGGCAGCCGGTGCTGCCAGATGCCATCGCCCACGGTCATGGTGAAATCGAGCTTGTCCTCGGTGCCGAAATCCACTTTGAGCATGAAGCTCGCACCGATCCCGTGGCCGATGAGCGGGCGTGGCACAGTGAACTGCGCGACGTCGGCCTCGAAGAGGATGGTTCCGCGGCACGCGAGCGCCGCGGCGCGGTCGCCGCCGGGCGCCTGTGGGACCCGCGCGCGATTGCCGAGACCCACGAGGTCGAATTCCGCGCCCTGCGGATCTGCGAGGCCGATCCAGGTCATGCTGCGCTCCCCATCAGAACCCGCGCTTCATGGGCCTTGAGCGTGCGCCGCGCAGCGAGGCTGTAGCCCTGCCCGGTCTCGGGGTCGAGTTCTGGAAAGATGGCGCAAATCTCCTCGAGGATCTCGGCCTCGAAGCACTCCGTCGTTTGCGGACCGGGCAGGAAGCTCTCCGTGGCGAGCCCCTCCGAAAAGACCACCTCGTGGCGGTCAAAGAGCATGTGGACGTAGGTCACAAAGCCCCCTTCCATGGCGCGGATCGTGTGATCGTTGACGAGGTGCTTGGCAGAGACGAGGACCTCGGCCTCGCCGAAAAGCAGCTCGGAGAGCGTGTCGCGGATGAGCACGCGGTGCTGCGGCGACACGAGCAGGTGCCGGTGATCGCCCAGCGCGCCCGCCTCGATCCGGATTGGGGCCAGGGCGCCCTTCGCGCGCACGGTGCGCGCGCCGATCCAGCGGATCGGTTGCGGCCCGCCATCATGGGTCATGACGAGGTCGCCCTCGCTCAGCGTCTCGATGCGCCGCTCGCCCTCGGGGGTGAGGATCAGCGTCCCGGCGACGAAGCAGGGGATGGTGTCGAGCGTGACGAAGGCCACATCGGTGACCCCGTCATCGTCCAGCACCTCGTAGGTGAAGACGGTCTCCTCGACGGTGCCCGTGGCCTTCACGTCAAAGGTGTAGTCGTCGTTAAGCGTGATCTCCTGCCCGGTGGCGAGGATCACGGTGTCGCCGATTTCCACCTCGACGCCGTTGATATGCGTGACCTCGACAAAGCCTGTGAAGCTGTCATTGGCCAGCACATCCACCGTCTTCGTCTCCGTGAGGCGGAGGGTGAATTCGTCGTCGTCGGCCACCAGCACGCTTTGCACGCTGTCAGCGGCGATGAGGACGTTGGAGTCGTAAACGCTGTCAGAGGCGTCAGCGATGCCGATGCGGATCGTGTTGACCTGCGGATCGGAGGGATCCGTCGTGGGGATGACCGGGATCGTGAGCGAGAGCGTGACGGTGAAACCGTCCATCTCGGTGTTGAACTGGTCGCTTGTATTGTCTCGGTAGAGGTTCTGGGTATTCTGCTCGTTGATCGTGGTGACGGAGGTGTTTCCGTTGCCCACGGCCATGGGGACGTAGGTGCCGTTGATCCAGACAGCGAGGACGTCGTTGTAAATCGAGGACGTGTATTCAGGGTACTCGTCGGAGGCGAAGACGAACTGCATCGTCATCACGTCGCCCACGCTGGTGAAAGAGACGTCGAGATAGGAGGCGTCGAATGTCGAGCGGCCCGCCACCGCGTTGAAATCGGCGTTGTTGTTCTCGCCAGAGGTGTTGGTGGAGCGACTGCCGGACAGGTTCGACTGGCTGGCGTTCTGGTTGGTGAACTGGTCTGCCCGCCCGGTTGACAGGATCACCCCGGTGTCGGAGGGCGTGACGTTGGAGGCGAGCTCGTCGCCGCGCGAGTAGATCGCCGAGGATCGATTGTCGCCAGTATAGGATGCTCCGACGACGGAGACGCCATCGCCAAAGATGGTATCGGCCATCTCCCGCGCGGTCGCACCGGTGTCGTAGTCTAGCTCGCGGCCTGCAACCATTCTCTGCCCCATTGCCGGGACAGGATCGACGGCCACACGAACCCACGGGGTACCCATCCCCGCATCGTGCGTTTTTCTACCGCTGATGAGGCCTGCTCGACCTCTGCCCTGCCTCAGGCATTTATTTGTCTTCACGCGCTTTTTCGCGCGCGATTGATTTGGGGATAACTCAAAACCCCGGGCCTGCATAGCTGCAATCGCGCTGCGGGCCCGAATAGCTTGTGAGAGACAGCCCGATGACGCATCAAAGGCACATGGAGATGCCTCACGACCCCGTTTCGCTCACAGCCGATCTCGTCCGCTGCCCTTCTGTCACGCCCGAGGAAGGCGGTGCCCTGGAGGTGCTGCAGAGCCTTCTGGGCGCGGCGGGTTTCCTGTGCATGCGCGTGGACCGGGGCGGCGTGTCCAACCTCTTCGCGCGCTGGGGCGAGAAGGGGCATGCGCGCACGTTCGGCTTCAACGGGCACACCGATGTCGTCCCCGTGGGCGATGCCGCGGCATGGACACATCCCCCTTTCGGCGCGGAGATCCATGACGGTTACCTCTACGGCCGCGGCTCCACCGACATGAAGAGCGGCGTGGCGGCCTTTGCCTCCGCAGCTGTCGATTTCGTCCGCGAAACCCCGCCCGACGGCGCGGTCATCCTCGCCATCACGGGCGACGAAGAGGGCGACGCCCTCGACGGGACGACAGCGCTCCTCGACTGGATGGACGAGAGCGGCGAGGCCATGACCCACTGCCTCGTGGGGGAGCCCACGAACCCCGAGGAGATGGGCGACGCCATCAAGATCGGCCGCCGCGGCTCCATGACCGCTTGGGTCACGGTCACGGGCAAGCAAGGGCACTCAGCCTACCCGCACATGGCCGTCAATCCGCTCACCGCGCTTGCCCGGCTCATGGATACCTACGCCTCCCACACGCTCGACGAAGGCACAGATCACTTCGATCCCTCCACGCTCGCCATCGTCTCCATGACCACCGAGAACACCGCCACCAACGTGATCCCGGCCCATGCCAAGGGGATCGTCAATATCCGCTTCAACGACCTCCATTCCGGGGCCAGCGTCAGCGACTGGCTCAAGCGCGAGGCCGCGCAGGTCGCCGATGCCTTCGGCGTGACGGTGGATTTGCAAATCAAGATCTCCGGGGAGAGCTTCCTCACGCCCCCCGGCGTCTTCTCCGAGCTCGTGCAATCGGCGGTGCAGGCGGAGACGAACCGCACTCCCGCACTCTCCACCTCGGGCGGCACCTCGGATGCCCGTTTCATCAAGGATCACTGCCCCGTCGTTGAATGCGGCCTCGTGGGAAAACGCATGCACGCGGTGGACGAACGCGTCCCACTGGACGATATTCACCGCCTCAAAGCCATCTACACGCGTTGTCTGAGGGAGTATTTCTCATCGCCGTCACCGTAGCCGAGACGCAGAACGTCACCGCCTGCCAGGCCATGCGCCGCGCGGTCTTCATCAATGAACAAGGCGTCGCCGAGCAGGACGAGGTGGACGGCAAGGATGGCGAGGCCGTGCATCTCCTCGCCTCGCTCAACGGCTATCCCATCGGCGCGGCACGCGTGCTGCCCATGGGCACGACCGCCAAGATCGGGCGCGTCTGCATCCTCCGCGATCATCGCGGCAAGGGCTTTGGCGAAGCCATCATCGAGGAATGCCACAAGAGCGCGCGCCGCCTCGGCGCCACGCGCGCGATCCTCGGCGCGCAGCTCTCGGCGCTGTCCTTTTACGAGCGGCTGGGCTACCGCCCCTACGGCGCCGTCTTCGACGATGCCGGGATCCAGCACCGCATGATGGAAATCTCGCTCTAGCGCAGCGCCTCCAGCAGTTCGAGCGAGGCAAAGCCGTCCACGGTGAGCCCGTTCGCGCGCTGGTAGGACCGGATGGCGGCGATCGTGTTCGATCCCATGAGACCGTCCGCACCCTGCGTATCGAAGCCGGCCGCCGTCAGCCGCTGCTGCAACTCTCGCACCTCGCGCGCATTGAGCGCCCGCTGCCCCACCGGCCACGCGCCTTGGATGCCCGGCGCGCCGGCGATCCGCCGCGAAAGCTCCCCCACGGCCATGACGTAGGCGTCGGCGGCATTGTAGCGCTCCACCACGCGGAAATTGTTGAAAAGGAGGAAGGCGGGCCCTTGGGCCCCGGCGGGGAGGAAGAGCGAAGCCTGCCCGACATCGGGCACAGGCCGCCCGTCGAGCCCGGTGACGCCCCGCGCCGCCCATTGCGAGGGCGCGAGTGTGAAGCTGCGCCGCGCGAGAGACGTGTCCGCATCGCTCGAGAGCCGCACCTCCACCGCGATAGGCTGACCCTCCGTCCAGCCGAAGCGGTCGAGATAGGCCGCCGTGGAGGCCAGCGCGTCGGTGGGATCATCGCTCCAGATGTCGCGCCGCCCGTCCCCGTCGAAATCGACCGCGTATTCCTGGTAGGAGGTGGGGATGAACTGCGTGTGCCCCATGGCGCCCGCCCAGCTTCCGGTCATGTTGGCCGGGCTCGTGTCTCCCCGCGCGAGGATGCGGACCGCCGCGTCGAGCTGGCGGCGGAAGAAGTCGCCCCGCCGCCCGTCGAAGGCCAGCGTCGCCGTGGCCTCTATCACAGGGATCGTACCGCGCGTCTCGCCATAGCGCGTCTCTGCGCCCCAGACGGCCACGACCGCCTCCTTGTCGACGCCGTAGCGCGCCTCGATCCGTTCAAGAACGGCATTGTGCCGCGCGAGCGCCGCCTGCCCGCCCCGCACCTGCGCGTCCGAGGCGATGCGTGCGAGGTAGTCCCAGATCGGCAGGGAGAACTCCGCCTGGTTGCGGTCCTTTTCGATCACCTCGGCGTTGTAGCGCACATCCGCGAAAGCCCGAGCCAACACCGCAGGGGATACGCCCCGCGCCTCCGCGCCGGCGCGATACTTTGCGATCCATGCCTGGAAGGCCTGCTCCTTGGCTGGGTCCACCGGTCTCTCCGCCCTTTGCGACTGGGTCGATGGGCCCAGAGTGGCGGCACCGGCGCAGGCGGCCAACACCAATAGTGCAAGGAGGGCGAAAACGCTACGCATGAGGGGCCTCGGCACCACGGGAACTGGGCTCACGTTAGGCCCGCACGCGCCTCCTGTCAGCGGCGATCATGGCGCTCGGCGCGTTATCGCTTGCGCCGGGTGACCTTGCGCACCTTCGCGCTCTTCTTCTTGGCGACACGCATCTTGCGCTTGGGCGGTTTCGCGCGGCGCTGGGGCCCGCGCGTGAGCGGCGCGCCCTCGATGTCGAGCATCTCGAGGATGAGGCCACCGGTCACCGGCGTGGCCTCGGCCAGGCGCACCGTTGCACGCTGCCCCAGCCCGATCTCGCGGCCAGTGTCAGAGCCCGTGAGCGTGAGCGCGTCGGCATCGTAGTGGAAATACTCCGCGCCGAGGTCCCGGATGGGCACGAGCCCGTCCGCCCCAGTCTCGTCGAGCTTCACGAAGACGCCGAAACGCGCGATGCCAGAGATCCGCCCGGTGAATTCGTTGCCAACCCGCTCGCTCAGATAGGACGCGAGGTAGCGGTCCGTCGTGTCGCGCTCGGCCAGCATGGAGCGGCGCTCGGTCTCGGAGATGTGCTCGGCGGTGGCCTCGCGGCGTTCGATCTCGTCTTGCGAAAGCCCGTCCTCGCCCCAGCCATGGGCGGTGATGAGTGCGCGATGGACGATGAGGTCGGAATACCTGCGGATCGGCGACGTAAAATGTGCGTAATGGCTCAACCCCAGCCCGAAATGCCCGTAATTCTGCGGCGCGTAATAGGCTTGCGTCATGGAACGAAGCGTGGAGGTGTTGATCATCTCCGCGAACTCCGTACCCTCCGCTTCCGCCAGGAGGCGGTTCAGATGCCGCGTTTGCAACACCTGCCCCTTGGCCAGTGGCAGTCCCACGGAGCCCGCCGTCTCCCGCAGCGCTTCGAGCTTCTCCGGAGACGGCTCCTCATGGACGCGGAATAGGAGAGGCACGCGTTTCTCGCTCAGCGTCTTCGCCGCGGCCACATTGGCGAGCACCATCATCTCCTCGATGAGCCGGTGGGCATCGAGCCGCTCGCGAAAGGCCACCGTCGTGACCTTGCCCGTGTCCGAGAGCTCGATATGCCGCTCTGGCAGATCGAGATCGAGCGGCTGCCGCGCCTCGCGCGCGCGCACCAGCGCAGCATAGGCGGCGTAGAGCGGCTTCAGCACCGGCTCGAGCAGGTCTTGCGTCCGCGCATTGGGCGCGCCATCGATCGCCGCCTGCACCTCCCCGTAGTGGAGGGCCGCAGGGCTTTTCATGAGCCCCCGCGTGAAGCGACTGCCCAGAAGCGCGCCGTCGAGCGAGATCTTCATCTCCACGGCGAGGCAGGCGCGCGTCACCCCCTCGTGCAGCGAGCAGAGATCGCCGGAGAGGATGTCGGGCAACATCGGCACAACACGATCCGGGAAGTAGGTCGAATTCCCGCGCTTGCGCGCCTCTCGGTCGAGCGCAGAGCCGGGGCGTACGTAATGCGCAACATCCGCGATGGCGACCCAGATGGTAAAGCCGTGCTCGGCCGCGAGCGCGCAGACCGCGTCGTCATGGTCCCGCGCATCGGCGGGATCGATCGTGACGAGCGGCAAGTGGGTCAGGTCCTCCCGGTCGCCCAGGGCGACGGGCTCGGCCGCGTCGGCCTCTGCCATCGCATCGTCGGGGAAGGCGTCGGGGATGCCGTGATGATGGATGGCGATGAGCGAGACAGCCTTCGGCGCCGACGGGTCGCCCAGTCGGGAGACCACGCGCGCCTTTGGCAGGCCCATTCGCCCCTTGGGCCCGGCCTGCTCGGCTTCCACGAGCTCGCCGTCCCGCGCGCCGCCCGTGGCGCCCGCGGGCACGATCCACTCGCGGTCCTGCTTCTTGTCCACGGGGACGACCCGCCCGCCCTCGGATCCCTGCCGGAAGACCCCGAGGATGCGCCGCGGGTTGGCACCGATCTTCCGGATCAGCCGCCCCTCGTAGTGATGCTCCTCGCCCTTCACCTCCGAGAGCCGCGCGAGGATGCGGTCGCCTTCGCCCAGCGCGGGTTCCGAGGCGCGCTGCACCATGAGCACGCGAGGCTCCGGCCCCTCGCCGCCCAACTCCATGGGCCGGGCAAAGACGTCCCCGTCGGCATCGGGCGCCTGCACGAGCAGCACCGCCACTGGCGGCAGCCTGTCGGCGTCGCGGTAGCTCTTCTTCCGCTTGGCGAGGTGCCCCTCGTCCTCCAGCTCGCGGAGAATGCGCTTCAGGTCGATCCGCGCCGCGCCCTTGATGCCGAAGGCCTTGGCGATATCGCGTTTCGAAGCTTCCTTGGGATGGGCGGAGATCCAATCGAGGATCTCGTCACGCGTCGGTATCCTGCTCATGGGCGGAGGCCTATCACGGCCGCCACGGTGCCGAAAGCAGAGACCACACGGGCGACAGGCGCAGGCGCGCGCGCAGCGCGCCGCCGAAGGCCGAAGCCTTCCAGGCTGAGGGGGAGGTGGGCGGGACCCGTTCCGAAAAAGGCGCGGGCGCCGGTCAGGGCGTGATGAATTCCGCGCGCGGGATGCCCTGTAGGAAGAGGAGCGCCGTGAGGTCGCCGTGGTTCACCCGCACGTTACACCGCGCCTGCACCGAGGGCTTGGCATGGAGCGCCACACCGAGCCCCGCGCGCCCGAGCATCGCAAGGTCGTTGGCCCCGTCGCCCACCGCCAGCACTTCGTCGGGCGTGAGCCCGAGCCGCGCCGTGATCTCCTCGAGGGCCGTCACCTTCGCCTCCTGCCCGAGCACGGGCTTTGCGACGGCGCCGGTGAGCGCGCCGTCCGCGTGGAGCAGCACGTTCGCGCGGCTCTCGTCAAAGCCGAGCGCCGCCGCCACACGCCCCGTGAAATAGGTGAACCCGCCGGAGACGAGCGCGGCGTAGGCCCCCCGGGCCTTCATGGTCGCCAAAAGCGTGGCACCGCCGGGGGTAAAGCGGATGCGCTCCTCGAAAACAGTCTCTAGCGCGGCCAAAGGCAGCCCTTCGAGGAGCGCCACGCGCGCGTCGAGCGCTGCCTCGAAGTCGAGCTGCCCGTCCATGGCGCGCGCGGTGATCTCGGCCACCGCGTCGCCGATCCCGAAATGGGCGGCCATCTCGTCGATGCATTCCTGCTGGATCATGGTCGAATCCATGTCCGCGAGCAGCACACGCCGCGCGCGCGGCCCGCCGGGGAGCGCGTTGACATCCACACCCTCGGGCCCGAGCGCCTCGCGCACGCCCGCGGGCAGGACGCCCTCCACCAGCGCCGCCTCACCGTCGGACAACCACGTCACCGGCCCCGGCACCTCTGCGAGATGGGCCGCCGTGAGCCCCCCGGGCTTGGCAATCATCGATACTGTCATGACCCGCGCCATACTCAGCCCCGCACGGAGCGCCAAGGGGAAACGGGGAAACGAGGTTTCCGATCCGCGCGCGCCACGGGCGAAGCCCCTGCATTTTCCGCATTGCAGCGCGCGCGGGCTCTCCGTACACCCGGCGGTGGGACAGCCCTCCCCAACGAGGGCCGCATATCTGTAAGGGTAACACCGATGGCTCATGAAGCACCGGCCGCGCGGCCGCAAAACGCGCGCTTTTCCTCTGGCCCCTGTGCCAAGCCCTCCACTTTCAGTCTCGACAAGCTCGCCGACGCGCCCCTTGGGCGCTCGCACCGCGCCGCGTTGGGCAAGGCGAAGCTCAAGGCCGCCATCGAGCGTACCCGCACGCTCCTCGGCGTGCCGGACGACTACAAGGTGGGCATCGTGCCGGCCTCCGATACCGGCGCCTATGAGATGGCCATGTGGACGATGCTGGGGGAACGCCCGGTGGAGATGGTCGCATGGGAAAGCTTCGGCGCGGGCTGGGTCACCGACGCAATCAAGCAGCTCAAGATCGACGCCCATGTCCACACCGCCGATTACGGCGAGATCGTCAACATGGCCGCCCTCGACTACGACAAGGACGTCTGCTTCACCTGGAATGGCACGACCTCCGGCGTCCGCGTCGCCAGCGGTGACGTGATCCCGGCGGATCGCGCGGGCCTCACGGTCTGCGATGCCACTTCCGCCGCCTTCGCCATGGAGCTGCCATGGGACAAGCTCGATGTGACGACCTTCAGCTGGCAAAAGGTGCTCGGCGGGGAAGCGGCCCACGGCATGCTTATCCTGAGCCCCCGCGCGGTGGCGCGGCTTGAGAGCTACACGCCGCCCTGGCCGTTGCCAAAGGTCTTTCGCCTAACGAAAGGCGGCAAGCTCATCGACGGAATCTTCGAGGGGGCCACGATCAACACGCCTTCGATGCTCTGCGTGGAGGATTACCTCCATTGCCTCGACTGGGCCGAGAGCGTGGGCGGTCTGCCCGGCCTCGTGAGCCGCGCGACACTCAACGCCAAGACCGTGTGGGACTTCTGCGCCGCGCGGGACTGGATCGACAATCTCGCCACCGACCCGTCCACCCGCTCCACGACGAGCGTGTGCCTGAAATTCACCGACAGCCGGATTGTGGATGGCGCCGCTTTTGCCAAGGCCGTCGCCAAGCGGCTCGAGGCCGAGGGCGCGGCCTATGATATCGGCGCCTACCGAGACGCGCCCCCAGGCCTGCGCATCTGGTGCGGATCGACCGTGGAGACGTCGGACATCGAGGCGCTCCTGCCCTGGCTCGACTGGGCCTTCCACGCCGAAATCTCCGCTCAATCGCAAGCCGCCTGACCCATTAGCGCCCACGAATTATTGCAAAAATTCGTGGCACCCCAAGGACATCCATCATGCCCAAAGTACTCGTCTCCGACAAACTCTCGGAAACCGCCGTCCAGATCTTCCGGGACCGCGGAATCGACGTCGATTTCCAGCCCGACCTCGGCAAGGACAAGGAAAAACTCCTCGAGGTCATCGGCCAATATGACGGCCTCGCCATCCGCTCGGCGACGAAGGTCACCGAGAAGGTGATCGCCGCCGCGACCAACCTCAAGGTCATCGGCCGCGCCGGCATCGGGGTTGACAACGTCGATCGCGACGCCGCCTCGAAGGCCGGGATCATCGTCATGAATACACCCTTCGGCAACATGATCACCACGGCCGAGCACGCCATCGCCATGATGTTCGCCGTGGCGCGCCAGATCCCCGAGGCCTCTTCCTCCACCCATGCAGGCAAGTGGGAGAAATCGAAGTTCATGGGGGTCGAACTCACGTCGAAAGTGCTCGGCGTCATCGGCGCGGGCAATATCGGCGGCATCGTCTGCGACCGCGCAAAGGGCCTGAAAATGAAGGTGATTGCCTATGATCCCTTCCTGTCGGAGGAGAAGGCCTCGAAGATGGGGGTGGAAAAGGTGGAGCTCGAGGAGCTTCTCGGTCGCGCCGATTTCATCACGCTCCATGTCCCAAAGACCGAGCAGACCGCCAACATGATCACCGCCGATCGGATCGCGATGATGAAGAAGGGCGTGCGCATCATCAACTGCGCCCGCGGCGGCCTGGTGGACGAAGACGCCCTCGCTGAGGCGCTGAAGTCCGGCCACGTGGCCGGGGCCGCCTTCGACGTCTTCGCCGTGGAGCCCGCCACGGCCTCGCCGCTCTTCAACCTGCCCAACGTCGTGGTCACGCCCCATCTCGGCGCCTCCACGACCGAGGCACAGGAGAACGTGGCGCTCCAAGTGGCCGAGCAGATGTCGAACTACCTCCTCGACGGGGCCGTGGAGAACGCGCTCAACATGCCGTCGATGACCGCCGAGGAGGCCAAGGTCATGGGGCCCTGGGTCGCGCTCGCCGGCCATCTCGGCAGCTTCATCGGCCAGCTAACGGACGAAGGCATCAAGGCCATCAACATCCTCTACGACGGCGCCGTCGCACAGATGAACCTCCCCGCGCTGAACTGCGCCGTGATCGCCGGGATCATGAAGCGCGCGAACCCGGACGTGAACATGGTCTCGGCCCCCGTCATCGCCGAGGAGCGGGGGGTCAACATCTCAACCACCAACCAGGCGAAGTCCGGCGTCTTCGATGCTTATATCAAGGTCACCGTCGTCACCGACAAGCGCGAGCGTTCCGTGGCAGGCACGGTCTTCTCCGATGGGAAGCCCCGCTTCATCCAGATCAAGGGGATCAACATCGACGCCGAAATCGGGCGGCACATGGTCTACACGACCAACGAGGACGTCCCCGGCATCATCGGTACATTGGGCAACACCATGGGCCAGAACGGCGTGAACATCGCGAACTTCACCCTCGGCCGGAACGAGGCCGGGGGGCAGGCCATCGCGCTTCTCTACGTCGACGAGGCCGTCAAGCCCGAGGCACTCGGAGCCCTGCGGCAGACGGGCATGTTCGGCACCGTGTCCACGCTGGAGTTCGACGTCGCCTCATGACGATCTACGCAGTCGGCGACATCCACGGCCACATCGAGAAGCTCGATCACGCGCTGGCCCTGATCGAAGCCGACGGGGGCCGTGACGCCGAGGTCGTGTTTGTCGGCGATTACATTGATCGCGGCCCCGACAGCCGGGCCGTGATCGAGCGGCTGGCCACGGGGCAGGCCAAAGGGCGCCGGTGGACATGCCTCAAGGGCAACCATGACCGCCTCATGGAGTGGTTCTTCCACCCCGATGGCCCGAAACAGGATCCGCATATCCTCGTGGGCTACCACTGGCTCCACAAGGCCTTCGGCGGAGCAGAGACGCTGGCCTCCTACGGTGTGGACGTGCCCGAGCGCATCCGGCTCGGTGATCTCGCGGCGCGGGCGCGCAAGCACGTGCCACAGGATCACATCGCGTTTCTGAGGGGCCTCCCGCTGTTTCACGAGGCAGGGCCGCTCCTCTTTGTCCACGCGGGCATCCGGCCTGGGGTCCCGCTCGCCGAGCAGGCAGAGAACGATCTCGTCTGGATCCGCGACGGTTTTCTCGATGACGAGACGGTCCATCCTCACCTCGTCGTTCATGGCCATACACCCGTCGAGACCCCCACCCATTTCCGGAACAGGGTCGCCATAGACAGCGGCGCCGCGTTCGGGCGCCCGCTCGTACCCGTGGCCTGCGAAGGTCGGGAAATCTACGCGCTCACGGAGGCCGGGCGCGTGGCCCTCACAGCTCGCGGTAGTCCCGCTTGAGAAGCTTCCAGCCCGAATGGGCGACGAGGAAGACGCCGAAGATCGTGCCGAACAGGATCGACTCGGACGTGATGATGCCCTCGGGCATCCCGTTGGCCAGGAGCGCGTAGCTCACGAGCGCGAGGATGAACGCGCCGCTGACGGCCCGGAAGATATACTCGCCCCGCGTGGGCCCGAATTTTCTCTTCTTGCTCATGAGCTCTCAAGTGGAGCGGTCCCACGGATCGTCCAGCGCCGGGAGCAACTTGCCGCGGGCTTCGCCAAAGCCGACCCTGTATCCATCGCCCTGCGCCGCGCCGCGCAGCACGATCTCGTCCCCGTCCTCTAGGAAGTGCCGCGGGCCGGCATGTGTCTCCAAAGGCAGCTCACCATTCCAACTCAGCTCGAGCATACAGCCGCGATTTTCGCGCTCCGGGCCGGAGACGGTGCCGGAGCCGAGCAGATCGCCGATGCGCATCGGGCATCCGGAGGAGGCATGGTGCGCGAGCTGCTGCGACGATGACCAGTACATCTCGGCATAGTTCGTACGCGTGAGCGTGGTCCTTCCGCCGTTCCGCAGCAGGTCGACCTCCAGCGCGATATCAAAAAGGGTCGGCGCCAACTCCTCGAGGTGCCGCAGGACGGGGACCTCGCGCTCTGGCACTGCGCGCCGGAAGGGAGCGAGGGCCTCGGCCGGTACGATCCACGGCGAGATCGTCGTCGCGCTCGCCTTGCCCTGGAAGGGGCCGAGCGGCTGATACTCCCAGGCCTGAATGTCCCTGGCGGACCAATCATTGAGCAGCACGTAGCCGAAGATCGCGGCATCGGCTTCCGCAACGGAGAGCGGGCCGGAGGACGCCGCGCCGACGACCGCGCCAAGCTCCAGCTCGAAGTCAAAGCGCTCAGACGGTGCCAGCCGCGGGCCATCCTCGCCGCGCAGCTGCCCCCAAGGGCGCGGGATGTCCGTCCCGCTCAGGACCACCGACGACGCGCGGCCATTGTAGCCGATGGGCATGGTGAGCCAGTTCGGCGGAAGCGCATGCTCCGCCCCTCGGAACATCGTGCCGACGTTCGTGGCGTGGTGCTTTGATGCGTAGAAATCCGTGAACTCTGCCAGCTCAAACGGCATGTGCAGCGCGACTTCTCGGCGGGGCAAAAGGTACTCCCCCAGGGTATCATGTTGCGCATGGCCCGCGCTCAAAAGCCCCGTCATCTCTTCCCGAAAGGCGCGCCAGGCTCCTCGCCCCAGCGCCATGAACGCATTCCAGGACGGGACGGCAAAGACAGCCGCATCGACCGATGACACGTGCCCGTCTCCAGCGAGCGCCGTGACGTCGAGAACGTCATCGCCGATGGCGAGGCCGCAATGGCGCGCGCCGCCGCCGAGCGAGAAGACTCCGTGGGGCAGGTTGTTCAGGGGAAAGTCCGTATCGGCGCGGTTTGCGCTCTCCACCCAGGACGGCGCGAGGCTCACTTTCTCTTGGTCCGCTTCTTCTTGATCCGCGGCCCGGGCCGCCCGATCACGAGCAAGAGGCTGAGCCCGGACAGGCCCAGCAGGATGAGCACGAGCACGATCTGCCCGAGGGTCACGTGTCGCCGCCGGGGCCGGGATCCCTGTAGATGGGAGGGTCTTGGCCCGGGATGAAGCGATGCGGCTTCCTGCTCTGCCGATACCAGTCGCGCAGGATGCCGGGCACCTGGGAGAGTGCGACCAGCACGAGGAGGCCGAGAAGCCAGCCCGCAACGCTTACCTCGGACAGGATCTCGATCATGGCGTGCCAGCCCGTTTGAGGGATGTGTCCAGCGACTTTTCACGGCTGAAGGCACAGATTTTCGGAGACCTGTCCTTCCGCGGCGCGCGCGCGTTCGATTCCGTTTTGGGGTGGCGGCACGTAACCCGCAATGCGCCTAAAGTCCCGCCGTGGCGACCCGGCGCTGTGAATCGTCGATGCTCAGATGGATGGTCCGTCATGGCTGCCTCCTCATAAAGAATATCGCCGCGCCAGAAAGCCGGTCAAGCGAGCGGGCCGACTTGCCGCTCATCACCCGTCGCATGCGTCCCGCGTGTCTAGAATCGTTGCACGTGAGAAAGGCCGCGAGACGCGCGGCAACGGCGCAGACACACACGACACCCTTTGAAGGCGTCTCTCAGGTCCAGTCCAACACGACCTTCCCGGAGCTGCCGCTCTTCATGACGGCAAAACCCTCCGCGAAACGATCCGCGGGGAAGCGGTGGGTGATGACGCGCGTGACGTCGAGCCCGTTCTCGAGCATGGCGATCATCTTGTACCACGTCTCGAAGATCTCGCGCCCATAGACGCCCTTCAGCGTGATGGCCTTGAAGACGATACGCGACCAATCCACCGGGCTCTTTCCCGGTGGAATGCCCAGAAGCGCGATGCGCCCGCCCATCACAAGCGCCTCAACCATCTGATCGAGGGCGCGCTGGTTTCCAGACATTTCGAGGCCCACGTCGAAGCCTTCCTTCATCCCCAGCGCGCCGATCACGCTGCGCAAGTCTTCCTCGGACGCGTTTACGGGCCTCACATCAGCGACCTGTCCGGCGAGGGCGAGGCGCTCAGGATTAATGTCGGTGATGACGACGTGGCGGGCTCCGGCGTGACGCGCAACGGCCGCCGCCATGATGCCGATCGGCCCTGCCCCGGTCACAAGCACGTCCTCGCCCAGAAGATCGAAGCTGAGCGCCGTGTGGACGGCATTCCCCAGCGGATCGAGAATGGCGCCCATCTCGTCGGAGATGCTGTCCGGCAAGGGCACGACGTTGAAGGCCGGTAGTCGGAGGTATTCGGCGAAGGCGCCCTGCTCGTTGACCCCGATGCCACGCGTGGCCGGGTCGAGATGAAACCGCCCCGCCCGCGACTGCCGGGAGGTCGTGCCGATGAGGTGGCCTTCACCGCTCACGCGCTGCCCCAGGCTCAGCCCCGTGACCTGCGCGCCGATCTCGACGACTTCACCGGCGAATTCATGGCCCGTGATGAGCGGGACGGGGACGGTTGACGCCGCCCATTCATCCCAGTTCCAGATGTGGATGTCCGTGCCGCAGATGCCGGTGGCCCGGACGCGGATCAGCACTTCCGACGGCCCGATCTCGGGCACCGGGTGCCGGCCCATGACCAGCCCTGCCTCTGCACGGGCCTTTGATAGAGCCTTCATCGTCCCGTTCGCCATACTCATGCCGCCAAGACCTTCAGCTCCTGCGCCGCCTGCTCGAACGCGGCAAGACCGGCATCGAGATCCTCACGATCAAGCGCTGCGTTCATCTGTGTCCTGATGCGCGCCTGCCCCTTGGGCACCACGGGATAGAAAAAGCCGGAGACATAGACGCCGAGCTCGAAGAGACGCGCGGCCATGTCCTGGGCAAGCTGTGCCTCGCCGAGCATGACCGGGATAATCGGATGTTCGCCGGGGAGGAGGGTGAAGCCACGCGCCTCAAGCCCCGACCGCCAGTAAGCAGCGTTCTCGAAGAGACGCGCCCGGAGATCATCGCCCGCCTCGACGAGATCAAGCGCTTTGAGCGACGCAGCGACGACGGCGGGTGGCAGAGCATTCGAGAAAAGGTAAGGCCGCGCCTTCTGCCGCAGCATCTCGATGAGCGGCGCCGGGCCGGCCACGTAGCCGCCCATTGCACCGCCCAGCGCCTTGCCAAGAGTACCCGTGAGAAGCGTCACCTCGACGCCATGATGGGCGTGGGTTCCTTCGCCCCTCGGCCCAAGGAACCCAGTCGCGTGGCAATCGTCCACCAGTGTCATCGCGTCATAGGCCTCTGCGAGCCGCGCGATCTCCGGCAGATTGGCGATGGTGCCGTCCATGGAGAAGACGCCGTCTGTGACGATGATCCGGAAGCGTGCATCTCGCGCCGCCTGCAGCTGGCGCTCCAGATCGGCCATGTCGTTGGTCTTGTACCTGTATCGCTGCGCCTTGCAGAGGCGGATGCCATCGATGAGCGAGGCGTGGTTGAGCGCGTCGGAGATGATTGCATCCTCTGGCCCGAAAAGCGGCTCGAACACACCGCCATTGGCATCAAAACAGGCGGCGAAGAGGATCGCGTCTTCCATGCCGAGATAAGCGGCCAATCGTGCCTCGAGCTCTGCATGAAGCTCCCCTGTCCCGCAGATGAAGCGAACCGAGGCCATGCCATACCCGCTCTCTTCCAGCGCGCCCGTGGCGGCGGCGGTGAGCTCTGGATGATCTGCCAGGCCAAGGTAGTTGTTGGCGCAGAGGTTGAGCATCTTGCGCCCGCCCACCTTGATGTGCGCGCCTTGCGGGCCCTGGATCGGCCGCTCCACCTTCAAGAGCCCCTCCGCCGCGATACCAGCGAGTTCTGCCTCGATATGGGCGCGGAATCGATTGCTCATGTCTCTCTCTCCTCACGCCCACCATGGCCGAGCGCGCGCGCCAAAGCACGCCCCAGCCGACCCCGAGCGTCGGATTTTGACCTTCCGTCGTGTCCCGCGCCCCTTCCCCTGCCCCCCGCTAGAAGGCAGAACGCGGCAAAAGGGAGATAGCCATGACAGATATCGTGATCCTCGGCGGCGCGCGCACCGCAATCGGAACTTTCGGAGGAAGCTTCGCGGGCACGCCGCCCATCGAGCTCGGCGCGGCCGCCATCAAGGAGGCGCTGAACCGCGGCGGCGTCGACGCAGGGCAAGTGGGCACCGTCGCCATGGGCCACGTCATCAACACGGAACCGCGCGATATGTATCTGAGCCGCGTGGCTGCCATGGATGCCGGGACGCCCGAGACCGTCCCGGCAATGAACGTCAATCGCCTGTGCGGCTCTGGGCTTCAGGCCATCGTGTCTGTCACGCAGTCTCTGATGCTCGGCGACGCGGATTTCGGCGTCGCGGGAGGCGCGGAGAATATGACGCGATCGCCGTTCATCGTGCCCTCGCAACGCTGGGGCGCGAAGATGGGCGACGTGAAGACGCTGGACATGATGCTCGGCGCGCTGAACTGCCCCTTTGGCACGGGCCACATGGGCGTGACTGCGGAAAACGTCGCCGCCGAACATCAGATCACCCGGGAGGATCAGGATCGCTTCGCCCTCACGAGCCAGGAGCGCGCCGCGGCTGCGCAAGATGCTGGACACTTCGACAGTCAGATCGTGCCCGTCGAGGTGCGCGTGGAGCGCGACATGGTCCCCTTCGCGCGGGATGAGCACACAAAAGCGACAAATGCCGAGGCCCTCTCAGGCCTGCGCCCCGTCTTCCAAAAGGACGGCACGGTGACCGCGGGCAACGCCTCGGGCATCAATGACGGGGCTGCGGCCATCGTCCTGGCCCGCGCCGAGGCGGCGGAGGCGGCGGGCCTCACGCCGAAGTTTCGCGTTCTGGGCTATGGTCACGCGGGCGTACGGCCAGAGGTCATGGGCGTGGGCCCGATCCCCGCAGTGCGCAATCTCCTTGAGAAGACGGGGCTCACGGCAGCTGATTTCGACGTCATCGAGTCGAACGAGGCATTCGCGTCCCAAGCCATCGCGGTGAACAAGGAGCTCGGCCTCGATCCCGCGAAGGTGAACCCCAATGGCGGGGCGATCGCCCTCGGGCACCCCGTGGGGGCAACCGGTGCCATCATCATGGTGAAAGCGATGTATGAGCTCGAGCGCATCGGCGGCTCGAAGGCGCTCTGCACCATGTGCATCGGTGGCGGGCAGGGGATCGCCGTGGCCATTGAGCGGCTCTGACAAAGGGGCGCGCGGGACAGGTCGAGGCGTCCCGCGCCTCCGTTAGGCGGCTTGGGCCGGGTCCGGGTAGGGCCGCGAAAAGGCCATCGTGCCCCTCTCGCTGCGGCTCGCATCGAAGCGGTACCCGCCGAGATCAAAGTCCTTCAGACCGTCCGTTGAGGTGAGACGATTCTGCACGATGAAGCGCGCGAGCGCGCCGCGTGCGCGCTTGGCAAAGAAGCTCACCATTTTCGCCTGTCCGTCTTTTTCTTCGTAGAAAGCGGGCGTCACCACGGGCAGCTTCAGGGCCTTGAGGTCGACTGCCCCGAAATACTCCTGGCTCGCGCAATTCACGAGCACCTCGGCACCGACCCCTTCGGCCTGCGACCTTAGGGATTTCGCGATTTCTCGTCCCCAGTACTCGTAAAGGGATGCGCCCCGGCGGGTCTTGAGCTTCGAGCCCATCTCGAGCCGGTAGGCCTGAATTTCATCGAGCGGCCTCAGGGCGCCGTATAGCCCCGAAAGTATGCGGAGATGGCTCTGTGCAAAGCGGAGATCGTCCTCATCGAGCGTCCGCGCTTCGAGCCCCTGATAGGTGTCACCGGCAAAGGCGAAGGCCGCGGGCCGAAGCGCGTCCGCGTCAGGCTCGGCCGAAAACGCCTTGAAGCGATCCCGATTGAGCCGGGCCAGATCGTCGGAGAGGTCCATGAGCTCACGAAGTCCGCCCAGCGTCAGGTTACGCGCCGTCTTGGCCAGGCTCAGCGCCTCGGCCTCGAATTCCGGCCTGGTCAGATCGGATCGCGGCACGTCAGACCAGTCGAGGCGTTTTGCGGGCGAGATGACAACGAGCATGAGGCTCCTCCTTTGAACCAGACGTAGGGGGGCTTAGGAGGCCTTCAACACATCGAGAAAGGCATCGCCGAAGCGCTCGGCCTTCGTTTCTCCCACGCCCTGGATGCGCGCAAGTTCGTCGCGCGATTGCGGCCGCCGTTCGGCGATCTGGCGCAGGGTCGACGCGCTGCAGCTCATGGGCTTTTCCGTTCCCATGGGCCCGTATTGAAGGTCTGACTGCGCCGCGAGGAGACGATCATAGACTTCGCCCTCCGCGCGTCCCGCGAGCTTGCGGCGCGTGGGATGCATTTCCGGCGCGTCATCGGCGATCACAGAGAGGAACTCTCGCCCGTATCGCTCCAGCTTCTTGGCCCCGATGCCATTGATCCCCGCCATCGCGTCGAGGCTGGTCGGCCGGGCCTCCGCCATCTCGATGAGCGTCCGGTCGTTGAAGATCACGTAAGCTGGCACCTTCGCGGCCTCGGCCAGCGCTCGGCGCTTCGCCTTCAGGGCCGCAAGGAGCGGAGCAGCATCCTCGCTCACGAGGCTTCTGGGCTCCGGGCGGCCCTTGGCGGCCCGAATGGTATCGAAGCGGAGCTGGATCTCTTCCTCGGCCCGCAGGATCGGTCGCGCGCGGTCGGTCATGCGCAGCGCGCCGTAGCGCTCCGGGTCCGGTCGCACGAGGTCGTGCCCCATCATCTGCCGGAAGATCGCCTGCCATTGCGGCTTCGTCCATTCCCGGCCGACCCCGAAGGTCGGCAGGTCGTCGTGACCTTTCTGGCGGATCTTGTCCGTCTGGGCCCCGAGGAGGATGTCGATCAGGTGTCCGGCGCCGAAATACTCGCCCGTGCGGAGGATCGCCGAAAGCGCCATGCGCACGGGTGTCGTACCGTCCGCGACCTCGGCTGGCTTGTCGCAAAGATCGCATTGGCCACAGGTGGCGGGCGCATCGCCGAAGTATTCGAGCAGCTTGGCCCGCCGACAGGTGAGCGCCTCGGCAAGGCCGAGCAGGGCGTTGAGCCTCGCGTGATCCGCTGCCTTCCGCTCTACCGGGGCGAGCCCTTCGTCGATCTGGTTGCGTCGCAGCGCGATATCCGAGGGGCCAAAGAGCGTGAGCGTCTCCGCCGGCGCGCCGTCCCGGCCCGCGCGCCCGATCTCCTGGTAGTAGGCCTCGATCGACTTTGGCAGGTCGGCATGGGCCACCCAGCGAATGTCCGGCTTGTCGACGCCCATCCCGAAAGCGACCGTCGCCACAACGATGAGCCCATCTTCCCGCTGGAAGCGTGCCTCCACGATCCGGCGATCCTCTGCCTCCATCCCGCCGTGATAGTGACAGGCCGCGTGTCCTTCGGCGCGCAACGCCTGAGCCAAGGTCTCTGTTTTCGCCCGGGTGCCGCAATAGACGATGCCCGATTGCCCCTTGCGTGCTGCGGCGAAGGCGAGGATCTGCTCGCGCGGCTTTGTCTTCGGCTGGAAGGCGAGGTGCAGGTTGGGCCGGTCAAATCCATGGAGGAAGGTGCGCGGCTCTGCCCCGCCAAAGAGCTTTTCGACGATCTCGGCGCGCGTCTCCGGGTCCGCGGTGGCCGTGAAGGCAGCCAAGGGCACGCCGAGCGCCTGCCTGAGCTCGCCCACGCGCAGGTAGTCCGGGCGGAAATCATGGCCCCACTGGCTCACGCAATGCGCCTCATCGACGGCAATCATCGAGACACCTATGCGCCGGAGCATGCCGAGCGCGGAGCCCGCCGCCAGACGCTCAGGCGCAATGTAGAGAAGCTTGAGGCGACCGGCTTCGAGAGCCTCCCAGACCTCAGCCGTCTCTTCCTCGGTGTTGCCGGACGTTAGCGCGCCGGCCTCAACGCCCGCCTCCTGCAGCCCGCGCACCTGGTCACGCATGAGCGCGATGAGCGGCGAAATGACCACCGTGACCCCTTCTCGCTCGAGGGCGGGCAGTTGGAAGCAGAGCGATTTCCCCCCGCCGGTGGGCATGATCGCGAGCACGTCTTCACCGGCCGTCACGGCACGCGCGATGTCCTCCTGCCCGGGGCGGAAGGCATCGAATCCGAAGACGTCACGGAGGGTGTCGTGCACGGGAACCTGTCAGATGTGATTTAAACTGCTCTTTCCTGACGGTCCCACATTAAGAATCCCTGAACAAGAGCGCGGGGATCGACACGCGCGCAAAAGCGCCCTCAAAGGCGCTTTCATGCAGTTGCGAAGCCTCATAGAGGGCTTTGCCTAGATGAAGGCGCTCGCGTTGTTCGTCAGGATGATCCGAAGAGCATAGATCAGGAGCAACGCCACCAGAGGCGCGAAGTCGAGACCACCGCCCGACGGGATCACACGGCGAATGGGCCCGTAGAGCGGCTCAAGGATGCGCTGCAGCCCGTACCAGATCTGCGCCACCAGCTGCTGGCGGACGTTCAACACGTTGAAGCTGATGAGCCAGCTCATGATGAAATGGGCGAAGATGAAGAACGTCGCCACGTCGAGCAGCAGCATTATGATCTGGAAAAGGCTGGTCATCTGGATCTCCAAAGTCGTGCGCTGCATCTAGGGCGCGGGCCAGAGGCGCACAAGCAGCTTCCGTCACGGCACGGTTGACGCGCGCGTCATCGATTGCACCTAGGGCGACATGTATCCTTGGCTTCGCTTCGTTCGCACCATGGTCACCGGCCGCAGGCTGGCCCCCATGCATGTCCTCGATACGCATGTCTCCCAGCACCGCGTCTCGCTTCTGGATTGCGACATGTTCGGCGAGATGAACAATGGCCGGATCCTGACGATCTTCGAGTTCGGAAGATGGCAGCTTTCCTTGCGCACAGGGCTCTGGACCGCATTGAGCAAGCGTGGCTGGGGCTTCGCCGTCGCCGGGGCGTCGGTCAGGTATCGCAAGCGCCTCGTTCCTTTTGAGCGGTTCGAGATGCGGACGCGTGTTCTCGGCTGGGACGCGCGCTTCATCTATGTCGAGCAAGCCATGTTCAAGCGCTCGGGAGAATGCGCCAACCACTGCCTTTTTCGCACGGCCATCGTCTCGAAAGGCAAGGCCGTGATGACCGATGACGTTATCGAGATCATGGAAGGCGTGGACGCATCTCCTCCTCTGCCGGACTGGGCCGAGGCATGGATAGAGGCTGACAGGCAACGCCCCTGGCCCCCGATGCAGACCTGACCACCGGTTTTTTCTTGCCGGGTGAGCCCCGCCGCGCGCTAATGGCCGAAAAGCCATGGGGAGAGCGGTATGGCCGACGTCAGCGTCAGGAAGCGCATTTGGGGCTGGATGGCCTTCGACTGGGCCACGCAGCCCTTTTACACGCTCGGCCTCACATTTATCTTCGGACCCTATTTCGCGGGCGTTCTGGCGGATTTCTTCCTGTCGAGCGGCGCGACTGAACAGGCCGCTGACGCGGACGCCCAGTCGATCTGGTCACTGGGCCAGACGGTGGCTGGCCTCTTCATCGCGTTCACGGCCCCGGTTCTCGGAGCATACGCTGACAGCACCGGACGGAGGCTGCCCTGGATGATCGGGTTTTCGATCCTTTACGTCGTCGGGGCCTGGTCGCTTTGGTACATGGTGCCAGACGGCTCGAACTGGCTTTTCTGCCTGCTCATGTTCTCCGTGGCCTTCATCGCCGCCGAATATGCGCTCATCTTCACCAACGCGATCCTGCCGTCGCTCGGCACCCAGGAGGAGATCGGAAAAATCTCGGGAGACGGCGCGGCGCTGGGCTACTGGGGTGGGGTGCTTTCGCTCTTCATCATGTTGATCTTCTTCTTCGAGATCTCGGGCGGGCAGACCCTCCTCGGCAATCCGCCGCCCTTCGGCCTCGATGGCAGCCAGAGCGAGGGCACCCGCGCGGTGGGGCCCTTTGTGGCGCTCTGGTTCGTCGTGTTCATGATCCCCTATTTCGCCTTCGTGCGAGAGGGCCCGCCCAACCGAGGCGGCAGCCTCAAGGGCGCGATCGCAGACCTCAAGCAAAGCCTGCGCGGGGTCGTGGGCCGCCGGAGCCTCCTCAACTTCCTCCTGTCCTCCATGTTCTACCGCGACGCGCTCGGCGCGCTCTACACCTTCGGCGGCGTCTATGCGCGGCTCGTCCTGAATTGGACGCTCGAACAGATCGCCGTCTTTGGCATCATCGCGGCCATCACCGCCGCCATCGGCACGCAGATCGCGGGCCGCTTCGACCGGGCAAAAGGGCCACGGCCGGTCATCATGGTCTGCATCTGGACGCTGATCGCGGTGAGCGCCACGATCATCGGCATGGCGCCCGGCTCGTTCTACGGGATCGCGCTCCCGGACACGCCGCTCCTGTCACTGCCCGTGCTCGGAGACCTCTTCATCCCCGACGTCTCGCTCTACATCTGCGGCTCGCTCATCGGCGCGGCCGGCGGGGGCATCTATTCCGCGTCCCGGTCCATGATGGTCCGCCACACCCATCCCGAGCGTCCGACGGAGGCGTTCGGTCTCTTCGCGCTCTCGGGGAAAGCCACCGCCTTTCTCGCACCCGGCCTCATCGCCCTTTTCACATGGCTGCTGCAGGATGCGCGGCTGGGCTTCACGCCGGTGATCGCGCTCTTTCTTTTGGGGCTCTTCTTGCTACGCTGGGTGCAACCAGAGGGAGACCAAGACGAATGGTCCAAAGACGCCATCCCCGTTCCCTGATCGCGGCGGCCCTGCTTGCCCTTTTCGCCTGCGGCCCCTCGGAGGAGGAGGCCGCGGCTGAGCCGCAAGCCGCGCCCGAAGCCATGGCCCGCGTGGCGACTCTGGCCACATCGGGCCCCGCGAAAAACCTCTTCGGCGCGGAGCCGCGCGGCTCCCAGCAGGCGCCACAAGCCATCGGAGGCTATGCGCGCGGCTGTCAGGCGGGCGCTGTGCAGCTTCCTGAAACAGGACCCACTTGGCAGGCCATGCGGCTCTCCCGGAACAGGAACTGGGCGCAGCCCGTCACGATCGACTACGTAAAGGACCTCTCCCAGCGCGTCGCCCGCCTTCCTGGCTGGGAGGGCATTTATGTCGGTGACATGAGCCAGCCACGCGGCGGGCCGATGCTGACCGGGCACCGCTCACATCAGTCTGGCCTCGATATCGACATATGGATGCTTCCCCCCGCGCGGCTCGACCTCTCTGTGTCAGAACGGGAAAGCATCTCGTCGATTTCGATGCGGCGGAATGCGGGCGCGTTCGTGAATGACCGCTGGACACCCCAACATCGCGAGGTGCTCAAACTCGCCGCCTCTGATCCACGGACGGCACGGATCTTTGTCTTCCCGGGGGCCAAGGTGGACATGTGCAATGCCGAGACGGGCGACCGAAGCTATCTGCGCAAGATCCGGCCCTGGTGGGGCCACCACTATCACTTTCACGTTCGGCTGAATTGCCCGCGGGGCGATACGAACTGCACGTCCCAGACCCCGCCACCGCCCGGAGATGGCTGCGCCGAGGCGCAGGGCTGGGTGGACCGCATTCTCAACCCGCCACCGCCCGACCCGAATGCGCCCGCGCCGCAGCCGCGCAAGGAACTCGTGCTGGCCGATCTGCCGCAGCAATGCGCGGCCGTGCTTGCCTCGCGGTAAAGCCTGCATCACCTCCTCCGAGCTTGCCAAGGTCGCAGTGCGGCATTAGGACACGCGCGCCGCCATCAGGCGGCCAAGTTCCGCAACCTTGTAAAAACGGGCTCTGACAAATGGACCGCTCCCACATTCCCGGCATTCTTGCCATGGCCGCCATCGTGCTGGCCTCCAACATCCTCGTACAGTTTCTCTTCGGGAATTGGCTCACTTGGGGCGCGTTCACGTACCCGCTCGCCTTTCTCGTCACCGACCTGATGAACCGATTCTACGGGCCCCGCGCCGCGCGGCAGGTGGTGATCGTGGGCTTCATCGTCGGAATCTTCTGCTCCCTCGTGGGGACGCAGATCATGGGCGAGTTCGGCCCGCTCGTGACCTTCCGAGTGGCCCTTGGCTCCGGCCTTGCATTCCTCACCGCGCAGCTCGTGGACGTGGCCGTCTTTGACCGGCTCCGCGACGGGCGCTGGTGGCGCGCACCCCTCGCCTCCACGCTGATCGGATCGACGGTCGATACGGCGATTTTCTTTACCATCGCGTTCTCGGCACTCCTGAACGGCATGGAGCCTGACAACATGCCCGTCTGGGCGCAGGAGGTGCTTCCGCTTCTCGGCTTTGGTCCGGAGGCACCGCTCTGGGTGTCGCTTGCCGTGGCGGATTGGGGCGTGAAGCTTTCGCTCGCGATGATCGCTCTCGTGCCATTCCGCCTGATTGTTCAGCGCCGCGCTGCGTCACAAGAAACCGCCTGAGCCTTTTGATTGACATTTCGCAGGACGCGCCTTTCTTTCAAGGCATAGGCGAAACATTCAGAAAGGAGGTGATCCAGTGTCGATGAAGGTTCTGGAGAAAGCGGTCGGGACAACTGGGGAGGCGCGCCTCTAAGGCAACCCTCGGCGGCTGCGCCGCCCCAGCTGGCAACGGTCACTAACCGGCCCTGCCTCCGCAAACTTCGAAGGGCCACTCCGTTTCGCCGGGGTGGCCCTTTTCCGTTTCCCGTATAGGGTCGCGCCATGAAGATAGCAGTCGTCACAGGCGCAGCGGGCGGGCTCGGCTCCGCCATCGCAGAAGCCCTCGCCCCGTCACACAACGTCATCGGCCTCGATCTGAAGCACTCGAATACGGCTGAGCCCATCACGGTGGACCTCACCGATGCGGACGCCATCAAAACCGTTTTCGACGGCATCTCGGATCGGCACGGCGGCCTCGACGTGCTCGTCAACAACGCGGGCACATGCTTCATGTCCGATTTCCCCGATATCCCCGCCGCCGAGTTCGAGGCACAGATGGCGGTCAACTTCTCCTCCATGTTCCATTGCTGCCAGGCCGCCGTGCCGCTCATGCTGGGCCGCGCGGGAGTGAAGAAGATCATCAACATCTCTTCGAACGGCGCCTACAATTTCGATGTCTTCGACCCGCCCCATTACCGGGCGTCGAAGGCCGCCATGGACACCCTCACAAAAGACCTCGCGCGCCGCTATGCACGCGACAGGATCGCGGTGAACTCCATCGCACCTGCCATGACGGAAACCCCGCTCTTCGGCGTGCTCGATGATGCGACGCTGGAAAAGGCCATCTCCGCCATGCCCCACGGTGAGGCGATGCGGCCCGAGCAGATCGCCGGCTGGGTCGCCCATCTCGCTGGCCCGATGGGGGATGTCTCTTCGGGCAACGTCATCATTCTCAACCAGGGGCGGGACGTGCGGTGAGGCCCGCAACGTCGACAAGGACCGAGCTTCTTTGTGCCCCGTACCTCGGGGAGCGCGAGAGGCTGGCCCCTCGCTCCCGCTCTCACGGGAAGCGCTAGCGGTAGCTTTGAGGCGCCTTCCTCAATTCCGACCATTGCTCAGGTCCGTGACCATAGATCGCCAGGTCATGCTCGAGCGCGAGGAGGCGCTTGGCATGGTGCAACGCTTGCTCTGCATCCCATGCCCCTGCGAAGCGCTCCTCGAGTTCTGAGGGCCTCGAGATCGCATCCGAGAGCCAAAGCACTCGGCCTGTCTCGGGGAGCGTGATCAGAAACGCGAGCTGCCCGGGCGCATGGCCCGGACAGAGGAAGGCGTCGAAGCCGTGTCCGATGTTGCTGTCCCCGGCGACCACCAACCAATCCCGGTCGGGCCAATCCCAAGGTTGGCCGCCTGACCAATAGAGAGGCTTCGGCAGCTCGATTTCCGGGCGGGAGATGACGGTCGGCACATCCTGGAAGTCGAAGATCGCGCCTATGTGGTCGATATGCGTATGCGTGATGATGAGAAGGTCGATCTCTTCCACCCCACACAGGGCAAGCTGGGCGGCGGGCAGGTTCTCCTCTCCCACGCTCAGGACATGACCAAAACTGTCGAGCCCATCCTCCGTCCCCGCCGCGGGATCGCGCGCATATTTCGCGGGAAGCCCGGTATCGATCAGCACGCGCTCGCCCGCATCCGTGACAACAAGCGCGCCCATGAGCCCGATATCCCGTGGCCCCTCGTGGACATGGAAAGTGCCGTAGTCCAACACTGTCAGCGAAATGGGGCGACCCTTCAGGAACATGGGGCGAAGGGACGGCGCGGGATGCACAAAGTCAAGATACACACCCTCTTCGAATACCTGCTCGAGACGACGGCGGCCGAGCCCCAGGCCTTTGTCGGTTTCTCGCTCGCAGAGCCGCCGCGGCTTGGCGAGTTTCTCGGAGAGCTCGACCCCGACCTGCCCCTGGACTGGAACGGTCAGGATTTCCGAGGCCTGCCTGCGCTTCGGCGGCACGTGCTGGATCGCGCAGGCCTCGACTTGCCGCTCGACAGCGTCCTCATCACGGCAGGGGCCGCGGAAGCAAACTATCTCGCCTTGAGGCAGCTTGTCGGGCCGGGGCAGAAGATCGTCACCGAGACACCGGGCTGGCCACAAGTCGGCGTCATGGCTGACGCCATAGGAGCAGAGCTCGTGAGCGTGCCGCGCGATGAAACCGCCGGCTGGGCGCTGGACCTCGACGCCATGGCAGAGGCAGCGCAGGGCGCAGCGCTCATTTTCCTGACCAATCCAAACAACCCGACGGGTCGGATGATCCCAACGGTTGAGCTGGAGAAAATCGTCTCTATTGCAGCTAAAAACGGCGCGTGGCTGCTCGTAGATGAGTGCTATGCAGGTCTGGAATGGGCCGGGCCGCGCCCAGCCTCGGTGGCCGGGTTATACGAAAAAGGGATCACGACGGGTTCGGTCTCCAAGGCCTTGGGGCTTCAGGGCCTTCGTACCGGCTGGATGGTTTCCCAGGACACCGACGCCATACGGGACGCTTTCATCCTGCGTGAGAACAGCTCCGAGATCATGAACATCATGGGCGAGGTCATCGCCGAGATCGCCATGCGCCCGGACCGCTATGCGGCGAAGCTGGAGACCGTGCGCGCAGATGCGCTCGCCACGTTGCGCGTCCTCGATGACTTCGTCGGCCAAGAGCCGAAGCTCTCATGGCAGAAGCCCGAGGCCGGTCTCATCGGGCTTGCAAAACTCAGCGGTATCGACGGAGACGACTTCGCCCGTCAGCTCCTTGCGGACCCGTATCGAACGTTCCTCCTGCCGGGTTCTTCCTACGGGCGACCCGGTCACATCCGCATCGGGGTGGGTGGCGGTGAAGCGGCAAAGCTCGCGCTCGGCCTCGACCGCATGAGCGCCTTGCTCAAGACACTCTGATCATTCCGTCTCTGACGAGCGCGCCCACAGGTTGATGGGTTGATCCTTGGCCACCTTGTCGATCTCGGCGAGCTCCTCCGCCGTGAATTCGAGGTTGCCCACGGCACCCACGCATTCCGTGATTTGCTCGGGCTTCGAGGCACCGATGAGCGCGGTCGTGATCCCCCCGTCGCGCAGGACCCACGCAATCGCCATCTGCGCCAGGGACTGCCCTCGCGCTTCCGCGATCGACGTGAGCGCACGAATACTGTCCCGAACGCTGTCGGTATACGTTTCCGGGTCGAGCGATTTGCCCTGCGTCGCCCGGCTCCCCTCTGGGATCCCGTTCAGATACTTCTTGGTCAGCAGGCCCTGCGCGAGCGGCGTGAAGGCAATGGAGCCGACGCCCAGCTCGTGGAGCGTGTCTTTCAGCCCGTCCGTCTCAACCCACCGATTGAGCATGTTGTAGGACGGCTGATGGATGAGGCAGGGCGTGCCCAGCTCTTCGAGGATCGCCACGGCCTCGCGCGTGCGCTGCGAGTTGTAGCTCGAGATCCCGGCGTAGAGAGCCTTGCCTGAGCGCACGATCTGATCGAGCGCGCCCATGGTCTCTTCGAGAGGTGTCTCGGGATCGAAGCGGTGAGAATAGAATATGTCGACGTAATCGAGGCCCATGCGCTTCAGCGACTGATCGCAAGAAGCGATCACGTATTTGCGGCTGCCCCACTCTCCGTAAGGCCCTGGCCACATGTCATACCCGGCCTTGGAAGAGATGATAAGCTCGTCCCGGTAGCCCCGGAAATCGGTGGCGAGGAAGCGCCCGAAGAATTCCTCCGCCGACCCTGCTGGCGGGCCGTAATTGTTGGCGAGATCGAAATGCGTGATGCCGGCGTCGAAGGCCGTGCGGCACATGTCGCGCTTCACCGCGTCGGGCGTGTCCTCTCCGAAGTTGTGCCATAGACCGAGGGAGACGGCGGGAAGTTTCAGGCCGGACCTACCGCATTTGCGATAGACCATCGTGTCGTAGCGGTCGGGGGAAGGCGTGTAGGTCATAGCCAAGTGTCATAGTCCGAGACGAGGAGGTGGGAAGGATCGGTGTCCTCTTTAACTGTCGAAAAGCGTCCTATCGGGGCGCGAAAAATGTTGTCCGTTCGATCATTGTTCACGTTCGACACCTCGACGATCAGCACCTTGCCACCATCTCCCCAGAAGGCGTGCCATGTATGCGGCTCGAGCGTTACTGACTCGCCCGGTTTCAGGCGCAGGTGCGCGCCCCCGGCCAACGACAGCTGACGCCCATCGCTCACGACCTCGACCGGGGCGCCTTCGTCCACCTGGCCCGCGCCGTCATCCTTGAAGAGCTCGAGCACGAGATCCCCCCCGCCGCGATTGATGATGTCTTCTGTCTTGGTGACATGGCGATGCATGGGGCTGATCTGGTGCTCCCCCGCGATCATCACCTTCTCGGCGTAGAGCATGCCACGCCCACTTTGAATGTTGGATTGGAGCCCGTTGCGCGTGGTGAAGAGGAAAAGACCGAGCTCTTCGAATTTCCCCTCTCCATAATCCGTGATGTCCCAACCGAGGAAACGCTCCCGGATCGAGGGGGCGTGGGCGACGTGGGCCTTGAGCTCTGCCGGAGAGAGATAGGCGAAGGGCGGCAGGTGCACGCCATGGGACCGGATGAACGCATTCGACTCGGCGATGATCTCGTTGACTGTGGATCTGAGCATGATGAGCCTCCTTCCTCGCAAGCCTGCGGGAGCCGCGCTGCCGCCGCAAGCCGGTTTCCACCGGCACGGGGCAAGGTTAGGGTGCGGCCATGCTGCAGATCAGCCGGGACATCACGATCGAGGACTGGGAGATGGTGGAGACCTTCGCCCGCTCCAGCGGTCCGGGCGGGCAGAACGTGAACAAGGTCAATACGGCCGTGGAACTGCGCTTCGAAGCTGAGCGGTCTCCCCATCTTCCGGACCCGGTGAAGCGGCGGCTGAGACGGCTCGCGGGACGACGCTGGACGCAAGACGGCGCGCTCATCGTGCAGGTCCAGGAGACACGCAGCCAGGCGCGCAATCGAGAAATCGCGCGGGAGAGGCTCAAGGACCTGATCCAGAAGGCGCTCGAAAAACCGAAGCGCAGGATTCCGACGCGGCCCACCTTGGCATCAAAGAAGCGGCGCCTGAAAGCGAAGGCGCTGACCGCGGAAAAGAAGGCGCTTCGGGGAAGGGTGTCACCCAATGAGTGACCTCCTCGCGCGACGGACACGCGTGCTGGGCCCGAACATGCCGACATTCTACGCCGACCCCGTCCATATCGTGAGGGGAGAAGGCTGCTGGCTCTGGGATGCGGACGGTAAGCGATACCTCGACTGCTACAATAACGTGGCCCATGTCGGTCATTGCCACCCGCGCGTCGTGGACGCGATTTCACGGCAAGCAGCGACGCTCAACACGCATTCCCGCTACCTACACGAAGGGATGGTGAGCTATGTCGAGCGGCTTGTCGCGACGTTCGAGACGGACCATCAGGCGATCCTCGTCTGCACTGGGTCCGAGGCGAATGACATTGCCCTCCGTATGGCGCAGGCGGCCACGGGGAAACGCGGGTTCATCGCGACGGACGCCACATACCATGGAAACACGGCAGCGGTCTCCCAGCTCAGCACGCGCCGCCCGCCCATAGGCGGCTACGGAGACCACGTGCGCTTTGTCCCCGCCCCGCACACCCTCGCCCCGCTCGGAGGGACGCCTGAAGGCCAGGGCAGAGCTTTTGCCGAGAGCGTCCGCACGGCCATCGAGGCGCTCGAGGCCAACGGGGCGGGCTTTGCGGGCATCATGGTCTGCCCGATATTCGCGAATGAAGGGCTCCCCGACCTTCCCGATGACTTTCTCGCCCCGACCGTTTCCGTTGTGCGAGATGCGGGCGGGCTCATCATCGCGGACGAGGTGCAGTCGGGATTTGGCAGAACCGGGCGACATCTTTGGGCGCAAGGTTGGATGGATCTCAGGGCCGATATCACCACGCTCGGCAAACCCATGGGCAACGGTCATCCGGTGGCAGCCTGTCTTGCCCGCCCAGAGATTATGGCAGCCTTCCGAGAGGCGTTCGGCTATTTCAACACCTTCGGTGGGAACCCGGTGAGCGCTGCGGCCGCTTCTACAACGCTGGACGTGATCGAAGACGACGGACTGACAGCCCATGCCGCGCGGATGTCATCGATCGTCGTTGACGCGCTCCGGTCCGCTGACTTTCGTGCGGAGGCAAATATACGCGGCCGCGGTCACTTCTACGCGGTCGAGCTGACCCGGGACAACGAGCCTGTGCCAGAGCTCGCGGTCTGGCTCATGGAGGAGCTGCGGAGGCAGGGGGTACTCCTTGGCACGATCGGGCCGGATCGCAACATCCTCAAGCTGCGCCCGCCCATGCCCTTTGGCGAGGGCCATTTGGACCACCTCATGACGACACTGAAGAAGGCGCTCGCCACATGTCCGATCTAGCTGATGTCGCCCGACTTTGGGGCAATGTGGAAGACGCTCCGGCACTCGTCGCTGCACGAGAAAACAGGGTCTACTACTGCACAATTGACGGTCAAAAGCTTGCTTTGCGTGTTCATCGTGCCGGGTATCAAAGCCGCATGGCGATCGAGAGCGAGCTGCGCTGGATGTCTCGCCTCGCTGATCTTGGCTTCCCCTGCCCGCGGCCCGTGGCATCTGGGGATCAGACATTCCTCAAGGCGGTACATGGCGGTCAGTATGCCAGCGCGGTCACGTGGCTCGAGGGGCGCGCCACCGGAGCAGGAGGCCGGGAGTTACCGGGCACGGATGAAGAGCTTCGCGCGCTCTACGCAGCCGTCGGTGCGCTGATCGCTGCATTCCACGATGCAACCGATGCCGTCGAGACAGACGATATCCAGCGCCCTGCATGGGACGCGGATGCGCTCTTGGGCGAAGAGCCGCTATGGGGGCGTTTTTGGGAGAATCCGACGCTCGATGGGTCTGAACAGGAGCTCCTCTTGCAGGTGAAAGCCCAGGCCTATGACGAACTCGTGGACATGGACGCCGTTGATGCGGGCCTCATCCACGCCGACTGCCTTCAGGAGAACATCCTCGCCACGCCCGCGGGTCTCGCGCTGATCGATTTCGACGATGCGGGCTTTGGATACCGCGCCTACGACCTCGGCACCGCGATGGTTCAGCATCTTTCCCATCCCAAGCTGCCCTTGCTGCAGGACGCGCTTTTGGCGGGCTATGGCACGCTGAGGATACCGCCGACCCTTGAGCGGCTGCGCTTTTTCACGATGCTGCGCGCGCTCGCCAGCTGCGGCTGGGCCATCTCGCGTGCAGCGAGGGCCGAAGCGGAGCAGCGCGCCCTGGCAGATCGGGCGCTCGCGGCGGTCCACCACTGGATGGGTGAGAGCTAGACGACGACCTCGAGTTTTTCCTGCTGGCCCACGCCGAAGACTCGCTTGTACCGCTCGATTTCATCCTTCGGCCCCATGGCTTTGTTGGGGTTGTCGGAGAGCTTCACCGTGGCGCGGCCATCCGCTGACACCGCTTTGCAGACGAGCGAAAACGGCGCGAGGCTATCGCCGGGGGTCAAGCCGCGGAAATCGTTCGTGAGAAGGGTTCCCCAACCGAAAGAGACCCTAACACGCCCCGCAAACTGCGTGTGAAGCGCCTCGATCTTCTCCACATCCAGCCCGTCGGAGAAGATGATGAGCTTCTCCGTGGGATCTTCTCCGCGCTCTTTCCACCAGCGGATCGCGGTCTCCGCGCCCTCTTCCGGCTTGCCTGAGTCAATGCGGATCCCGGTCCAACGTGCGAGCCAGTCCGGCGCGCGTTCGAGGAAGCCCTCGCTCCCATAGGTATCCGGAAGGATGATGCGCAGATTGCCATCATGCTCTTCGTGCCAATCCGCCAGCACCTCGTAAGGCGCCCGGGCGAGTCCGTCATCATCCCGCGCGAGGGCGGCATAGACCATGGGCAGCTCGTGCGCGTTTGTCCCGATGGCCTCGACCTCCCTCTGCATCGCGATGAGGCAATTCGAGGTTCCGATGAAGCGCGGGCCTAGCCCCTCGATCATGGCCTGCACCGCCCAGTCCTGCCAGAGATACGAATGGCGGCGACGTGTCCCGAAATCCGCGATCAGGAGACCATCGAGCGCACGCAGGCGCTCGATCTTCTCCCAAAGCTTCGCCATGGCGCGAGCGTACAGCACCTGCAATTCAAAGCGGCCCATGGCATTGACGACGGCCCGCCCGCGCAGCTCCATCAGCACCGAGAGCGCCGGGATTTCCCAGAGCATGACCTCCGGCCAAGAGCCCTCGAAGGTGAGCTCGTACTGTCCGTCCCGCTTTTCCAGGTGGTACGCCGGGAGCTTGAGCCCCTCGAACCACTCCATGAAGTCGGGGCGAAACATCTGCCGTTTGCCGTAGAATGTATTGCCGCGCAGCCACGTACTTTCGCCCCGGCTCAAGCTGAGCGAGCGGATATGATCGAGCTGCTCTCTGAGCTCACCCTCGTCGATCAACTCCGCGAGCTTGATGTCCTTGGAGCGGTTGATGAGAGAGAATGTGACCTGCGTCTCCGGACGGTTCCGGAATACGGACTGGCACATGAGCAACTTGTAGAAATCCGTGTCGATGAGCGACCTTACGATGGGGTCGATCTTCCATTTGTGGTTCCACACACGCGTGGCGATATCGACCATCAGGGCCTCCCAGCTCGACGGTGAGGATCAAAGCGCTCCCGTCCAGAAGGGGCAAGGTCTTTCCGTTAACATTCCATGAAGACGTCCCAATCCGCCCACAATTCAATGCAAGGTTGAGTTGATTGTGGTGGCAGTTCGGATATGAGCCCATGGCTTTGAACTACGATATCGACATCCTTCCAGAAGACAAAGAGAGCCTCGGCCTCTTCGTGGCGGCGTTCCGGGATCCGGCCACCGCACAGGCGGCACGGGATGCCGATCCGCGGATCGGCGCACTCTTGGAAGACGCGGGAATTTCTTTGGAGCCCTCCTCATCGAACGTCCCAGCGGGGCACTATGCGTATCGGGATGCCGGCGCTCGCGAATATGTCGCCGCGTGCTTGGACGCTGCGATGCGCGACGATGACGAAACGCCCCGGCGCGACCACACCACGGAGTTCGACATCTCTGAGCTCGCTAAGGCCGTCGCCACCGCGCAGCCTTTTGGCCCTATCGTGGCAATACCCGCTGCGCCGGAGCGGACGCCCATGAAGGTCGGTGTTGCCTTCGGGATCATGGCATTTGCTGGATACCTCGCCGGGTTTTCCGGCCTCATGTGAGGCGGACACCAGCCTTCTTCATCCCCTGATGGGCTACGCCAAGTGAGCCATCCAGATCGATTGCCCTCGTGAGATCTTCGCGCAAGGTGACCTCGAAGCCGGCTTTTGCCGCATCCACTGCCGAGAAATTCACACAAAAATCGGTTGCAAGGCCTACGAGCGTCAGCGCGGTGATGCCCCGCGTCCGAAGATAGCCTTCAAGACCCGTCGGCGTCTCATGGTCATTTTCGAACATGGCGGAATAGCTGTCGATGGCGGGATTGAAGCCCTTCCGGATGATCATGTCCGCCCGGTCCACGGCGAGGTCGGCATGGAAGGCAGCTCCGTGACTTCCCTGAATGCAGTGATCGGGCCAAAGGACCTGCGGCCCATAGGGCATGTCGATCATGCTCATGGGCTCCGCGCCGGGATGGCTGGACGCGAAGGACGAGTGGCCTGCCGGATGCCAATCCTGCGTCAGGATCACCGCCTCGAAATCGGCCATGAGGGCATTGATGCCCGGAACGATCTCGTCACCCCCGGCCACTGCGAGCGCACCGCCGGGGCAAAAATCATTCTGAACATCGATCACGAGGAGGGCATGTGTCATGGCAAGGGTCCGCTTCAAGCAAGGGTCGCGCGCTTGCGCTCTTCGATGAGCTCGGCTGGACGGTGCCGCGCAGCCTTGAGCGCGGCGTCGAGTGGCACGCCTTCGACGGCGGCCTCCGCGACCTTGCGCAGCGCATAGGTGGGTGCATGGCCGGGGCCCAAAGCCGCGCGCGCGAGCGCATGCACGGTCAAGTATGTGCCATACGCCGCACGGGTGCCGGTGCCCTCGGCAGCCCTGCCCTCGGCGATCTCCTCGCATGCGGCCGCGTCCCGGCTGACATAGCTTCGGCAGATCATCGGCCGGGCCGCATAGGCGCGGCAGGTGCGGGTCTCGGGATCAAGCGATGGACAGGCCTTCGGATGCCAGTCGCGCCCATCGGGGTGTCCCTGCAGCGGGGCAAGCGCGGCATGGAGCGCCTTGGCCTCTGCGCCCGTGATCACGCCACCGTCTTCACCCTGAAGGATGCAGCAAAACGCGCACCCGGCCGCACATGCAAGGCCATCAGGCTCGGCTGTCGTGGCAAGCCCGATTTGCCCGATCCGCGTGGCCGCGACACCTGAATGAAGCTCGGTCTCGAGCGCCTTCTCATCGAGCTTTTGCGCGGTGATGTAGGCCTCGAGCTGGGCTCGGGCGCGCCCGTCGCCGCCGCCTTTGACTTTCGCCTTCGTGAGCTTCTTTCGGATCATGCCGCAAAGCGTAGGGATTGAGCGCGGGAAGGCAAATGCGTATCTGCCGCCGCATGTTCACCATTGCCGCCCTCTATCACTTCACGCCCTTAGACGACCCCGCCGCGCTCAAACCCGGGCTGGTGGAGGTTGCCGAAGCCGCGGACGTGCGCGGCACGATCCTCCTCGCGCCCGAGGGCATCAACGGCACCATCGCAGGGACAAGGAACGGTATAGACGCAGTGCTCGCGACAATCCGTGCACTGCCCGGCTGCCAGGATCTGAACTGGAAGGAAAGCGCGGCCACAGAGGCACCGTTCAAAAAGCTCAAGGTGCGCATCAAGCGCGAGATCGTGACGATGGGCCAGCCGCACGTGAGGCCTGCGGACGGAACAGGTCACTACGTGGCACCCAAAGACTGGGACGCGCTCATCAAGGCGCCCGACGTGGTGACGATAGACACGCGCAACGATTTCGAAGTGGCCATCGGTAGCTTCGAGGGGGCGATAGACCCGCAGACGAAGAGCTTTGGCGACTTCCCTGCATGGTGGCAGGCGAACAGGCAACGTTTCGAGGGAAAGCGCGTCGCCATGTTCTGCACCGGTGGCATTCGCTGCGAAAAATCCACCAACTATCTGCTCTCGGAGGGAGTGAAGGATGTCTATCACCTGGAAGGTGGCATTCTGAAATACCTCGAAGACATTCCGGAGACCGAGAGCTCCTGGCGCGGCGCGTGCTTCGTCTTTGATAAGCGCGTGAGTGTCCAACATGGCTTGCGGGAAGGTCCTCACAGTCTTTGTCACGCTTGCCGCCGCCCGCTCGCGCCCGAGGATACCCAGCGCGCCGAATACCTCGAAGGCGTGCGATGCCACCAATGCGTGGACGAGTATGACGAGACAGACCGGGCCCGCTTCCAGGAGCGCATGAAGCAGAGACGCATCGGTGGCCATGACTGACGCTCTGGCCGAGCGCGATGGCCTCTCTGAGCCTCTCCGCGTCTTGCTCAAGGAGTATCCCCGCGAGGCATGGGAGGCTGACCCGGCTTTCTCCGACCTCATCCGGTTTTGGCTGGAGCGCCATGCCATGTTCCGGGAGATCTGCGTCGCTCTTGTCGGTCTGCTCGAAGGTCACCTCGATGGGCGCACCGATCCCCAGCGCACAGCGCCAAACCTCTCGCGCTACGGAAACGCACTGCTCGGTGGGCTCCATGAGCACCATCACATCGAGGATGAGCACTATTTTCCGCGGCTGATCCCGATGGAACCACGCTTAGAGCACGCATTTCAGATCCTAGATGCGGACCACCACGATCTCGCCGAAAGGCTCGAGCATACGGCAACGGCGGCCAATGCCGTCCTTCGGTCGACTGATGATCGGCGTGCCGTGGACAAGGCTCTTGTGGAGGTCCGGCTGCTCCAGGCTCTTCTCCACAGGCACCTTTGGGACGAAGAAGAGGTCGTCGTGCCGGTATTGCTCAAGCACGGGCTCGACGCTTAAGCGAATCTTGCTTTCGTGGCATGATGACGCCCGCAAGGAGGGTCTGCATATGCCAAACTATCTATTGATTTATCACGGCGGGAAGATGCCCGACACGCCCGAAGAGGGTGCAAAGGCCATGGCGGCTTGGGGCGATTGGTATGAAAAACTCGGAAAGGCCACGGTCGATCCGGGAAATCCGGTGATGGGCAGTCACACCGTGAGTTCTGCGGGGCATGTCCATAATGGGGGCGCTAACCCTGTGTCAGGATACACGATCCTGACGATGCCAGATATTGAGGCAGCCTGCGCCGCGGCCGCGAAGAACCCAATGGTCCTCGACGGAACAGGGTCCGTCGAGGTGGCTGAGATACACGAAATGTAAGGCTAGCCGTTGTCGCGCAGGTTATCTTCCGATGCTTGCGCGTCATCGGCGTGGTTTTCATCTCCATCGCCGGACCAGTCGCCTTCAAGCCGCATGGCCTCCTTTGCTTCGGGGGGAAGCTCTTGAGCGAGGTCGGCCACCGGCGGGTCGGAGTAGTCGGTTTCTTCCGTCCGCTTCGCCTTGCGCTCGCCAGGCGTCACTTCAGTGAGGTCCTCGGCATGGGCGTTGGCGTCGGGTTGCGTGCTGTCTATTGCCTTCTCGGCCATGTTTCGTCTCCTTTGATTGACGGGAAAACGCGGGGGGCCCCCGGGTTTGTTCCGTCCCGGGAGGAGTTGTGTGGTGCCCCGAATGGCTTGGATCCTAATTGCGCTCATCATCGTGCCCTTGGCGCTCATCGGATGTCAGCAGGTGCGCCTCTCACCAAGTGCCGCGCTGCCGCCGAAGCCTGAAGCGGCGTTTCGCGTCGCGTCTTGGAATGTCCACTACATCTGGCTCGAGCAGGAAGAGGGCCGCTGGGGGCTTTCCGGCTGGAAGGCGCGAAAAGGACCGATGGATGCCGCCTTCAAGAAACTGGAGGCCGACATCATCGGATTTCAGGAGATGGAGTGCTTCTCTCGCAGGGGGGACGGCAACATCAACCTGACCCGTGATTTCCTGCTTGCGGAAAACCTTGCCTATGCAGCCGCCGCCACGGGCGATGCTCGCACCCTTCCTCCCACGCAGCCGATTTTTTATCGCCGCGAGACGCTTCGCGTGGTCGATGAGGGGTGGTTTCATTTCTCGAGAACGCCGGACGTTCTCTACTCGAGAGGCTTTGATGGTGCGAGCCCATCTTTTGCGAGTTGGGCTTTGTTCGAGACTGTTTTGGGCGACCATCCAACCCGCTTTCGCGTGGTCAACATTCATCCCGATGCCTTCTCTCGGGTGAACAGGCAGGCCTCCCACGCCCTCGTTTCAGAGCGCATCGCTCCGTGGCTCGCCGCCGGGGAAGAGCTCATTTTGCTGGGGGATTTCAACGCGCTCCACGGCTCAGCCGCGCATGAGCGTTACGAAGCGCAAGGATTGACCTTTCCCAAACCGCCCGGCGCCACCTTCCACCTCGATCGCGGTCTCCACATCTTTGGCGCAATCGACCATATCGGCGTGACCTCCGGGCTCGTTCCAGGCGAGGCCATGATCTTCAACGAAAAGCTCGGCGCCGTTTGGCCCTCGGACCATCACCCTGTGCTTCTGGACATTCGGCTTCCCTGAGGAAGCCGAGGATCGGGCGACCGCCTAGAAATCGAGGTTCGCCACACTCAGCGCATTGTCCTGGATGAACTCGCGCCGTGGCTCCACCACATCTCCCATGAGCTTGGTGAAGAGGTCATCGGCCTCGGCCACGTCATCGATCTTCACTTGGAGGAACGTGCGCGCGTCCGGGTCCAGCGTGGTTTCCCAGAGCTGGTCGGGGTTCATCTCGCCAAGGCCCTTGTAGCGCTGGAGCTGGTTGCCTTTCTCACCTTCCTCGAGAATTGCCTCGAGGAGCGTGAGCGGGCCAAGGATGAGTTGATGCCGCTCCTTTCGGTGCAGCGTGGCGGGCTGGGCGTAGACCTCCTGCAGTGACTGCGTGAAGCTTCCCGTACGCGATGCCTCTCCCGAGCGGAGCATCTTGCCATCGAGTGTGCGGACTTCCTCGACGCCCCGCAGAATGCGCGCGAGCCGAATGCCACGGTCCTGCGTAATGCGGCCCTGCCACCCACGTTCATATTCCAGTGCGATCAGGTCGAGCCTGGCGGCGACGCGATCTGCCACGCCTTGAAGGTCGGCATCCACAGCGCCGGGCACAAAGGCCCCGGCAATCGCGGCCTGCTCCAAGATGTGGCGGGGATAGTGCGTGGGGAAGGCATCGAGAAGACGCTTGAGGTTTCTCGCTTCCTGCACCACGCGTGCCAGGTCCTGCCCGATGATTTCTTCGCCGGAGGAAAGCCTAAGGACCGCGCCATCGACACCCTGCTCGATGAGATAGTCATCGAGGGCCGCCTGATCCTTCAGATACACCTCGGACCGTCCGCGCGAGACTTTGTAGAGCGGCGGCTGCGCGATGTAGAGGTATCCGCCCTCGATGAGCTCGGGCATCTGGCGGAAGAAGAACGTGAGCAGCAGCGTACGGATATGGGCCCCGTCCACGTCAGCATCGGTCATGATGACGATCTTGTGGTAGCGCAACTTCTCGATGTTGAACTCGTCACGCCCGATGCCAGTGCCCAGCGCCATGACGAGATTGCCGATTTCCTGGCTGGACAGCATCCGGTCGAAGCGCGCGCGTTCGACGTTCAGGATCTTGCCGCGGAGGGGCAGGACGGCCTGGGTGCGGCGGTCGCGCCCCGTCTGTGCGGAGCCGCCGGCCGAGTCACCCTCGACGAGGAAGAGCTCCGTCTTGGACGGGTCCTTCTCGGAGCAGTCCTTGAGTTTCCCTGCGAGGAAGTTGACGTCCATCGCCGTCTTGCGGCGCGTCAACTCTCTTGCCTTGCGCGCAGCTTCTCGCGCCAGCGCGGCTTCGATGATCTTGCCGACGATCTGCTTGGCTTCGTTCGGGTTCTCCTCGAACCACTCCGTGAGTTTCTCACCGACAAGGTTCTCCACGGCTGGGCGCACTTCGGAGGAGACGAGCTTGTCCTTCGTCTGAGAGGAGAACTTCGGGTCCGGCACCTTCACCGACAGAACGCAGGTCAGACCTTCACGGGCGTCGTCCCCGGTGAAGTTCACCTTCTCCCGCTTTGCGATGCCCGTGTCGGTCGCGTATTTCTGGATCGTCCGGGTCAACGCGCCCCGGTATCCGGCGAGGTGGGTGCCGCCGTCGCGCTGTGGGATGTTATTGGTGAAGGGCAGCACCATCTCGTTGAAGCTGTCGTTCCACCACATGGCGACTTCAACGCCGATGTCGTCACGCTCCCCGGTGACATAGATGGGCTCGCTCATGATCGAGCTCTTGGAGCGATCCAGATACTTCACGAACTCCTTGACGCCGCCTTCGTAGAAAAGCTCCGTGCGGAGCGGCTCTGCCGGGCGCTCATCTTCGAGAATGATGCGCACGCCGGAATTCAGGAATGCAAGCTCACGCAGGCGCTTCTCCAGAGTGTCGAAGACGTAGTCGAGATTTGAGAAGGTGCCTGTGGAGGCGAGGAAGCGCACCTCCGTTCCGCTTTTCCCGCCAGCGTCACCGACGACCTCGAGGTGCTTGACCGTCTCACCATGTTCAAACCGCGCAATGTGCTCCTTGCCATCGCGCCAGATGCGAAGCTCAAGCCAAACGGAAAGTGCGTTGACGACAGACACGCCAACGCCATGGAGTCCGCCGGACACCTTGTAGGAATTGGAGTCGAATTTTCCGCCGGCGTGGAGCTGGGTCATGATCACCTCGGCGGCGGAGACCCCTTCTTCCTCGTGGATACCCACCGGTATCCCACGCCCATTATCGGAGACCGAGACAGAGCTGTCGGTGTGGATTTTGACGTGCACAAAGTCGGCATGGCCCGCGAGGGCTTCATCGATCCCATTATCGACGACCTCGTAGACCATATGATGGAGGCCAGAGCCATCATCGGTATCTCCGATATACATGCCCGGGCGCTTTCTGACCGCCTCCAAGCCCTTGAGAACCTTGATGGAATCTGCACCGTATTCCGGCTGCTCTTGCTCGTTTTCGGCCACGTTCTGACCCTTCTTCTTTTCCTATGGGTTTATACGCATCCGAGCGGGAAATGTCACGCGATTGGGCCAGATTTGGCGGCGATGTTTGCTACGCCCAAACGTCTCGCAGACAAGGAGAATCATTGCTTCACTGGGCGCCTGTCCACCAGCTTATCCACAGCGCCCTCAAGTGAACGGGATGATGCACCCCACGCCGATCAGGAGCATGCCTGAAGCGGTATTGAGACGGGTACGGGCACGCGCGCTGCTGAGCAGCCGACGACCGCGATCCACGAACGCGCCCAACGCGAGATTTCCCGCCAGCGGGACAATAATGGAGGCCGCGACAATGGCCGCGATGTCGCCCGCCGTGACCTTCGTCAGATCGAAGAACCCCGGCAGCACGCCCATGTAGAACAGGATCGCCTTCGGGTTTCCGAGGATCACCAGCACGCCAGCGACAAAGCCAGCCCACATGCCCGGCCGCGTGAGGCGCGAGTCGCTGCCCAAGGGCTTGGCCGCCTGTCGAATGAGAAGAATGCCCATGGTGAGGAACATCGCCGCGGCCACCCAACGGAGAACTGTCAGGAGGCCCTCGATTTCCTGAACGAGGAGAGAGACGCCAACAATTGCGAGGAAGGGCCAGACCGCATCTCCGATCGCCACGCCCAAGGCGAGCGGCCAGACCCCTGAGAACCCAGATGACATCCCGCGCGCAAGCAACGCGACCCAGACGGGCCCCGGTGTGAGAAACAGAATGAGGACTGCGAACGCGTAGAGCGCGATATCGATAGCATCGAGTGTCACAGCGCAACCAACGAGGATTGGCCGTCCGTTTCTTGCACCTCGAAGTACTGCGCACGGTCTCCCAAAGCATCGAACAGCTCGCGGCCGGTCCCTGTCATCCATGCCTGCGCGCCAAGAGCGCAGATCTCGTCATAAAGTGCGGCCTGCCTGCCTTGATCGAGATGCGCGGCAACTTCATCGAGAAGGAGCAAGGGTGGCGCCCCGATCTCCGCAGCAAGCGCGCGCGCATTGGCGAGGATGAGTGACACGAGGAGAGCCTTTTGCTCGCCTGTCGAGGCCGCGCGCGCATTGATGCACTTGGCTTGATAGGTGCCTTCCATGTCGATGCGATGCGGCCCGAGAAGCGTTCTGCCGGCGGCCAGGTCTCGGCGACGGGTCTCTTCCCACGCGGCGGCGAGTTCCTCCTTTTGGGGTGGAAGCTCCGTTTCGGGGTGCGTGAGGGCGAGATCCGCGGTCGGGAAGGCCGTCTCAACCTCCTCTTGCGCGTCAGCGAGCGCGGCCAGGGTCGAGGCGCGCGCTGCTATGATGGCTTCCCCGGCCTCTGCCATCCGTCCCTCCAGTGCACGGTACCATGCTGGATCCGTGACTTGCTCCTTCAAGAGCCTGTTCCGCTCGCGCATGGCCTTCTCATAGGTGAGGGACGCGTCTCCATGCTCCGGATGAAAGCTCAGCGTCATGCGATCCAGAAAACGGCGGCGTCCTTCTGCACCTTCGATCCAAAGGCGATCCATCGCCGGGATGAGCCAAAGGACCCGCAGGAGCCGGCCCAGCGCGGCCTGTGTCGCTGCCTTGCCATCGATCCGAGCACTGCGCGCGGCGCCGCCTTCAGACCAAGTCTCGATTTCATGGCCGCCTGCATCGGCCATGATTTTCCACCCGACGGCATCGGGCTGCCGGGTCATCTCGTCAGCCGCAGCACGCCTCAGCCCTCGGCCCGGAGAAAGGAGCGACACGGCTTCCAGCACATTTGTCTTCCCGGCCCCGTTCGATCCGAACAGCACGACAGGTCGACCGTCGAGCGCGAGACGCGCGATCTTGTGGGATCTGAAGTGAGAGAGCGTCAGATGCTCTACAAAAAGCACCGCGCGTCTCCCTTTCGATGGCTCGCGATTAGCTTCGAAGACCCGGGCAGACCTCTGAGAGGCTGCGCCATGGCCGCGCTCAGACGCGCATTGGCATCACGACGTAGACGGCGCTTTCGTCAGTGCCTTCGCGCATCAAGGTGGGGTCACCGGCGGAGTTGAACAGAAAGACGGCGTTTTCTCGGTCCACCTGGCTCGCGATCTCGAGCAGGTACTTCGCGTTGAAGCCAATCTCGAGCTTTTCATCGCCGTAGGCGACGCCAAGCTCTTCCTCGGCAGCGCCGCTGTCAGGCGCATTGACGGAGAGAACCAGCCTGTCCTCGTCCAGCTGAAGCTTTACCGCGCGGGACCGTTCCGAACTCACCGTAGCCACGCGATCGACGGCCTGGGCGAATTCACCTGCATCCACCTCCAGCCGTCGCGTGTTCGACGTGGGGATGACGCGCATGTAATCCGGGAAGGTCCCGTCGATGACCTTTGAGGTCAACGTCACTTTCTCGGTCGCGAAGCGCACCTTGGTTTCACTCACGCTGACCGAGATCTCGGCCTCATCGTCGTCGAGGAGCTTGCGGAGCTCACCGACGGTCTTTCGGGGCACGATGACGCCGGGCATGTTTTCAGCGTCGCTCGGAAGATCTGCATCGATGCGCGCTAGGCGGTGGCCGTCGGTCGCTACACAGCGCAGCACGCGCCCATCGCCGCCTTCGGCGACGTGCATATAGACGCCGTTGAGGTAGTACCGCGTCTCCTCGGTGGAGATCGCGAACTTCGACTTGTCAAAGAGACGCCGCAGCGTCGGGGCCGCACAGGTGAAATTCGCCGTGTACTCAGAGGAGGTCATCACCGGGAAGTCCTCCTTGGGCAGGGTCGCCAGATTGAAATTGGACCGCCCGGCTTCCACGGTCAGGCGGCCGCGCGTGCCGTCATCGGAGAGAGACACGAGCGCTCCGTCCGGCAGCTTGCGGACGATTTCATGGAGTGTCACCGCGCTCACGGTGGTGGCTCCGGCACGCTCCACCATGGCTTCGGCCTTGTCGACGACTTCGATATCGAGGTCCGTGGCGCGAAAGCTGACGGAATTCCCCTCGGCCTCGATCAGCACGTTGGCGAGAATGGGGATCGTGTTGCGGCGCTCCACGACCGATTGCGCCTGGGACACCGCCTTCAAAAGCGTGCCGCGTTCAATGCTGAGCTTCATAATTGGCCTCTTTGTCCCCGCTCCGGCGTCGTCTGGGCCGGGGCTGCGACACTACCTCCTCGCTCGCCTCTGGCAAGCCCCAAAGGCTCGAATTCGGCACCCCGTGACAGGGGCGCCGCGTTTTTCGTCTGTCGTGTCCGGTGCGGGCCCGGGTCAGGCTTCCAGCGCGCGTCGGAGCATCTCTAGATCGTCTGCCATCTGGCTGTCTTGCACCATCAGCTCTTCGATCTTCTTGACCCCATGCATGACTGTCGTGTGATCCCGCCCGCCAAAGCGGCGCGCGATGTCGGGGAGACTGCGCGTGGTCATCTTCTTGGAGAGATACATCGCCACCTGCCGCGGACGCGCAAGATTGCGGGACCTCTTGGGCCCGAGCATGTCGGAGAGGCGGATGTTGTAGTGCTCGGCCACCTTGCGCTGGATTTCTTCCACGGTGGTTTTCCGGTCGGACGCGCGCAATACATCGACGAGGCACTCCTGGACAAGGTCCATGGTGATCTCGCGGCCCACGAGGGAGCCGAAGGCGAAGAGGCGCGTGAGTGCCCCCTCGAGCACTCGGACGTTGGTCGAGATGCGGTGCGCGAGAAACTTGATGACGCCGTCCTGTATGACGAGGCCGGGATAGGACTGCCGATAAAGCTCGACCTTGGAGTGCAGGATGCCAAGACGGAGCTCGAAGTCTGTCGGATGGAGATCCACGACGAGGCCCGATTGCAGGCGGGAGGCAATCCTGTCCTCGATGTTCTTCATTTCGCCGGGCGCACGATCTCCCGTGATGATGATCTGCTTTCCTTGGTCAACGAGCGCATTGAATGTGTGAAAGAACTCCTCCTGCGTGGAGTCCTTGCCTGCGATGAACTGCACATCGTCGACCATGAGAACATCGGCCGCCCGGAAGAGGAGCTTGAAGTCCATCATGCGTTGCTCGCGGAGCGCCTGGACGAACCGATACATGAACTGCTCTGCGGAGAGATAGAGCACCTTGAGGTCGGGTTTGCGCGCGCGAAGCTCATGGGCGATGGCCTGCATGAGGTGCGTCTTGCCGAGACCGACACCCCCATAAAGAAAGAGCGGATTGAACGTGACGTCCCCGCCTTCGGCCACACGACGGGCGGCGGCATAGGCGAGTTCGTTGGGCTTTCCGACGATAAAGCGATCGAATGTGTACTTCGGGTCGAGTTTGGCTCCGCCGACATCGAGCCGAGCATCTTCGCCATGTGCCTCGTCCCGATCGTCATCGTCCATGGGTCGCTCCGATGCTGCGCTCGTGTGGGAGTTGGCCGGCGTCGTCATTTTGTTGGGAACGTGAAAAGCCACGCGCTCCACGGTCACGCCGTTGGCACGGAAGCTGTGCACGATGTCATCGCTGAAGTTGCGATCAACGTAGGTCCGGGCATAGGCCGTGGGGGCGATCAGAGTTGCGACGCCATCCTGCGCGTCTTCGAATTTAAGAGGTTTAATCCAGGTGTCGTATGCGTTGGTCCCCATGGAGGACCTCAAACTTTCCTTAACTGTTCCCCATGCTTCTTGCGTCATCGAGTATGCCCCGCTTTTAAATGTATCCCCAGCCCCATTTCCGGATGGAGCGGCTTTGTACAAATCATGCCGGAGGCATACAGGAGGTGCCCCGCGCTCGGCTAAGCGCTGGTGGGTGCTGCTTTCCCGCGGGCAAAGGCCCGACCCCATGTAATGCGGACATAAGGCAGGCTCACACACGCCTACCTACCATTCGCGCGACGCTGCCACGCCGCTGCGAAAGTGCGCTCTATCTAGTCACAACACGCCTTGCGGACCTGCCTTCAGACCGAGCGCCATGTCCCCCCAGACAATGACTCGCTGACAGAAACTACGTGGTTCTCCGAGGCGCCGACAACTGTTCAATTCCCTTGACTCAAAAAAAGCTCAAAAGGAATCTGTTGACTTCTTTCCATGCCCCAAAAAGCGAAAAACGCCCGTGTCGGGCGCTTTCCAAAAATCCGAGCGATTAGGTGGATTTGTTCCCGAGTCGCATCGGCGACTCATGCCATTGACTTAACACGCGCAGCCAAGCGGGACATTTTACGGGAGGCGGTGTTTTTGTGATACACCCCCTTCGTCACCCCACGCATCAGCTCGGGCTGAGCGGTCTTGAGAGCCTCCGCCGCGGCTGCCGAGTCGCCCGATGCGATGGCTTCCTCGACCTTGCGAAGATAGGTGCGGATGCGGGAACGGCGCGCTTTGTTCACGTCGTTTCGGCGCTCGTTCTGACGAGCGCGCTTCTTGGATTGAGGCGTATTGGCCATGGGTGGTGTCCCTTCCGTGGGTCAGCGATATCAAAATACGTACACTGCCCACCGGAACGTCGGTCGCCGGGACGAATCTAGCCTTGAGCGGGCTGCACACGCATGTCTGGCGCGCCTGTTAGGCAAGCCGTGCCCTGATGGCAAGCCTTACTTGTCGCGGAAGCGGGGCTCCCGTTTGGCGAGGAATGCCTCCATGCCCTCCGTCTGGTCCTGGGTGGCAAAGAGCGAATGGAAGAGCCTGCGCTCGAAGAGAAGCCCTTCCTGCAGCGTCGTCTCGTAGGAGCGGTTCACCGCTTCTTTGGCCGCCATCACGGAAGGCATGCTCTTTTCCGAGATCTTCTCTGCGATGGCCTTGGCCTCGGAGAGCAGCTTGTCGGTCGGAAACACCCGGCTCACGAGACCCGCGCGCTCCGCCTCTTCGGCGTCCATGAAGCGACCGGTGAGATGCATGTCCATGCTCTTCGATTTGCCCACGAGCTTGGTGAGCCGCTGGCTTCCGCCGATCCCGGCGATGACGCCGAGATTGATCTCGGGCTGGCCGAACTTCGCGCTTTCGGAGCACACGATGAAATCGCACATCATGGCGAGTTCACACCCGCCGCCGAGCGCGTAGCCCGAGACCGCGGCAATGATGGGCTTTCGTATGGCGGCGATGATCTCGGCCTCTCGGACGAAGAGGTTCTCGCTGTAGACGTCGACGAAGTCTTTCTCGACCATCTCCGAGATGTCTGCCCCCGCCGCGAAGGCTTTCTCGGAACCGGTGATGATGATCGCGCGCACTTTTTTGGACGCGTCCGCCTCCGTGAGCGCTTCGGCCACTTCTCCCATGAGCTGCGAATTCAGCGCATTGAGCGCCTCGGGCCGGTTCAACGTGATCACCGCGACATGATCGTCGATCGCGTACTCGATCATTTCGTAGGCCATGGCGCTCTCCCTTATCGTTGGCATGTCGGGCAGTAGAAGCTGGATCGCCCCGACTGCACTATGCGTTTGACGACCCCGTTGCAGCCTTCGGTGACGCAACTTTTGCCTTCCTGATCATAGACGTGGAACGTGTGCTGGAAATAGCCGAGCTCTCCATCGGCCTGCCGGTAGTCCCGGAGCGAGGAGCCGCCCGCCTCGATTGCCTCGGAGAGAACATCCCTGATGATGGGCACGAGGGCGCCTGCGCGCTTCGCACTGAGATTGCCCGCTTTCCGTCTCGGGGAAATGCCCGCCCGGTGGAGCACCTCGCAGACGTATATGTTGCCAAGACCCGCGACGACACGCTGATCAAGGAGCGCGGCCTTGATGGGCGTGTTCTTTCCGTGGAGTTTCCCGGCGAGGTAGGTCTCGTCGAATGCGTTGCCGAGCGGCTCGGGGCCAAGGCGCTCCACCAACCAATGCCCTTCGATATCGCGGGACGGCCAAAGATCCATGTGCCCAAACCGGCGCGCATCGTTGAAGGTGATCCGCGCGCCATTTTCCATATGCAGAACCACGTGGTCGTGCTTCGCCGGTGCCGGATGCGGGTGATAAAACCCGCCGATCTCGGTTCCGGAGATCAGCATGCGCCCGGACATGCCGAGATGGACGAGCAGCGTTTCATCGCTTTCGAGGTCGGCGAGGATGTACTTCGAGCGCCGACCAAGCCGCAGAACCCTTTGACCCGTGAGCCGCGCGGCCATGCGCGCCGGAAGGGGCCAGCGCAGATCGGGCCGATTGACCTCCGCACGCTCGATCCGCACGCCCTCCATGGCCGGAAGCAGGCCGCGCCGCACGGTCTCCACCTCGGGCAGTTCAGGCATGGATACAGCGGGTGGTGTTCATTGGGGTGAGCTAGCAAGACCGCCAAGCGCTCACAAGACTCCGCCCCGCGCAGCTTGTGCCTCAAGACGTTGGAGGAGCTCCGCTCTCCCGCGAAGTGGCTTCAGGATCGCCGCCTTGGCCCCATTTGAGAACCACAGACGCAGACAGAAACCACCAGATGCCTCCACCCGCACGAGGTGTCGGATGTCGTGCTCGCGAGAGCCAAAATTCCAAGTGGGCACGGAGAGCTTGTTGCCGTCGAGGGCTATGGCATAGGTCCAGATGTAGCTCATGAACCAGGCCATGAGTCCGCTGGCGATGGTGTAGCTCTCCCAGAAATACTCCGGAGGTAACGGCGATCCTACGGGCCCGGAGGAATGCAGGTTGAGTGCATAGAGCAGCAGAGCCGCGGCCAAGGTTCCCATGGATCGTGCACCGAAGCTCAATGGAAGCGTGACACGCATCTGCGTTCGCAGGACAGCGTCGGTCGATCTGGCAAAGGAAAAGTACGCCGAAACCCGCCGAACAATTCGATGCTCGGTCAAGCGCGGCACCACGTAGAGGCACAGCGCCACCACGGTCAGCACCAGTAAAGCAAGCCCGCTCGACACCGCTCGCCTGTCCTTCCACGTTTACACGTTTGTTCTTTCAAGCAGCGGGTTATATCACGACTTAGACAAGACTTAGGCAAAGCCGCACCTCCATGACAGAGACAGACACCACCACGCATTTCGGCAATGAAACCGTGCCGGAAGGTGAGAAAGCCGAGCGCGTTCGCGGCGTTTTCTCATCCGTAGCTTCGAAATACGACATCATGAACGACGTCATGAGCGCTGGCATCCATCGTCTTTGGAAGGACGCCATGATGGACTGGCTCGCACCGCGTCGGGGGCAACGCCTTCTCGATGTGGCCGGTGGCACGGGTGACATCGCGTTTCGTTTCCTCGCGCGTGCGGGGGCCGGGCATGCGACTGTTCTCGACCTGACCGAGGGCATGCTTGTCGAGGGCCGCCAGCGAGCCGAGGCCGAGCGCATGTCGGGCCAACTCGACTGGATCGTGGGCGACGCCATGGCGCTGCCCTTCGAAGATGCGAGCTTCGACGTATACACGATCAGCTTCGGTATCCGGAACGTCACGCGCCCACAGGAAGCCTTGAACGAGGCCTTTCGCGTCCTGAAGCCCGGCGGGCGCCTGATGGTTCTTGAGTTCAGCCAGCTTCCAAACCCGGCGCTGCAGGCCGCGTACGACGCCTACAGCTTCAATGTCATCCCCGAGATGGGGCGCCTGATCACCGGAGATCGCGACAGCTACCAGTATCTCGTGGAGAGCATCCGCAAGTTCCCGGATCAGGACACGTTTCTCGGTATGGTCCGCGAGGCCGGCTTTGAGAACGCCAAGTACCGCAATCTCAGCCAGGGCATCGCCTGTCTCCACAGCGGTTGGAAACTGTGATGTCTCCGAAGACGCACACGAATTTTTGCAAAAATTCGTGTCCCCGCTGCGGATAGATGCGCGGACCGCACAACATTCTGCGCCTGATCCGCACCGGCGCCACGCTGGAGCGCACCGGCGCCATGGGCGTGGTGCTCGAGGCCATGGATGCGCCTGCGCCGCTCCGCCTCGTGGCGCGAATCCTCGGGTGGCCCTTTCAGTGGCTGGGATACAAAGGTGACCCGATGATGCCGCCGCTCACGCGCGCGCTGACGGCGCTTGGGCCTGCCTACATCAAGTTCGGTCAGATCCTCTCCACCCGGCCCGACGTCGTGGGCGAGGAGCTCGCGGTGCAATTGCGGGTCCTGCAGGACAAGCTTCCGCCCTTCTCCCTGCGCGATGCCAAGGCCACCATGGAAGCGGAACTCGGCATACGCGTGGAGGAGACCTTTACCAGCCTGTCCGAGCCCATCGCCGCCGCATCGCTCGCTCAAGTTCACAAGGCCGTCGTGCGCGAAACGGGCGAAACCGTCGCCGTGAAAGTCCTGCGTCCCGGTATCGAACGTGCGTTTCGCAGGGACGTGGACGCCTTCTGGCTCGCCGCATGGATCGTGGATCGTCTCTCTCCGATGTCGCGGCGATTGAAGCCGCTCGAAGTCATCGGTCATTTCGAGGGCGTCGTGATGGCGGAGCTCGACCTCCGGCTCGAAAGCTCCGCCGCGGCGGAGTTCGCGGCCAACACAGAGAAAGACGAGGGCTTCGAGGTCCCGGCCGTCAAATGGGATCTGTCCTCGCGCAGGGTCATGACGCTCGCATGGGTCGATGGCCTCAATGCCTCCGACCTCGCTGGCATCGAAGCCGCCGGCCACGATCGCTACGACCTCGGCGAGAGCGTCCTCAGGTTCTTCCTGCGGCACGCCCTGCGGGACGGCTACTTCCACGGAGACATGCATCAGGGCAATCTGAAGATCGGCGCCAAGGGCGAGCTCATTGCGCTCGACTTCGGGATCATGGGCCGCCTGGATGAGTATACCCGCCGCGTCTACGCGGAGATCCTCTTCGGCTTCATCCGGAAAGACTACAAGCGCGTCGCAGAGGTCCACTTCGAGGCCGGCTACGTGCCCGCCGACCGCGACGTGGACGAATTTGCACGCGCGCTGCGCTCCGTGGGCGAGCCAATCTTCGGAATGGATGCCTCTCGGATCTCCATGGGCCGCCTCCTGACATATCTCTTCGAGGTCACCGAGCGCTTTGGCATGGAGACGCGAACGGAGCTCATCCTTCTGCAAAGGACGATGGTCGTGGTGGAGGGCGTGGCACGCACGCTCAACCCCAACATCAATATCTGGTCGGTCGCCAAGCCTGTCGTGGAGGACTACGTGCGCCGCAATGTGGGACCGCAAGCCTTGGCCAAGGACCTCTTCGAGACAGCGCGGGTCCTCTCCCGCTTCGGCCCGCGCCTGCCACAGCTCGCAGAGCGGGCGCTGATCGAGGCGTCGAACCCTCGGTCGCGTGAAGCTCCGCAGCGCACCTCGCTCCGTATCGTGGCCCTCGTCGCTATCGTCAGTGCGGCCTTCGGAGCCAGCATCGCGCACTTCCTATGACGACCTCGAAAGACATCCGCGTCGTTGCGCCAAACCTGAAGAGACGGCTTTCGGGCGTGACGTCGACTGTCGCGGCGCTGGTGCCGCTCATGAAGGACAGCGGGGTCGTGGCCACGGGGCCCGGTCTGCCCTCCACTGTTCCGCACATCCCGCTTATTCGAGCCGTGACGCTCCCGCGCAATCGGTGGCGCGTCTGGCATGCGCGACGGAACACCGAGATGCTCGTGGGCCTCGCCCTGCGTCACATTCTCCGTCGCCGGTTCAAGCTTCTCTTCACATCGGCAGCCCAACGGGATCACAGCGGCTATACGAAATGGCTCATCCGGCAGATGGACGCCCTCATTGCCACGTCACAGCAGGCTGCGAGCTACCTCGACCGCGATGCCCAAGTGATCATGCACGGGATCGATACGGAGCGGTTTAGGCCACCAGAGACAAAGGAAGCCGCCAAGGAAGCGTTAGGCCTCCCAACGGAAGATCTATTCCTGGGATGCTTCGGCCGCGTGCGAGAGAACAAGGGCACCGACATCTTCGTGGATGCCCTGATCACCGTCTGCAAGGCAGACCGGCGGGTCCGCGGTGTGGTGCTCGGTCGTGCGACGCAGGAGCATGCTGATTTCCAGGCGAGGCTCGAGGCGAAAGTCCGCAACGCGGGACTACACCATCGGATCCGTTTCCTGGGAGAGGTCCCGGTGGAGGACGTCCCGAAATGGTACTGTGCCCTCGATCTATTTGTTGCACCGCAAAGGTGGGAGGGGTTCGGCCTTACCCCTCTGGAGGCGATGGCATCCGGCGTCCCCGTGGTTGCGACGCGCGTTGGTGCGTTTGAGGAGATCATTCTCGAAGGGAAGACCGGCACGCTCGTGGATCCCGGCGATCTCGCTGCGATGGAGTGCGCGATCCTCGATGCCTTGGACGGCGATCTCACCGGGATGGGTGCAGCTGCATACGCTCACGCCACCTCCAACTTTGAGATCAGTGGCGAGGCACGCGCGATCCTCGAAGTGTATGACAGGCTCCTCCGAGAGACATGATAGACGGCCTCACTTCAGCGCCGACGGACGAATGACATGGAGCGCGAATGAAAAAGAAAGACTTCGTACTGCCGGCGGGCGTCATCTACCTCGATGGAAACTCGCTTGGCCCCTTGCCAAAACACGCAGCGGCACGCGTCGCTGAGGCGACTGAGGCCGAATGGGGTCAGTTGCTGGTGCGGGGCTGGAACGCCGCAGGCTGGATGGACGCGCCAGCGCAACTTGGGAACCGCATAGCGCCTATCATCGGGGCCGGGCCGGGCACGACGATGGTCGGCGACACCCTGTCGATCAAGGTCTTCCAGGCGCTTTCGGCAGCGTTGGACCTCCGGCCCGAACGAAAGGTCATCCTCACCGATAGCGGCAACTTCCCCACGGATGTCTACATGGCAGAAGGCCTCGTGAAGGCGCTCGGGAAAGGACACACGCTTCGCATCGTGGAGCCGGAGGATGTGCTCGATACACTCGATGATGACGTGGCGGTGCTCATGCTCACCCACGTGGATTATCGGACAGGCCGCATGCACGACATGGCGACCCTGAGCGCAAAAGCACGGGAGGTCGGCGCGATCACCCTATGGGATCTTGCGCACAGCGCTGGCGCCCTTCCCGTGGATCTGGCGGGGGTCGGCGCGGATTTTGCCGTCGGTTGCACCTACAAGTACCTCAACGGCGGTCCCGGTGCCCCGGCCTTCATCTACATTCGGCCTGATATGGCCGCGCGCATTTCACCGATACTTGCCGGCTGGCTGGGCCACGCTGCTCCGTTCAACTTCGATTTGGCCTACAGCCCGGCGGAGGCCGTGGGCCGCATGCGCGTGGGGACACCGCCCGTTCTGCAGATGGCGGCACTCGACGCAGCGCTGGACCTCTGGGATGATGTATCCATGGAAGACATTCGAGATCGGTCGATCGCACTTTCGGATCTCTTCATCGCCGAGGTTGAGGCGCGATGTCCGATGCTATCGCTCGCGAGCCCAAGAGACCCAGAGCTGCGAGGCAGTCAGGTTTCCTTCCGGTTTGACGAGGGCTACGCCGCAATGCAGGCCCTCATTTCCCGCGGGGTCATTGGCGATTTTCGCGCGCCTGACATCATGCGCTTCGGGTTCACCCCGCTCTACCTCGATGAGGGAGACATTCGCCGCGCCGTAGACATCCTCGAGGAGGTCATGGCGCACGCATTGTGGGACGAGCCAAAGTTCAAAGCGCGGGCGGCGGTGACATGAAGACACCGGTCATCATCTGTGTCGCCATCACGGGGTCCGTGCCGAGGAAGTCCGACAATCCCGCGCTGCCTGTCACCGTCTCCGAACAGATCGAAAGCACCCAGGAAGCATTCGAAGCTGGCGCCACAATCTGCCACGCACATGTGCGCAACCCCGACGAAACGCCGACAAGCGATCCCGAGCGCTTCGCGGCGCTCAAGGAGGGTCTGGAAAAGCACTGCCCCGGCATGATCATCCAGTTTTCCACCGGTGGTCGCTCGGGCGCGGGAAAAGAGCGCGGCGGGATGCTGTCCCTACGCCCGGACATGGCATCGCTTTCGGTGGGTTCGAACAATTTTCCGACACGCGTCTACGAGAATCCGCCGGAGCTTGTGGAGTGGCTCGCCTCAGAGATGGTGACCTATGGCGTCAAGCCCGAGGTGGAAGCGTTCGACCTCTCTCACATCTTCAGGGCAGCGGACATGCACTCGAAGGGGCAGATCGCGGCGACGCCTTACGTCCAGTTCGTGATGGGTGTGAAAAATGCCATGCCGATCGATCGCCATGTATTTGATTTCTACGTCAGCACGGTGAAGCGTCTCTTCGGCGATGACGCGCCGTGGTGCGCGGCTGGCATTGGCGCCGGGCAGATCACCCTCAACGAGTGGGCGATTTCCAGCGGAGGCCACGCGCGGACCGGGCTCGAGGACAACGTGCGCCTCGACCGGGATACGCTCGCCCCGTCGAACGCCGCGCTTGTCCGCCGGACCGTCGAGGTCGCTGCGCGGCACGAGCGGCCGGTGGCCACCACAAGTGAGGCCCGCGAAATCCTCGGTCTCTAGAAGTGGGTGGTGCCGCTGAAGGGACTCGAACCCCCGACCCCATCATTACGAATGACGTGCTCTACCAGCTGAGCTACAGCGGCCAACCGGCACGTCTCGGCGACGTGTCCGGTGGCGGGCGTTTAACGAAGATTCGCGGGGGCCTCTAGACCCTATTTTCACCCTTTTCGTCGACGAGCTCCGCATCGACAACGTCCGCTGCCGGAAGCGCAGGCGTTTCCTCCGCCGCAAGCTCCTGCGCGACCTCCGGCGCCTCAGCGAGACGCGGCAGCATCTTCGCTCCCGGTCCAGCATCCACCTTGCCAGCCTGAGGCCGGCGCCAGCTCAGCGTGTCGAAAGCCCCGCAATTGTCACAAGTCGGATCCCACGTCGCGTGGATCTCACCGCACAGGTCGCAGATCCATGCAGGGTCTCGCGGCGCGGCAATCGCGCGCGTGAGCCAATCACGCACCGTCGCGTCATCGGCGCCTTCGCCGCGGGCGATTGCGGCCATGATGGTGAGCGCACGCATGGAAGGGTCACTTTCGGCCAATTCGCCCATGGCTCTTTTCGCCGCCGGAAAATCCTCGGCGGTGATGTAGAGCTCCGCCGTCACCATCCGCGTCTCGGGATCGTTTGGCTTGCCCTTGGTCAGCGCTTTGAAGCGTTTGATGCGCGCGGCTGAGCTTTCATCGGGCTCGATGGCCGCGAATGCCGCGGCAAGCTCCGGATGTGGAAGCGTGTCCCAAGCCGCCTTCAAGACCCTGGTCGCGTAGCGCGGTTTCCCCTGCTCGGTATAGGCCTGCGCCGCCATGACGGCGGCCGGGATCAATTCCGGAGACAGACGGTTCGCGTCGATCGCAAGCTTCTGCGCCTCGTCGAGTTTGCCGTCGGTCCTCAGGGTGCGGGCTTCGGAGATCGCGAGCACGGCGTCTCGGCGCTTGTGCAGATCGCGCGGCATGGAGCCGTGCTTGAGTTTCGCGCCGATAGTGGCCCGCGCGCCCGACCAATCCTTTTCGCCAGCTTGCAGCTTGAGAAGCGTATCCTGTGTCTCGACGTGCTTTGGCTTGAGCGCGAAGGCCTTCTCCGCGAGCTTCAGCGCTGTTTCGGTTTCACCGGCCGCGAGCTTCTGCTTCAAAAGCCCGTTCACGCCGACAAATCGCGTGCGATCATCCTGCAAAAGCCGCTTGTAGACATCCGCAGCCCGCGTGCGATCTCCGGACATCTCAGCGGCCTGCGCCGTCACAAGGTTCGTCAGCTCTGGCCGCCCGAGATAGCGCTCCGCTTTCGCGGCCTTCGCCATGGCGAGCTTCCCCTCGCCAGAGGCCAATGCCACCAAACCTTCCGACAGCGCCTCGAAGCCGCGGCGCTCGCGATTTCGATCGAAGTACCGCGAGATGGCCGTCTCGTCGCCGTTGATGAACTTGAGGGTCGCGATCAGCAGCCCGAAGAGCTTGAAGAAGAGCCAGATCGCCACGACGAAAAGCGCGAGCACGATGATCATCTGAATGGGCGTCAGCGAGAACTCTACAGGGGTGGTCATGCCGGTCCCCGGGACCTGAACTGTCACGCCCCCGCCCAGTTCGAGAAGCGCCCCGGCGCCCAGCGTGAGCGCGGCCACGATTGCCACGAAGAGCAGCACTTTAATGAGAGACCAAAGCATGGGTCGCGTCCTTAGTTCGAAATCTGAGATTGCGTGAGAGCATCGGCTGCGCTGAAGGCCGCGAGCCGCGTTTCGGCGCGAGATACCCACGGAGCAAGGATTGCTACGCCACTTGAGGGGAGTGTCCCGATCTCCGCGAGGGCGTCCCCCAGACGGCCCGCAGACAGCGCACCTTCCACGCGGCTCAGGATCGCGTCAGGCGTGTCACCCTCCTGCGGTGACAGGCTGCGCACGCCGAACTGGTTCCTGAAGAAGTTGCCCATGGTGTTTTCACCGCCGGCATTTTCAGCGCGCATCGCAGCGAGCGCTTCGCGGGCGAGAGGAGGAAACTCTTCCTGCAGGTTGGAAAGCGTAGGCACACCCTCGGCAGCGGCTGCGACGAGTGCCTCGGGTATCTCGGCCTCGCTGATCTGGGCGAATTCCGAGAGCGTGGCCTCGTATGGCACCCCGCTATCGAGCGCGGCCAGCACACGCGACAGGGCGGCCCGGCGCGCGGCAGCCTCCGCCGCATCCGCGGCGTTCTGTTCGAGGATCGTCGCCTCGTTCCTCGCTTCTTCGATCTGGCGCTGGGCCTCAGCCGATACCGATGCAATCTCGGCACGCAGGGCCTCAAGCTCGGCTTCCACGGCGCCGGAATTGTCCAACGAAGAGAGATCCACGATCGGGCGGTCTTCGAGGGCCGCGATACGCCCCTCCAAGGCATCACGCCCGGCAGCCGCTTCAGCGGATAGCGTGTCGATTTGCGCGGATAGCGCTGCGATCTGCTGCGAGAGAGGTTCGAGGGCGGAGGCGTCGAGCTTTTCAGCAAGGCTCGATGCGAGGCCTGCGTCAGCATCGGCCAGGGCGTCCGTGATCTCGGTATCGGCTGTCACCGGCCAGCCATTCGGCACGGCCTGCGCCAGGATGAAGCCGAGAACGGCGGCGATCGCGCCGCCGAGGAGAGCTGACATGCCGCCGCGCTTTTCCACCGGCGCCGCTACGGGCTGAGGTTCCTCGGCGTCTGTGGCTCGTACAGCTTCGACTTCGTCTTGTTCAGCTTCGAGGAGCTCATCTCGCGGCCTATCGAGGTCCTCACTTTGCTCGGTGTCGTCAGTCGCCTCGAGCTCAGCCTCTTCCAAGACCTCTCCCGGCAATTCATCGGAGACCCCCTCTTGAGGTTCCTCTGATCCCTCGGGGTTCTCCTGAGATAGGTCCTCTTGGTCTTTCTCTGTGGAGGTCTCAACGACCTCTGCGTCCTCGATCTCGCTCTTGGATGAAGTCGGTTCGTTCTTGGCAGCCACCGAGGTCCCCTATCGTCGTTCTGGACGCAAACACCACGCCACACATCAACCTACCCTTGCACAGGGCTGCTCTCAAGCAAGCCCCATCATGGGCGTAGCTGCTTCATGGCGGCAAGCATCGCCTGTTCTGTGGGCGTCGCGGCTATGGTGAGGCCGCTTAGATTGGTGCCCTTGAACGGCGTAGCCACGTTCTGGCTCATGGCGATGATATGCGTCTTAGCAAGGGACGGCGCGGCTTTGGCGAGCAAGCCTCCCGTCCGGGGAGAAAAGACCGGCGCGACGACGGCACTGTCCCCGGCGAGAAGCGCCGCGGCCTCAGCCGACAGATCCACTGCAAGCTGCTGATAAACAACGGCTTCTTCGCACTCCACGGATCTCTGCCGCAAACGCGCCGCGAGATCACCGCGGGTATGTTCCCCCCGAAGGTAGACGAACGACCCGGTGGGCGACTGATCGGAAAAGCGCCGCGCCAAAGCGGACAAAAGCGATTCCACGTCCTGCCCAAGCGGCTCTGCGCGGAAGCCTTGATCCGCCGCCATCCGCGCGGTCCTCTCACCTGCCGTGAAGACCGTCAGATCCCGCGGCGCACACAGCGCCGTCAGCTGGGCCGCAGCATGTTGGGACGTGAGAATCACACCGGCGCGCGCGGTCCAGTTTACCTCGACCCGGACATGCTCAATGCACAAGAGCGGGCTCGTCACGGTGCGCAGTCCAAGCTCTGCTTCTACCCGCGTCGCAAAGCGCTCTGCCTCCGCCGCCGGGCGGGTCAGGAGGCAGACGGGTTCGGACGCTTGTGTCATGTATGGGGTGACATTAAGGGGGTGCGCCCATGGGAGCAACGCGATGACCCTCATCCTCGGCCTCGAGAGCAGCTGCGACGACACGGCCGCCGCGGTGGTCAGGGTGGGAGAGAAGTCAGAGGTGTTGTCCAACGTGGTCTTTGGACAATCCACGCTCCATGCGGAGTTTGGCGGCGTTGTGCCCGAGATCGCTGCGCGCGCCCACGCGGAAAAGATCGACGTGGCGGTGGCGCAAGCGCTCAAGGCTGCGAACGTGGGTCTGCGGGACTGCGCGGCCATCGCTGTCACGGCCGGGCCGGGCCTTATCGGCGGTGTGTTGTCCGGCGTCATGTGTGCGAAGGGCCTCGCGGCGTCTTCCGGCCTTCCCCTCATCGGCGTCAACCACCTCGCGGGCCATGCGCTCACCCCGGTCCTGACAGATCAACTGACCTTTCCCTATCTCATGCTCCTTGTCTCCGGAGGACACTGCCAGTTTCTGGTCGTGCGTGGAGCGAAAGACTTCACGCGGCTCGGTGGCACCATCGACGATGCGCCGGGCGAAGCGTTCGACAAGGTGGCGCGCCTTCTCGGGCTCCCACAGCCCGGGGGCCCCGCCGTCGAGAATTCGGCAAAGAGCGGGAACGCCACGCGCTTTGACCTGCCGCGCCCCCTCCTCGATCGAAACGACTGCAACATGTCCTTCTCCGGCCTGAAGACCGCTGTCCTCAGAGCGCGGGATGCGGCGATGGAGGCGGAGGGCGGCCTCAGAAGACAAACGCAAGCCGATCTCGCGGCATCCTTTCAGGCAGCAGTCGTTGATGTTCTGAAGGTCAAGTCAGCCCATGCCTTCAGCGCGTATCTCGGGGAGAAGCCTCAAGTGCCGTCTATGGCCGTTGCCGGCGGCGTCGCCGCGAACGGACCCATTCGATCGGCACTTTCCAGCCTCGCCGCCACCCATGGCGTCACCTTCGTTGCCCCGCCGCTCGCGCTCTGCACGGACAACGCCGCGATGATCGCCCATGCTGGCGGTTTGCTTTTTGAGCAAGGTCACCGGGATGACATGGGTCTTTCGGCGCGGCCGCGCTGGCCCTTGGATACGAGCTCTCCCGCAATTCTCGGCTCCGGCAAGAAGGGCGCGAAGGCATGATTGCAATTCTGGGGGCTGGGGCTTTCGGCGCGGCCCTGGCGCATGCATTCGAGGGCCAGATCCGGATCTGGGGTCGCGGCCTTGTGCCCGGAATGACGGAAGCTCCACGCCTGCCCGGCCATCCATTTCACGCCAACGTCCAAGTCACTGCGGGGATCGACGAGACCGTAGAAGGTGCCCAAGCTATTCTGCTCGCCGTGCCCATGAAAGCATTGCGCGAAACGCTCGGCGCCATTCCCGCCACGCAAGCGCCATTAATCGCGTGCTGCAAAGGGATTGACCCCATCACTGGCCTTGGCCCTGCATCCACGATTGCCGAAAGTAGACACTCACCCTGCGGAATTCTGACCGGACCCAGTTTCGCCAAGGACATCGCACGCGGCCTGCCCACCGCACTGACGCTTGCGATGAAGGACGGCGCGGAGACCCAGAAGAGGCTCAGCTCGCGCACCCTCCGGCTCTACAGGACCGACGACATCATCGGTGCGGAGCTCGGTGGGGCCCTGAAGAATGTGCTCGCCATCGCATCAGGCGCAGTGATCGGATCAGGGCTCGGACAAAGCGCGCAGGCGGCGCTCCTTGCCCGCGGTTTCGCGGAGCTTGCGAGGCTGGCCGTCGCCGAGGGCGCGCGCAGAGAGACGCTCATGGGGCTTTCGGGCATGGGTGATCTCATGCTCACTGCCTATTCGCAGGAAAGCCGCAACTATCGCTATGGCCTCGCGCTGGGGCGTGGGGAAAACTTCGCGGAGGACACGACCGTCGAAGGCGTCGCGACAGCCGCGGCCGTGGCGCAGCTGGCCGCAAGGCACGATCTCGAGCTGCCCGTGCTCACCACGATCCACCGCTTGATTTCGGGCGAGCTCGCCATCACACCGGCGATAGACGCCCTCATGACACGTCCGCTCAAGGAGGAATAAATGCTCGTCGCCCTTACCGCCCGTGACAAGCCGGGTGCGCTTGACGTCCGCATGGAGAACCGCCCAGCTCATGTCGAGTATCTCAAGTCAACGCCCGCCGTCAGGATGGCAGGCCCCCTGCTAGACGCGGACGGCGCCATGGCGGGCTCGCTCATCATCCTCGAAGTCGACGACTTCGCGGAAGCTGAGGCCTTCGCGGCAAATGACCCCTACGCACAGGCAGGTCTGTTCGAAAGCGTCAGGCTCGACCCGTGGAACAAGGTGATCGGCTGATGGCGCACTGGTTGTTCAAATCTGAGCCGTCCGTCTGGAGCTGGGACGACCAGGTCGCAAAAGGTGATGAGGGCGAGGAGTGGGACGGCGTCAGGAATTACCAAGCGCGCAACAAGATGCGCGAGATGAAGGTCGGCGACCGAGGCTTCTTTTACCACTCGCAATCGGAGAAGGCGGTGGTGGGCATCGTGGAAGTCATCGCTGAAAGCCATCCCGATAGCACGACCGATGATGATCGCTGGGACTGCGTGGACATAAAGGCAATCGACCCGCTGCCGCGCCCGGTCACGCTCGATGAAATCAAGGCGGAAGAGAGCCTGTCAGACATGGTCCTCGTCAACAACTCACGCCTCTCTGTTCAGCCGGTGACGGAAGCGGAGTGGGAGAAGATCCTGGATATGGCCAATCGCGAAGAGACTTGATCCAAAGGGCGAACGGAGGTGAAGCTTCCCGCACAATAAGAAACGGGAGGCTTCCATGCCCACTCTTAGTATCCTTGTCGCTGCCCTCGCGGGCTTCATCTTCGGCGCGGTCTGGTACAGCATCTTTGCAAAGCCGTGGATGGCCGCATCGGGCGTCGCGACGGTCGATGGTCGGCCGGCCAACCAGAAAGATCCGGCGCCCTACATCATCTCACTTGTCTCAGTCGTGCTTGTGGCGGGGATGATGCGCCACATGTTCGACGCCTCCGGTGTCGATGATGCGCTCCGCGGCCTCGGCTACGGGGCCGGGCTCGGCGCATTCATCGCAGCTCCCTGGCTGGCCACGAATTACGGATTTGCCGGGAGGCCTTTCCGTCTCACTATGATTGACGCCGGCTATGCCATCGGCGGGTCCGCCACTATCGGCCTCGTCCTCAACCTGATGCGCTGAGCCAATAACGAGAAAGGGCGGATGCATCCCGCAGCCGCCCTTCATCTTTCTCGATGCGCGCTCTCCTGGATCGGGCCGCTGGCTGGCCCTCATCCGCTCAAAGAGCGACGGAGGGGCACGTGCGATCCGACTTCAAATGAAGAAGTCGCCGCTGTTATCCGTAGACCGCTTCTTTCCCGAAGTGCTTGGTCAGCATGTAGTAGATGACCGCGCGGTACTTGTTGCGCTCCGAGCGGCCATAGGTATCGATCACGGAGTTTACCGCATCCATCAACGCCGGACTGTCGGCGAGGCCCAGTTTCTTGACGAGGAAGTTGTCCTTGACGGTCTCGAGCTCACCCGCCTGACCGGCAGCGACGGTGGATGCGTCCGCGTCATAGATGGACGGGCCGCAGCCAATGGTGACCTTGGTCAGCAAGTCCATGTCAGGCTCCATCCCGCATTTGCTCCGCAGGTCCTCGGCATATCTTGCGATCAAATCGTCGCGTTTTCCCATAATTGGCTCCCTCGTTGTAAACCTTCTGTTTGAGGCGTATCCGCCTGCAAAATCTTTGCCGAAACAGCGATCGATAAACAATGATAAAGACATGACATAGCAGCGGCGCCCTAAAGCACGACCTCGATCAGCGACGGCCCGCTGATGTTCGCTGTTTCATCAAGCGCTTTTTCAAGGCTCCGAACGGTCTCTACGCGCGTGGCCCGCACACCATGACCCTCCGCAAGCTTGACCCAGTCGAGTGATGGATCGGTGAGATCGAACATGCGCTGGGCGTTGCGTCCTGGCGCTCCGGCACCCATCGCTGCGAGTTCCTGGTGGAGGATATTGTAAGTGCGATTGGCAAAGATGACGGCCGTCACGTTGAGCCGCTCACGTGCCATCGTCCAAAGGACTTGAAGAGTGTACATCGCGGATCCATCGCCGATCAAGGCGAGTACGGGCCTGTCTGGGCAGGCGATCGCAGCACCGAGTGCCACTGGCAGGCCCCCGCCAATCGCACCGCCCATCGCACCATTCAGAAGATCGTGGCGCCGTGCTCCCACACTCTGTGCGGCGAACGTGCGGCCAGAGGTGATAGCCTCGTTCACCACGATTGCGCCGTCCGGGATCCAGCGAGAAATGACGGTGCAAGCACTCTCCGCGGAAAGAGGGCCGTCGGCAGGCGCGTCCGGGAGGGCGAGCTCTCGAAGCCCGGTCGGCTGCGTGCTCCCGAGGGCATCAGCTATTGCGTCGAGCGTGTAGCGGGCATCCATGTCGGGCATGCAAAGCTCCACCACGTCGCAAGCCGGGTCGGTAGGCAGCGACAGTTTGCCGGGATAGGCAAAGAAATTCACCGGTGGCTTCGCGCCGATGCAGACAATTGTCTCCAGCCCTCGCAGCATGTCGCCGGCGAGATCCCCTGCATAGGGCAGCTGTTCGACGAGGGGTGTCCCGACGCCGCGCTCGAGCCTGCTCACAAAGAGTGGCGCGATAAGCCGCGCGCTGGCTTTTTCGGCAATCCCCCCAGCACGTCGCAAGCCTTCACCGTAGGCTGCCTCGCCGCCAATGAGCAGCGCGGTGTTCGGCGCCTTCAGAGCCTTTACCGCAGCAGAGATATCTTCTTCGCTTGGTCGCTCCAGGGCTGAAACAGTGCCTGTTTTGGCCGGAGCTCCCTCGCCCCACGCCGTATCCGCCGGCAGGATCAGCGTCGCAAGGCGGCCATTCCCACTCCGCGCTGCTGCCACGGCTTCAGCGCCGTCCTGGGCGACCGAGGCCGCATCCGTGACTGTCCGAGTCCAATAGGAAATCGTGTCGCTGATCCCTGCGGTATCGCCCTTGAGCGGACTGTCATAGGCAAGGTGATGCGCGCATGTTCGCCCATCACGTTGACAATGCCCGAACCCGCCTTCCGCGCGTTGTGCAGGTTGGCGAAGGCATTTCCGAAACCCGGCGCGAGATGAAACATTGTGGCCGCCACCTTCCCGGACATCCGGAAATAGCCATCGGCAGCACCCGAAGCGCCGCCTTCAAAAAGGCAAAGCACACAGCGCATGTCTGGGTGACTGTCCAACGCGGCGACGAAATGCATCTCCGACGTACCGGGGTTTGCAAAGCAGAGGTTCACACCTTCCGCCAGAAAGGTCTCCACGAGGCTTTCGGCCCCGGTGCGTGCGGCCATGTCGGGCTCCTTCGTCATCGGAGCCGACGCTGACGGAGGACACGCGGCAAGTCAAAGCCCGCCGCGAATTGATCCAAGAGCCGAGCCGATCCTCGACTGTCCACGCTGTCAGTAGCGATAATGCTCTGGCTTGAACGGCCCTTCGATGGTCACACCGATGTAGTCGGCCTGCGTCTTGTCGAGCTCGGTGAGCTTCACCCCAATCCGGTCGAGATGCAGCCGCGCCACCTTCTCATCAAGCGCCTTGGGTAGGATGTAGACGTCATTGCCGTAGTTGTCGCCGTTTTGCCAAAGCTCGATCTGCGCGAGCACCTGATTGGTGAACGAGGCCGACATCACAAAGGACGGATGCCCCGTCGCGTTGCCGAGGTTCAGGAGACGCCCTTCGGAAAGCAGGATGATCCGATTGCCCGAAGGCATCTCGATCATGTCCACCTGCTCCTTGATGTTGGTCCACTTGTGGTTCTTGAGCGAGGCAACCTGAATCTCGTTGTCGAAATGGCCGATGTTTCCCACGATCGCCATGTCCTTCATCGCGCGCAGGTGCTCGATGCGGATGACATCCTTGTTGCCGGTTGTGGTTACGAAGATGTCGGCGGTTTCCACGACGTCCTCGAGCGTGGTGACCTGAAAGCCGTCCATCGCAGCCTGCAGGGCGCAGATCGGATCGACTTCGGTGACGATCACGCGCGCACCGGCCCCTGCGAGAGATGCCGCGGAGCCCTTGCCGACGTCGCCATAGCCCAGAACAACGGCGACCTTGCCTGCCATCATGGTGTCCGTTGCGCGACGGATCCCGTCCACAAGGCTTTCCTTGCATCCGTACTTGTTATCGAATTTCGACTTTGTGACGCTGTCATTCACGTTGATTGCCGGGAACGGCAATCCGCCGTCGCGCTTGAGCTGATAAAGCCTGTTGACGCCCGTCGTCGTTTCTTCGGAGACGCCCTGGATCTGCTCCTTGATCTTCGTGAACCAACCGGGCGACGCTTCCATGCGTTTGGCGATCTGCGCCTTGATCACGGCTTCTTCTTCCGACTGCGGCACGGGAATGATTTCTTCCCCCGCTTCCGCACGTGCACCGAGCAGGACGTAGAGCGTCGCATCGCCACCATCGTCGAGGATCATGTTGGGGCCGTCATCGAACTGGAACGAGCGATCGAGGTAATCCCAGTGCTCTTCCAGCGTCTGCCCTTTGACAGCAAAGACCGGCACACCTGCCTCGGCAATCGCCGCCGCGGCGTGATCCTGCGTCGAGAAAATATTGCAAGATGCCCAACGGACATCGGCGCCCAGCGCCGTGAGCGTCTCGATAAGAACACCGGTCTGGATCGTCATGTGGAGGGACCCGACGATACGCGCGCCCTTCAGGGGCTGGGCCTCGCCGTATTCCGCCCGTGCCGCCATGAGGCCGGGCATCTCTGTCTCTGCGATATCGAGCTCCTTGCGGCCATAGCCGGCGAGCGCGATGTCTTTGACAACGTAATCCTTGGCCATGGGGCCCTCCTCATCTCACAAGCGCATAAACACTTTAATCGACGGGGCGATACCAGCCGTCAGAGCGGGATACAACTTGGGAAGAGGGCCTCGAAAAATGCTCGAGGCGCGACTGGCCTAGCCCGGCACGCCGACCGGCAACATGCTTCTCTCATGCCAGTCCGTTCCGGCGCCAACGATGCATGCCACCCCGTTGGTTTCAGTGACGATGATCGTCCATGTGCCCTTGTCGTCGGAGGCAAATACTTCGAGGATCTGCTGGGTGCCCTGGAAGCCGCTACCAACAGGGGTTTCGCCGTAATCCATCGCGAGGGACGTGACGATCAAGTCCCGAGGTGCGCATCTGTTCTCAGCGCTGATGTCTGCGAGTGCAGGCGAAGAAAGGAAAGTCGATAGAGCGGCTCCCCCAAGTAGGACGGGTACGACCCGAGTGAGGTTCTTCTTCATTTTCGGCTCCCATTTCGGGCTTGCTCGAGCTTTTCGCCCTGAGCAGAGACGTGGCTTTGCGCCTCCCCATGGCATTTAACCTAGCTCCTTCGCCTCGAAGTCCCGCGCGATTGGCTATAAAATCCTAGGCGGAGAGTATGCACTCGTGCACCTTCCGGAAATCTTGTTCGATGCCCGCAGGTTGCGTCTGATCACAGGAAACTGAAAATGACAGCTGGTCCACGTGGAAAGCCTCGCGCATGGCAGCGGATGCTATCGGGACGGAGGCTCGATCTCCTCGATCCCACGCCGCTTGATATCGAAATCGAAGATATCGCCCACGGGCTCGCCTTCGTCGCGCGGTGGAACGGCCAGACATTTGGCGACTATGCGTACTCCGTCGCCGAGCACTCCATTCTCGTGGAAGACATCTACACACGCCTTCAGCCGTCAGCGCCAGTGAAGTGGCGGCTGGCCGCGTTGCTCCATGATGCCCCTGAATACGTGATTGGGGATATGATCTCTCCGGTGAAGGCGGCTGTGGGGCCCGGCTACGGCGAACTCGATGCGCGGCTTACGGCGGCGATCCACCTGCGTTTTGGGCTGCCCGCTGCCGTTCCGGCCATGGTGAAGAAGCAGATCAAGAAAGCCGACACAATCAGCGCGTACCTCGAAGCCACGCAACTGGCCGGATTCGAAGAGAAGGAAGCAGCAAAATTCTTCGGCAGACCCAAGCCTGAAATCGTCGATGGACTGGTGCTCACGCTGCGCCCGCCTGTGGCGGTCCGCGAAGCCTATGTCGCGCGCCATGACGCGCTCACAGCCGAGCTTGCAAAGGTCACGCCTTAACCAGATCGTCGGCGATATAGGTTTCTATGATATCGTCGAAGCTCTCTTCGGCGACAAAACCGAGCACCTTCGCGCGCACTGGATCGAAACGCTGCGGCCAGAGCGCGACGATCCGCATGATCGTCTCGTCCGGCTCCGGCTTGATGAGTTTCGTCACCTTTTCCCCGGCCACGCGAGAGAGCGCTTCGATTTGTTCTGCAACCGTGACGCTCACACCCGGCAGATTGAGAGCGGTCCGACCCCCGAGCTTCTCCGTGTCGATACCGGCTGCGTGGCGCAAGAAGCGCGCGGCGGCGCGCGGCGATGCATGGGTATGGCGCACAGTCTCAGGAACAGGGAGAGATGCGAGCTGACCGTTGAGGGGCTCCCGAATGATCCCGGAAAAGAATGAAGATGCCGCGGCGTTGGGCTTTCCGGGTCGCACGCAGATCGTGGGAAGACGCAAGCTTACCCCGTCAATGAAGCCCTTGCGGCTGAAATCCTGAACGAGCATCTCGCAGCTGGCCTTTTGTGCGCCGTAGCTGGTCTGCGGAGACGTGAGAAACTCATCGTCGATGACCTCTGGGTAAGGGCCTCCGAACACGGCGATGGACGACGTGAAGACGAAGCGGGGCCTGTATGTGCCGCCGCTCCTCTCGTGCTCGGCGCGAAGCGCCTCGAGAAGCCTCCACATCGGCCAAAGATTCACGTCCCAGCCTTTTGAGAAGTCGGCCTCCGCCTCCCCCGAGACCACCGAGGCAAGCTGGTAAATCACGTCATAGCGCTGCGCTGCGATCTCGGCCGCAGTGGTCGGGTGCGTGATATCCCGAATGTCCTGCCGCGCAACGGGCGCCGGATCAGTTGGATATCCGACGTCACAGGTCGTGATGTCCGGGGAGGGATCGTTGGGGAGGCCGTCCGCCAAAAGGCAGCGCGCGAGCTTCTGACCCACCATGCCACCGCCGCCCAGTATCATCACCCGCATCTCGATGGCCTTTCCCTGCCCCGTGGTCTGACGGTACGCTACCGAGGCCGCGGTGCGGCGTCAGCCCGAGAAATCGTGGAGTGACTTCCTGATATGAGCGGTGCAGAGGAGCATTGGGCTGAAACGGGCACCTCGGGACAGCGACGCTAGGAGATACCAAGCATGATCGACAAGAAAGACCTCCGCTCGCGACAGTGGTTCATGAACCCGGACAACCCGGAAATGACGGCGCTCTATCTCGAGCGGTATCTGAATTTCGGCATGACGCAGGAGGAACTCCAGGCTGGCAAGCCGATCATTGGTATCGCGCAAACCGGAAGCGATCTCAGCCCGTGCAATCGACACCACATCGAACTCGCCAAACGTGTCCGCGACGGGATCATTGCCGTCGGTGGCACATGCATCGAGATCCCGGTTCACCCGATCCAGGAAACGGGCAAAAGGCCCACGGCGAGCCTCGATCGCAACCTTGCCTATCTTTCCCTGGTCGAGAGCCTCTACGGATATCCCATCGACGGGGTCGTTCTCACCATTGGCTGTGACAAGACCACGCCCGCGCTCCTGATGGCTGCAGCGACGGTCAACATTCCTGCCATCGCACTTTCCGTGGGGCCCATGCTCAATGGCTATTGGCAAGGCAAGCATGCGGGCTCCGGTACGGTGATCTGGAAGGCCCGGGAGCTCATGGCCGAGGGCAAGATCGACGGTGACGAGTTCCTCGAGATCGCGGCCTCTTCCTCGCCCTCTGTGGGCTACTGCAACACGATGGGCACGGCTACGACCATGAATTCGCTCGCTGAAGCGCTGGGCATGCAGCTGCCGGGCTCGGCGGCCATCCCCGCGCCCTACCGCGAACGTGGGCAGATCAGCTACGAGACGGGCAAGCGGATCGTGGACATGGTTTGGGAGGACCTGCGCCCCTCGGATATCATGACCCGTGAGGCCTTCGAGAACGCAATCGTGGTCAACTCGGCCATTGGCGGGTCGACGAACGCGCCGATCCATTTGAACGGGATCGCGCGCCATCTCGGTGTCCCGTTGAGCAATGATGACTGGCAGGCTCTGGGGCATCACATTCCGCTCCTCGTGAACCTGCAGCCGGCTGGCAAATACCTCGGCGAGGATTATCAGCGCGCCGGAGGTGTTCCCGCCGTGATGGGCGAGCTTATCTCCGCAGGGCTTCTGCCCCATCCCGACGTTCTCACTGCCAATGGCAAAACCATCGCTGAGAACTGCTCTTCCGCCCGCACGGGGAACCCTGACGTCATCATGACAGTCTCTAACCCGCTCGTTGCCGAAGCCGGCTTCATCAACCTGACGGGCAATCTCTTCGATAGTGCGATCATGAAGACCTCGGTGATCTCGGAAGAATTCCGTCAGCGTTATCTCTCCGATCCGAAGGATCCGATGGCCTTTGAAGGGCGCGCGGTGGTCTTCGACGGCCCGGAGGATTTCCATCACCGGATTGATGACCCTGCAGAAAACATCGACGAGCGCTGCATCCTCTTCATGCGCGGCGCCGGACCGAAGGGGTATCCCGGCGGCGCCGAGGTCGTGAATATGCGGGCACCATCCTACCTCCTCAAAAAGGGCATCCACGCCCTGCCTTGCGTCGGCGATGGACGGCAATCCGGTACGTCGGGCTCGCCATCCATCCTGAATGCGGCGCCCGAGGCCGCGGACAATGGCGGCCTCGCTTTGCTCAAGACCGGCGACCGCGTCAGGATCGATCTAGCCAAGTGCACGGCCGACATGCTCGTTCCGTTTGAGGAGCTTCAGGCGCGCGCGGCGGCGCTCGCGGAGGCGGGCGGCTACGCGCATCCCGAGAGCCAGACGCCCTGGCAGCAATACTTCCGGGAGCTGGTCGGCCGCTTCGATGAGGGCATGACGCTCCGAGACGCGGCCGGGTACCAAGACATCTCGCGCAAGGGTCTGCCGCGAGACAATCATTGAGAGCACGACCATGACCGAATGCCTGATTTACGGTGAGGTGACGGAGGCCATGGCGCACGCTCTGGCGCCACACATGACGTTGGTTCCGCGCGAGGGCCTCGATCTCGCTGCCGAAGGTGGCCGGTTCGCATATGTGCTCACGAATGGTGGTCTCGGCATCAGTCGCGAGGACATGGCGGCGCTTCCACGGCTCGCGCTCATCTCCTGTTACGGCGTCGGCTACGACGCGATCGATGCCAGGGAGGCAGCGCGGCGCGGGATCATCGTCACCCATACCCCGGATGTGCTCAATGCCGAGGTGGCCACGACCGCACTCATGCTCATGCTTGCCTGCTACCGGGAGCTTCTGCGAGACGACGACTGGGCGCGATCCGGCAACTGGTCCGCGAGAGGGGCGGCCCCGCTCACGCGCAGCGCCGACGGGCAGCGCATCGGTCTCGTGGGGATGGGCCGCATCGGACAAGAAATCGCGCGCAAGCTTGCGCCCTTCTCACCGGAAATCCACTATCACAGCCGCGCGCCCAAAAGCGTGCCGTTCATCTTCGAGCCAAACCTTCTGGAAATGGCGCAGAAGGTGGATTGCCTCATCGTCATCGTCCCCGGTGGACCGGAAACGCGCCACCTCGTGACCCAAGAGGTGATCGAGGCCCTGGGGCCTGAGGGAACGCTGATCAACGTCGCACGAGGGTCAGTCGTGGACGAGGCTGCCCTTGTAAGGTGTCTGGAACAAGGGAAGCTCGGGTGGGCGGGGCTCGACGTGTTCGAGGCCGAGCCGAGAATACCAGATGCTCTGAAAGCGATGCCGAACGTCGTCCTTCTGCCGCATGTCGGCAGCGCGACCGTGGAGACCCGCGGGGCCATGGGGCAGCTCGTGGTCGATAACCTCGTGGATCACCTCATTAAGGGCACCGTGCGTACGCCAGTGCCCGAGAGCAAGAGCTTGCTGCCCAGTTAGCGGGGAGAACGCTTCGCGAGGATCCGCTGGAGCGTGCGGCGGTGCATGTTCAGGCGGCGCGCCGTCTCGGACACATTGCGATCGCAGAGCTCATAGACCCGCTGGATATGCTCCCAACGCACGCGATCTGCGCTCATCGGGTTCTCCGGCGGCGGGGGAAGCTCGTCTTCTTTGGCCAACAAGGCGTCGGTGATGTCGCCTGCGTCGGCGGGCTTCGACAGGTAGTTCGTCGCACCGATTTTCACGGCAGCGACGGCCGTTGCGATTGCACCGTAACCGGTCAGCACGACGATCTTGCTTTCGGGGCGGCGTTCACGAAGCGTCTCAACGACGTCGAGGCCGTTGCCATCTTCAAGGCGCAGATCGATGACAGCGTAGGCCGGGGGCCGCGCGGTCGCTATGGCCTTGCCTGCCACCACCGAACCGGCCTGCTCCACGGCAAAGCCTCGCTTTTCCATGGCTTTCGCCAGGCGCTTCAGAAACGGCTCGTCATCATCGACGAGCAGAAGGGTTGGGTCTGGTCCAAGGTCGACAGCAGTCTCGGGCATCTGCGATCCTCTATGTCATCGGCTTTGCGGCTGGATCACATATGAGCCGATTGTCGCGGACGTCAATTCGCTCGCCTAAGCGAGCGTGTCCACGACACAATCAATCTGTTCTGCCATGTCCTCCGGAGACATGTCCCGGCGGAAGAAAGTCACGAAGCCTTCTTCCGGATGCATGAGATAGGTGAGTGTCGAATGATCCATGAGGTAGAAGTCAGGATCATCCCCATCGACCTTTCGGTAATAGGCCCGGTAGGCCCGCGCTGCGTCGGCCACTTGCTCCTCTGAACCAGTGAGGCCCGTCAGGCGCGGGTGAACCCACTCCGTGAACTCGGCAAGGTATTCGGGCGTGTCGCGCGCCGGGTCGATCGTGACGAAGAGGCCATCGATCTCGGTGCCCATATCTTCCTCGAGAATCTCCATGGCGATGGCGTTGCGATTTACGTCCATCGGGCAGACATCGGGGCAAAACGTGTATCCGAAATAGACGAGTGTCGCGCCGGTGATGACGTCGTCCTGCGTCACCGTCTGTCCCGTTTCGCTGACGAGCTCGAAGGGCCCTCCTACATCTCCGCCAGCAACCGAAGAGCCAAGGCACGCTTGCAAGTCATTCGACGGCGCCAGGACGGTCGCTGCAAGAAAAGAGCCGCCCACCAAGAGACCCGCCACTCCGGATGCTATTGCTGCTACTTTCGCGCTCACCTCGGTGCTCTCCCTTTTGCCAGCTACCCTGCTATGTAGGCAGATAGTGCCGGAATTTACTGAGGCCCGACGTCACATCTGATTGAATTGCAGCGGGTCCGCAGCCCATGACAGACATCAACGCTTCAAACAACACAACGCACAACGCCGCCGGCAGAGATCGCGCGCGCCCGCGCAATGTCAGACCCGAAGCCTCTCAATTTCCGACGATCTCTCCCGGCGACGAGCGACGGAACTGGATCCGTCTGCGCACGCTCGTCGTCCTGCGCTGGGTTGCCATCGTGGGGCAGCTGCTCGCCGTCACCATCGCCCAGCGCATCTACGAGCTGCAGTTGGAGATCGGGCTTTGTTACCTCGCGATCGGCATGTCCGTATTCGCCAATCTCACGGCCGTCTGGATCTATCCCGAAAACAAGCGCCTCACGGAGATGGAGACCTTTCTCTTCCTCCTGTTCGATCTCATCCAGTTGGGCTTTCTTCTGACCCTCACCGGCGGGCTCAACAATCCCTTCGCGCTGCTCGTGCTTGGCCCAGTCACGATTTCGGCCACCGCCTTGTCCCTTGGACCTACTCTCATTCTCGGCGCAGTGGCCTTCACCGCCGTAACGTTTGCAGGGCTATTCCACCTGCCGCTGAGGTCCGCCGACGGGTTTGTTCTACAGGTTCCCGGTCTCTTCATGGTCGGATTCTGGGCCGCAATCGTCGTCGGAGCGATCTTCATTTCGGCCTATGCGCGCCGTGTCACGGACGAGTTGCACACCATGTCTCGTGCGTTGCTCGCAACCCAGATGGCCCTGTCGCGGGAGCAAAAGCTCACCGATCTGGGAGGTGTGGTTGCCGCGGCGGCCCACGAGCTCGGCACGCCACTGGCCACCATAAAGCTCGTGTCGAGCGAGTTGATGGAAGAGCTGCCAGAGGGCGATTTGCATGACGACGCAGCCCTCATCCGCACCCAGGCGGACAGATGTCGCGATATCCTTCGATCCATGGGAAGGGCCGGGAAGGACGATCTGCACCTGCGCTTCGCGCCTTTCGAGACCGTCGTGCGCGAGGCCGCCAGCCCCCACACTGATCGAGGCGTGGCGGTAGACTTCCTCTTGTCGCCCTCCGCAGACGCGGCGCTCGAGCAGCCGCAGATCAGACGTCATCCGGAGATCATCCACGGCGTGCGAAACCTCGTGCAAAACGCGGTGGATTTCGCGCACGAAAAAGTACGCGTCGAGCTCGCCTGGGGCAGCCGCTGGGTCTCGATCCGAATCAGTGACGACGGCCCGGGCTTTTCGGCGCAGGTGATTGGGCGCTTGGGCGATCCGTTCACGCGGGCCCGCCGGCGCGCACAGAGCTCTGACGCGAGGCCGGGCTATGATGGCATGGGGCTGGGCCTTTTCATCGCGAAGACTCTGCTGGAGCGCACGGGCGCGGAACTCGCATTCAACAATGGCACGCAAGACGACGGCTTTAACGGGGCGCAGGTCACCGTGAGCTGGCCGATGGATGCAGTGGCGCAACGTGGCAAAGAGGCCGCCACGTCCGCACTCGGGCCAAACGAACCCATCGCACCATGAGGGGCCAGCGAAACTGGTTACCAACCGTTAGGCGAGCTTAACGAGAAATTAACTCTGTTTCCCCAATCTGTTGGGCGGGAAGCGGAGGGCCGATATGGCGCAGGTGATTCTAGAATATGCGATGGTGGTGCTATTGGCGGGGGTCATCAGCATCACGGCGGTGTTGCTGTGGGCGCGGCTTGCGCCGGACCCGGATCAGGTCGCACGGACAGCGCTCCGGAACGCTGATCAGCAGGTCATCTTTCTCTTCGATGAAGAGGACCTAGTCGACTGCACCGCGCCGGCTCGCCGGATCATGAATGATCTCGCGACCGGAGGGAGCGACCTCTGTCGGCTTCTAAGGGGCCAGGCGAGACGCTTCCCAGGCCTTCCAAGCCTCGAGAAGATCAAGGGCGGGGCTTTTGAGGGAACCGTCCGTGGACAGGCGCGAGACCATGATCTGCGGATGCGCATAGACCAATGGGACGGTTTCATCCGGGTCACCCTCGTGCATCACGGCGATGTGGATGAAGGCATTCAGTCCGACGATGCCTATACGCAAATGCGGCACGGTGACGAACTCGCCATTCTGCGGACAGTCACGGACGAAGCGCCCTTGCTGCTCTGGCAAACCAACTCTGCAGGCGAAATAGAGTGGGCCAACGAGACCTATCTCACCGTTGTGGATGCCGTCGGAGAGGCCGATCGAATGACGTGGCCACCAACCGCCCTGTTCCCGGAGCTCCACAGCGCCCCGCCGACCGCCGGGAAAACGGCAAGAGCAATGATCGACGCCAGCGATACCGGCGCCTCTCTGATCTCCAGGAGCTTTGACGTCCATTGCGTGGAGCGCGGAGGACGCTTCAACTTCTTCGCCTTTCCGGCGGATGGCTTGGTCAAGGCAGAAGCCTCGCAGCGCGAATTCGTCCAGACGCTGACAAAGACATTCGCCCAGCTTTCCATCGGGCTTGCCATCTTCGACAAGGACCGGCGGATGGCACTGTTCAACCCCGCGCTTCTCGACATGATGCGCTTGCCCGTGGAATTCCTCGCGCAGCGACCGACCCTGCAAGCGTTTCTCGACCGACTTCGCGCGGATAGCCTTCTCGCGGAGCCGAAAGACTACAAAGCGTGGCGCAGCCAGATCGTGGAGCTTGAGGCCCAAGCGCAGGAAGGCTCCTATTGCGAAACATGGAACCTCCCGGGTGGCATTACCTTCCGCGTCACTGGAAGGCCGCATCCGGATGGTGCCATCGCGTTCCTTTTCGAAGACATCAGCGCGGAAGTCTCACTCTCCCACCGCTTCCGCTCAGAGATCGAGCTTGGCCACGAAGCGCTCGATGCCATCGAGGAAGCGATCCTCGTCGTGAACGGTGTCGGCATGGTCACGCTGAGCAACCGAGCCTACCGCGCGATGTGGCAGGACGATGCCGACGAGGGGCTCGTTGTGTCGCGGCTGCGCGATGCCGCTGACCGCTGGAGAGCCTGCGGAGGCGACCGCCCGACATGGGACGCCCTCGTCGACGCCATCGAACGGCGCAACGGCGCCACGACGTGGAGCGGCCAGATCACGACCGATGACGGGCGGCGGATCGCCTGCAGGACCCAACGGATCAGCGGCGGGTCCACCCTCGTGGGCTTCTCAACCCTTGGAAAGTCTCGGCCGGTCTCCAGCAAGCGGGAAGTGGTCACAGCGTGCTGACCTGAGGAAGCGGTTGCGTGGGCCTCTCGCGTGGATAGTCTGCGGCCATGCCCGTAGCCGAAGCAAACAAGAACGCCATCCAAATCTCACTTCCCAGTCTTGCCGCGACGGAGACACTGGCAGAAACGGTCGGGTCGCGTTTGACGGCGGGAGACTGTCTTCTCCTCGAAGGAGATCTCGGGGCCGGGAAAACCGCGTTCGCACGGGCACTTATTCAATCCTTGCTGACCGTACCCGAGGACGTCCCGTCACCCACGTTCACACTCGTCCAAACCTACCAAACGCCGCACTTCGACATTTGGCATTGCGACCTCTACCGGCTTTCCAGCGCGGACCAGCTCGCGGAGCTTGGCCTTGAGGAGGCATTTTCAACAGCCGTCACCCTCATCGAATGGCCGGACAGGCTCGGGAGCCTGGCACCAGCTCACGCCCAGCTCTTCAGGCTGAGCATTGAAGGGCATTCGGCCCGTCTCCTGACGATTGTCGGGGACGAGCGATGGGACGATCTCGCATGAACAGAGACGCGCGCGCCGCAGCCTTTCTGGCCGAGACGGAATGGAAGGGCGCAGAGCTAGTGACCCTCGCCGGTGACGCGTCAAACAGGCGCTATTTCCGGCTGAAGTCCTTCAAGGGCCATCCAGCCGTTCTCATGGACAGTCCGCCAGACAAGGGCGAGGACGTCCGTCCCTTTATCAAGATTGCCCGGCACCTTTCGAGCCTCGGTCTGTCAGCACCACGCATTTTCGCAGCGGATGAGACGGCGGGGTTCCTGCTGTTGGAAGATCTCGGAGATGCGCTTTTTGCCCGTGTCGTTGCGCGCGACCCGGGCAAAGAAGCCCGCGTTTATGACGCTGCCATCGAGGTGCTCGCGTCACTCGTCGCTGCTCAAGTCCCTGATGGCGTTGCCCCCTATGACGCGGCCAGCATGGCGCCGCTCGCCGGTCTGGCGGCCGAATGGTACGTCAATGCCCCCACCGCGCGGCAGGAGCTCGAAGCGGCCTGCATGAAAGCCCTTCAGGAGACCGAGAGCTCGAGGACGACACTAGTCTTGCGAGACTATCACGCCGAGAACCTGCTCTGGCTGCCCGAACGGCAAGGCTTGGCGCGCGTAGGGCTCCTCGATTTCCAGGACGCACGTGCGGGCCAGCCGAGCTATGATCTCGCCTCTCTTGTTCGAGACGCCCGGCGAGACGTTTCGGAGCCTGTCGCCGAGGCAGCCTTCCCCCGCTTCGCTTCGCTGATCGGAGTGGAAGACGAAGCTCTCCGAAGCCAGTTTGCTGTCCAGAGTGCTCAGAGGAACCTACGGATCATGGGCGTGTTTGCGCGTCTTTCGCTTCACTTCGGCAAGCCTCACTACATCGACCTCCTGCCGCGGGTTTGGAAAAACCTGCTGACCGACCTCGCTCATCCAAGCCTCGAGGAGCTCCGCAGGGTTGCGCTCGCGATCCTGCCACCGCCCTCCCAAGCACACCTCTCAGATCTGAAGGCCCGATGCGGAACGATCCCAGAGCTTGCATGATCTTTGCGGCAGGGCGTGGGACGCGGATGGCTCCGCTCACCGACGCACGACCAAAGCCCCTGATCGAGGTTGCCGGTCGCACGCTCCTCTCCCACGCGCTTGAGCCCGCGAAGGAAGCGGGGCTGGCCCCCATAGTGGTCAACGCGCACTACCTCGCCAGCCAGATCACGGCCGCGCTGGCGCATGATAACGTCTCGGTCATTGAGGAGGACACGCTTCTCGAGACAGGAGGAGGCCTCAAGAATGCACTCAAGCATCTGGGGTCAGGGCCTATCTTCACCATGAACTCGGATGCCGCGTGGGATGGACCCAACCCATATGAAATTCTCCGCGATCATTGGCGCGACGGGCTTGAGGCCCTGCTTCTGTGTGTCCCGGTTGAGCAAGCGTATGGCCGCACGGACCATGGTGACTTCAGCCTCAGCCCCGATGGCCACATCAAGCGGGGGCCGGGCGTCGTCTTCACCGGTGCACAGATCATCAACGGAGATGTCGTGGCCGCGGAGCCGCGTGATGTCTTTTCCTTCAATCACCTCTGGGACGAGATGATCGGGCGAGGCACGCTGCGGGGCGTCAACTATCCCGGTAGGTGGTGTGATGTGGGCCGCCCCGCATCCATCCCGCTCGCCGAGGAAATGCTTCGTGTTTGAGGCGAAGGTCTACGGCGTACCGCCGGGAGCGGATTATCCGGCGGCAGTCGTGGCTGCGCTGAGGGAACGTGTGGCCGCGCCCGAGGACTGGCCAAGGATCACGTTGGTGGCGAATTCGGGCCGAATGCTCACGCGCCTCCGAGATGTTTTCGAGGCCGATCCCCCACAGCTTCTTCCGCGGATGTCGCTGATTACGGATATCCAGACTCTGGCGCCCGGTGTGCTGCTGCCGATGCAACAGGGACAGATGGCTGAGCGTCGTAGGTTGGATCTCGCGCGGCTCCTCTTGCCCATCGAGGGGATGGGCGCACCGGCCACGGCCTACGATCTCGCCGGCACCCTGGCCGCACTACTGACCGAGATGGAGGAGGAAGGGGTAAGCTTCCCGGAGCTCGAGGCGCTCGATCTCGGCGCGCATAGTGAGCATTGGAAGCGCGCCCTCGCCGTGGCTAAGATTGCTGCGGATTTTGAAGCCCGTGAGGCCCGCGTCGGCCTCCGCGCCCAGGTCAACGCTTTGGTTGCGGCCTGGCAGCGAAGCGCGCCAATCGGGCCCATCGTGGCCGTGGGGTCCACCGGATCGCGAGGCCCCACCGCACTTCTGCTCAAGGCCATCGCCGCACTCCCTCAGGGGGCAGTCATGCTTCCCGGTTTCGACCCGATGACACCTCAACGTACGTGGGAGGGTCTTGATCGCCGACAGGATGAGGATCATCCGCAATACCGCTATGTCGCTTTGCTGAAAGCCATGGGCATCACAAAGGATGATGTCACAATCCTCGGCGCTGAACCTGACAAAGCGCGGTCAAAGGTCTTGTCTCTCGCACTCCGTCCCGCGCCAGTGACGCACCAATGGCTGGATGAAGGGCCCACGCTCGGCTCTCTGAGTTCGGCGACTGAGGGACTGACGCTTGTCGAGGCGCGGGACCAGCGGGAAGAAGCCAACGCCATTGCGCTTCGATTGCGCCAGGCCGCCGACGACGGCACCGCAGCGGCGCTGATCTCCCCGGACAGAAGCCTCACACGGCGCGTGGCGGCCGCGCTCGACCGGTGGGGCATCGTCGCCGATGACTCTGCTGGAACACCGCTCTCGCTCACCGCCCCCGGCCGGTTACTCAGACAACTGGCCAGCCTTGCGCGACAGAAGTTATCCGCCCAGAGCCTCATCGCGCTTCTCAAGCACCCCTTGGTCGCCACGGGCAATGACGCGCGCGGACCTCATTTGCTGATGACCCGCGCCCTCGAGCTGCACTTGCGGCGTCGCGGTCCGCCTTTTCCGGATGCCTCGCACATAGCGGCTTGCGCTGCCGAGGATGAACGTCGCGCAGATTGGGCTGCCTGGCTGACCGCCGTCTTGAAAATTCCGCAGATGACAACGCTCCCGGACTTTCTCGGGTGGTTGCGCCACGCAGCAGAAGCGCTCGCCGCCGGCCCTCATGGAGCTGGTCAAGGGGCGCTGTGGGAGGAGGCAGCTGGGCGCGCCGCAGACGCCCTCCTCACCAAGCTGGAAGCCCTCGCGATGGATGCCGACTTGCTCGAAGAAGTCGATCCTTTGACGCTGCTGACCCAAGCCATGGCTGCGGAGCCGATGAACATTCAGAACGTCTCCCATCCCGGCATCATGATCTGGGGAACGCTTGATGCGCGTGCCCAGGGAGCTGATCTTGTGATCCTCGGCAGCCTCAACGAAGGCAGTTGGCCGGGGCCCGCGGCGTCGGATCCCTGGCTCAATCGAGACCTGCGCCGCACGTTGGGTCTTCGGTCTCCTGAACGGCAAGTGGGGCTCTCGGCCCATGATTTTCAACAAGCGGCATGCGCCCCGGAAGTATGGCTGACACGCGCGACGAAATCCGACGATGCTGAGACGGTCCCATCCCGTTGGCTCAACCGGTTGATGACATTGCTGAAGGGCCTGCCGGCGCAGAATGGACCGCGCGCGCTTGAGGAGATGCAAGCTCGGGGCGCGCATTGGACAAGGCTGGCACGCAGGCTTGATATCGCGCCGCGCGTTCCGCCAGCCCCGCGCCCGGCACCGATCCCTCCAGTGCCGGTGAGGCCGCACAAGCTGTCAGTCACCGAGATCAAAACCCTGATCCGGGATCCGTACGCGATCTACGCCCGGCATATCCTTCGCCTCAGAGAATTAGACCCTATTCAAGCGGAACCGGACGCACTTTTGCGAGGCACGGTACTTCACAAGGTCATGGAACGCGTCATCGCTGACGGGCTCCCAGAAAACAGGGACGAAGCCATAGACGCACTCACTGCAAAAGCGGCGGAGGTCCTCGCGGCCAGCGTTCACTGGCCTGCGGCGCGCGCCATGTGGCAAGCGCGTCTGGCGCGGGTGGCACCTTGGTTTGTGGCGACGGAAGGGAAGCGGCAGCAAGGGGTGTCCCGATTTGAGCTGGAGACGAAAGGCGCGCTGAAGCTCGCCGCGGTGGACTTCCTTCTCACCGGCGAGGCTGATCGCATCGACATCGCGGAGGACGGGAGCGCGCGCATATATGACTACAAGACCGGCAAACCTCCGAGCGACAAGCAGCAGAGGATCTTTGACAAGCAGCTTCTTCTCGAAGCAATGATGGTAGAGCGCGGCGCATTCGAAGCAGTGGGCGCCGCGCGCGTCGAACGGGCCGCCTATATCGGGCTCGGCGGAAGCCCGGAGGAGAGGGACGCACCGCTCGGCGACGAGGACACGCATGAGAAATTCATCGACCTCATTTCGCGCATGCTTGCGCCCGACCATGGCTTCACCGCGCGTCGGGCCATGGAGCGCGAAACTGACCTGAGCCCCTACGATCTTCTGAGCCGCTTCGGAGAGTGGTCCGCTGCCGATCCCGTAGAGAAAGTCCGGCTTTGACGAACGAAGCCACCAAACGACAGCTCCGCGCGGCGGAGCCCGGTCGCTCCACATGGCTCACGGCCAACGCTGGCTCCGGGAAAACGCGGGTTCTGACGGAGCGCGTGGCGCGCCTTCTGCTCGAAGGCGTCGAACCGCAGCGCATCCTTTGCCTGACCTACACGAAGGCGGCTGCGAGCGAGATGCAGAATCGCCTCTTCGCCACCTTGGGCGCGTGGGCGATGCAGCCGGAGCCAGACCTCCGCGAGGCGCTGGCTGCGGTGGGTGCCGATGAGGCGCTCTCTGCGGAGGAGATTTCACGAGCGCGGACGCTCTTTGCGCGGGCGATCGAGACGCCTGGCGGTCTCAAGATCCAGACGATCCATGCCTTCTGCGCGGCAATCCTGCGCCGCTTCCCGCTCGAGGCAGGCGTGTCTCCGGATTTCCGAGAAATGGATCAGCGGGTCGCGCATCTCATGCAGCGTGAGGTGATCGAGGTACTTGCAGAGGCGGGCTCGGCAGGCTTTTCGGCCATGGCTGCAGAGCAATCGAGCGACGATCTGGGCGCGTGGCTTGATGAGTTGCTCCGCCATAAATCGGCTCTGTCGCAGCCGAAAACGATGGAAATGCTCTGGGCAGAATTTGATCTTCCTCCCGGCTATGATTGGGCAGCTCACGCAGAGGGCGTGCTTGCGCCCGGAGATGGAGACCTGCTGTCCTCAGTATCTCGTCTCCTCGCCACGTCAGGCGCCAATGACAAGAAATTGGCGTCTCAGCTTGCGGCGCTCGATCTGTCTCAACAGACGCACGCCACTTTCGGCAAACTGGAGGAGTTACTCGTCTACGGGGCGGAGACGAAGAACCCTTTCACGCCGAAGTCCGCCCGTGTGCCGACCAAGGCCGGAAAGGACATCCTTTGCCCTGAGTTAACGGAAAGATTCCATGATCTCATGGAGCGGCTGGCCAAGGCACGCCCGCGTCGTACCGGGCTCTTGGCAGCGGCGCGCACATGGGCACTCCATGCTTTCGCGGCAGACTTTCTCCCCGCCTACGAAGCGAAGAAGGCAGAAGGAGGATGGCTCGATTTCGACGATTTGATCACCCGGACTCGGGCTTTGCTGGCGCGAAGCGAGGTCGCCGCCTGGGTGCTCTACCGGCTTGATGGCGGGATTGACCACATCCTCGTGGACGAAGCGCAGGACACGTCGCCAGAGCAATGGGAGATCATCAAGGCGCTCGCGACGGAAATTCTCGCGGGGCAGGGCGCACGGGAAGACGTGCAACGGACGGTTTTCGTCGTCGGGGACAAAAAACAGTCGATCTATTCGTTTCAAGGTGCCGATCCGCGGGCTTTCGACCGTTCGCAGGCGCATTTTGGAGCCATGCTCGAGGGTTCAGATACGCCCCTGCAAACCCTGGCGCTCGAGCATTCCTTCCGGTCCGCCCCTGCGATCCTCGATGTCGTTGACCGTGTCTTCAAGGACGGCGCGGAGCGTGGTCTCGGCCAGGAGAGCCGACACATCGCTTTCAAAGATCGGCTCCCTGGTCGGGTGGACCTCCTCACGCCCATCGAAGGCGAAACGGGAGATCCGCCGGCGTGGTACGAGGCCGTCGATACCGTGAGCGCGGAAGATCCGACGCGGAGGCTCGCGGAGGATACAGCGGCGCGGATCAAGGGTATCCTCGCCTCGGCGACACTCCCGGTCGTGGATCGAGACGGCCGACAAGACAGGCCCGCCGAACCGAAGGATATCCTGATCCTCGTCCAGCGCCGCTCTGCCGTGTTCTCCGAGATCATCCGCGCTTGCAAGAATGCAGGCATCCCCCTCGCCGGGGCCGACCAACTCAACGTCGCACAGGAGCTCGCCGTGAAGGACATCACGGCGCTTCTGAATTTCCTTGCCACCCCGGAGGACGATCTCTCTCTCGCCGTGGTGCTGAAATCGCCGCTCTTCGGATGGGACGAGCGAGCGCTGTTCGAGCTCGCGCACCACCGCGTGCAGACCTATCTCTGGCCAGCGCTCAGGGATCGAGAGCCGGATTTCCCCGAAACGGTCAGCAGGCTCCAGCGTCTGCTCTCCGCAGCAGATTTTCTCCGCCCGTTCGAGCTCATCGACCGTATCCTGACGCGCGAAGGCGGTCGGCGCGCCATCGTCGCTCGACTTGGCCCGGAGGCCGAAGACGCCATCGACGCACTCCTCGCCCAAGCCATCGCCTATGAACAGACGGAACCACCGAGCCTCAGCGGCTTCCTCACCTGGCTCGCGGCCGATGACCTGAGGGTCAAACGGGCCATTGATGGCAGCGCGAATGTTGTTCGGGTCATGACGGTCCACGGTGCAAAGGGCCTCGAGGCACCGATTGTCATTCTCCCGGATACGAGTGAGCGCCGTGCAGCGCGTCAATCCGCATTGCTTAAGGCAGAGTTTGGGCCTGTTTGGGCTCCAAAGACCGAAGACATGCCGACCGTGCTTGCGGAGGCCCGGGAGGATGGCAAAAGGCTGGCGCAGGAAGAGCGACAGCGGCTGCTCTACGTCGCAATGACCCGTGCGGAGAACTGGCTGATCGTCGGTGCCGCGGGAAAGTCCGAGAACTCGGAAACAAGCTGGCACGCGCAAATCTCAGGCGCCCTGGAAGGGCTGCCGCTTTCGAAGATCGAAGGCGGCGTCAGATATGAACCGATGCCTTGGCCCAAGGATATGCCCCGAAGGCAGGACGAAAGGGACGCTGACGCAACGCAGCTCAATCTGCCTGCGCCTGCACCCGTTCCGCCGAAAAAGCTCCTTCGCCCGTCCGATCTCGGCGGCGCGAAGACACTCGCGGGCACGGATGAGGATGCGGACGCGTTGGCGAGAGGCACGGCCCTTCACGACTTGCTCGAAACCCTTCCCCCGCTTCCACGTGCAGACTGGAAAGAGGCAGCCGAGCGAAGGGGCGCGTCGGAGATGCTCGAGGCAGCGGTGGCGATACTCGATGATCCCGTGCTGGCCCATCTCTTCGCCGAGGATAGCCTCGCGGAGGTCGACGTGACGGCGCAGCTACCGACCTTCCCGGGCCAGACCCTGCGCGGAAGCATCGACAGGTTGGTGATCAAGCAGGATCACGTGCTCACCGTGGATTTCAAATCGAACCGCGTCGTCCCCGAGCATGCCGCCGACGTGCCGGAAGGCATCTTGAGGCAGCTTGGTGCCTACGCGTCCGCCTTGGAGAAGATCTTTCCTGACAAGCGTGTCGAGACGGCGATCCTCTGGACGGAAACGCGCACACTCATGCCATTGTCCACACACCATGTGCACGCAGCGCTCGCGCGTGCCGCATCGGGTTGACGACGGCCCGGGCCATTCATACTTTCGCGTTTCTAGATTTAGCGCTTAGGAGAGCTGCCATGGCGACCGTCGCTGCCACCGATGCAACATTTGACGCCGAGGTCCGCCAGTCGGACGTGCCGGTTGTCGTGGACTTTTGGGCCGAGTGGTGTGGCCCCTGCAAGCAAATCGGGCCCGCGCTCGAAGAGCTTTCCGAAGAGATGGCTGGCAAAGTGAAGGTCGTGAAGGTCGACGTGGACTCCAACCCGAACACCGCCGCACAGCTGGGCGTCCGTGGCATCCCGGCGCTCTTCATGTTCAAGGACGGCGAGGTCGTGTCCAACCGCGCGGGCGCTGCGCCAAAATCGGCTCTTCAGGGCTGGATCGAAGACAGCATCTAAACCGCCATCAATGACCTGAGAATGTCGCGGTAGCGCTCGAACCGGAAGCGCTGCCGCGTTTTCATTTTGAGGCGGCTCTCTGGGTAGCGCGCCCAGTCATTGAGGATTTTCACGCGCAGAATTGCCTGGATAGACGGATCGTCAAAAGTCGCGAGCTGGTAGCCCTTGAAGAAGGCCTCGACAGCAGCGGGCGGAGCTGGCCAACCGGGCTCCAGCTGCCCGTGATCCGCGAGCAAGGCGCTGTAGTGGAGCAGAAACCGAGCCACGTCATATCCGATGGGGACGGGGTCGACCTTCGTGAAATCAATTCCCCACATCTCATCACCGTCCATGAGCAGGTTGTGAAGGTTCAGGTCCCCGTGCTGCCAAGCGACTTGCGTCGGTCTGCCCGCGAAGTCGGGGAGTACTTCCAGTACCTGATCGAGAGCGCTTAGATAATCTTCCTCGTCCGTGACCTTGAGAAGGCCGCTCTGCACCTGCTCATGGAGGTCTTTCAGGCGCTTGGAATTGAAGCCGGGGCGGAAGATCCTTTGTTCTTCCAGCCCGGCCCTATGGAAAGCGTCGATCCACGCACCGGCGCGCTGGAGGAGGGCGAGATGGTCCTCGGCTTCTTCCACAAGGTGGTGGAGCTGATCTCCCTTCACAGCGTCCATGAGAAAGGCTCTGTCGCTCACGTGGACCGAGAGAACGCCTGGCACGCGGTTGTTGACGCGCATCTCGTCAGACGCGGCGGATTGGGTGGTCACGAGCTTCTCGAATTCTCCTGCCGTGACATCCTGGAGATCAGCCTTGAGCACGACATCACGCCCCGCTTTGCCCCGGTACAGGGAAACGAGGGAGTATCGTCTCTGCCCGCGATGGGCCCATTTCTTGTCAGGCGTGAAGTCGTTTGGGTCCAACCCAGCGTCTTCGGCCAGGCGCGGCCAAAGCCTAGCCTCCAACGGGGTCGATCTGGCTCGAAACATCTGTCGGGTTGTCAATCGCTTTCACCGGCATGATATACCGCCCAAAGGGAAATTGCTCAATGAATGACAAGAAAAGCCCCGGGTGGCACGGCACGACGATCATCGGTGTGCGCAAGGGTGGCAAGGTCGTCATCGCCGGCGACGGTCAGGTGAGCCTCGGCGATACGGTCATCAAGGGGACTGCGCGAAAGGTGCGGCGGCTTTCACCGGGTGGCACGGATATCATCGCGGGATTTGCGGGCTCCACGGCAGATGCCTTCACACTTCTCGAGCGGCTCGAGACAAAGCTCGAAGGCACCCCAGGGCAACTGGCGCGCGCCGCGGTGGAATTGGCCAAAGACTGGCGGACGGACAAGTACCTCCAAAAGCTCGAGGCCATGTTGATCGTCTCCGACGGCACGGATCTCTTCGTCATCACGGGTGCCGGAGACGTGCTCGAGCCCGAGCATGACGTGACCGCGATCGGCTCCGGCGGGAATTATGCGCTCGCCGCAGGCCGGGCGCTCATGGACACAGACAAGGACGCTGAAACTATCGCGCGCGAGGCCATGGCCATCGCCGCAGACATTTGCGTCTATACCAACGGCAACCTCACGGTGGAGAGCCTGTGATCGAACGCGACGACCTGTGTGCCGCGGTTTCGGCAGGGATCGTGACAGAGAGCCAGGCGGCTTCGCTTGCATCGCTCGCGGACGCCAGACGCGGCGCGCGGGAGAACTTGGCCGAGGGTGACGAGCCCTTCGAGCTTTTCAAAGGCTTCAACGAGATCTTCATCGTCGTCGGCCTCGGCATCCTCGCCACCGGCTATGCCGCTGTCGCGGGCCTCTACGTGGCCTCGGCCCTTGGAGGCTGGATCGAGCGGGTCATCCCGGTGACGGTCCTTGGGGCGCTCCTGACCTGGGCTCTGTCAGAATACTTCATTCGCAAACGGCGCATGGTGGCTCCGGCCATCGCGCTCTCCCTCCTTTGGGCCGGTAATGCCTCTGTTGGCTTTACGGCATGGTTCGCTCAGCCTTTCATGGTCGCCCAAGAGGATTTCTCGAGCCTTCCGGTGCCACTGGCGCTGACGACGGTGGCTCTCCTTGTCCACTGGCTGCGCTTCAAGGTCCCCTTCGCCCTGGCGCTCGTGGCGATCGGCGCGTTCATCGTCGCTCTCGTTCTTGCTGCTGATCAGGCGGGATCCCCGAGGGACATCAGCGATCTTTTCCTGCTTTCCGCCGGTGGTCCTTTCGCATGGATCACCCTTGCCTTGGGCGTCGTGGTCTTTGCTTTGGCGATGACCTTCGACATGTCGGACCCGCACCGCGTCACCCGGCGGGCGGCGAACGGCTTCTGGCTGCATGTCGTGGCCGCGCCTGCGCTCGTGAACACGGTCGCCCTGACACTCCTCGATGGCGGTGCCAACGCACTCCTTTTCGTGACGCTGATGCTCTTTGCCATCGTGGCCATCATCATCGACAGGCGATCCTTCCTGATCGCGGCCGTTGGGTATTCGGTGGCTCTGGCATGGGTCGTTTTCGACGGCGATGGCGGTGCTTGGACCGTTCTCACCCTCGGGCTTGTCCTCGTCTTCCTAGGCGCCTTCTGGGCGCGCATCAGAGCCAAGTTGCTCAAGACCCTGAAGCCCGTCCTTCCTTTGAAACGCTTACCTCCATCGGTGATCCATGACTGACCTCACTCCCCGTGAAATCGTGAGCGAGCTTGACCGCTTCATCATCGGCCAGAAGGACGCAAAACGCGCTGTCGCCGTGGCCCTTCGCAACCGCTGGCGGAGAAAACAGCTGCCTGACGACCTGCGCGACGAGGTCTATCCGAAGAACATCCTGATGATCGGCCCGACGGGCGTTGGCAAAACCGAGATCAGCCGCCGGCTTGCAAAGCTCGCGCGCGCTCCGTTTCTGAAGGTGGAGGCCACCAAGTTCACCGAGGTGGGGTATGTCGGCCGGGATGTGGAACAGATCGTTCGCGACCTCTTGGAGGGCGCCATCACCATGACCCGCGAGCACATGCGCGAGGATGTGAAGACACGCGCGCACCAAGCCGCCGAGGACCGCGTCATCGAGGCTATCGCCGGCGAAGGCGCACGAGAACAGACCCGCGATATGTTCCGGAAGAAGCTCAAGGCAGGGGAGCTCGACGACAAGAAAATCTCGCTCGAGCTGCAGGACACGTCAAATCCAATGGGCGGCTTCGAGATCCCCGGACAGCCGGGAGCAGGGCAGATGATGGATCTGGGCGCGATGTTCGGGAAGGCATTTCAACGGACGGTGCGCAAGGAGATGACCGTCGCCGAAAGCTACGAGATCCTGATCGGGGAGGAAGCCGACAAGCTTCTCGACGACGAAACAGTCAAATCGCGGGCCATCGAAGCGGTGGAGCAGAACGGGATCGTCTTCCTCGACGAGATCGACAAGGTCGCCGCAAAGGGCGAGCGCGGCGGGGAAGTCAGCCGCGAGGGCGTGCAGCGCGATCTCTTGCCGCTCATAGAAGGCACCACGGTCTCGACGAAGCACGGCCCGGTGAAGACGGACCACATCCTCTTCATCGCCTCCGGTGCCTTCCACGTGGCCAAACCATCCGACTTGCTCCCAGAGCTGCAGGGACGGCTTCCGATCCGTGTGGAGTTACGCCCTCTGACCGAGGCCGATTTCGTCCGGATTCTCACAGAGACAGACAATGCACTGACCCGCCAATACACGGCGCTCATGGGCACGGAGGACGTGAGCGTAAGCTTTACCGAGGAGGGCATTGCCGCCCTCGCAAAAGTCGCCGCCGATGTGAACGAGCACGTCGAGAACATCGGAGCGCGGCGGCTCTACACCGTCATGGAGCGCGTCTTCGAAGAGCTGAGTTTCACCGCACCTGACAAGTCGGGCGTCGAGATTACCGTCGACGATCAGTTCGTGAACGACAACCTCGGCGAGCTGACCAAGAGCATGGATGTGAGCCGCTACATGCTCTGACGTCTGGCGCTGGCGTCCTCGAGAGCGTACGCCGGGCCAATGCTCCGCTTCATCAAAGAAAACGCGGCCTTCTTGGGCGCAGGCTTCTTGCTGACGTTCTCATCGTCCTGGGGGCAGACCTACTTCATCTCGCTCTTCGCCGGGCAAATCATGGACGAGGTGGGCCTGACAGATGCCGGCTGGGGTCTGCTTTACATGGTCGCGACCATGGCCTCGGCAGCCGTCATGATTTTTGCCGGCGTTCTCACCGACCGGTTTCGCGCCCGTGCTTTGCTGCTCTTCGTCCTTCCCGGCCTTGCGCTCGCCTGCATGGGTATGGCGATCAACAGCACAGCCTTGGGCCTCGTGATCGTCATCTTCGCCCTGCGCTTTTTCGGCCAGGGGATGACATCTCAGCTCGCGATCGTCTCCATGGCGCGATGGTTTGCAGCCTCTCGCGGCACGGCCCTTTCGATCGCGTCCCTAGGGTTTTCCTTGGGGAACGCCGCGCTGCCGTTCATCTTCGTTTCCCTTCTGGCAGTGATCACCTGGCGCCAAAGCTGGATGCTCGCCGCCATGCTCTGCCTCGCGGCAATCCCAGTGCTCACATGGCTTCTGAAGTTCGAGCGCACCCCGCAATCCGTCGCAACGGACTCTCAAGTCACGGGCATGGATGGCCACCATTGGAGCCGGGCTGACATGTTGCGCCATTCCCTCTTCTGGCTTGCCGTGCCGATGCTTCTGGCCCCTCCGGCCTGGGGGACGGCGCTTTTTTTCCAGCAAGTGCATTTCGTCGAAGTCAAAGGCTGGGAGCTCGCGGCCTATACGGCTCTCTTCCCGGGCTTCATCGCCGTGGCGATCGCGTCCACATTCGCCTCGGGCGCAATGATCGACAAACGCGGCAGCAGCAGCGTGATGGCATTCTGGCCACTGCCTTGGGCGCTCGGCTTCGCCACACTCGCCTATGCGCCGAGCCTCGGCATGGCGCTCGTCGGTCTCATGATCTGCGCCGTCGGGGCCGGCATCCAGGCCAACGCGCCTGCATCATTCTTCAGCGAGTACTACGGCACCCAGCACCTCGGTTCGATCAAGGCAGCGTCCTCGGCGATCATGGTTTTAGGATCGGCTGTCGGGCCGGGGGTCACCGGGGCGCTCATCACGGCAGGAATTGGGATCGAGCTGCAATTCTGGTGTATCAGTGTCTTTTTCCTAGGCGCGGGCGCTATTCTCTGGGTCGGACTGGCGCGCAACCGGGCGCGCCTACCTCTGCCGACGTAGATAGACGTAGAGCGCGCCCTCTCCGCCGTGCCGTCGGTCGGCAGGCGCAGTCTGAAGGATGAGTGAGCCAAGTGGTGCCTGAGAGAGCCAAGACGGCACCTGCCGCCTGAGAATACCGCGTTGGTAGGGAAGAGGGCCGCTGGGGCCGGGACCTTCGCCTTTGCCGGTGATCACGAGGACAAGGCGCAAGCCCTTCGCGTGGGAGCCGATGATGAATCGCAGGAGTGCAGGGTGCGCCCGATCCACCGTCATGCCATGCAAATCGATCCGTGCTTCGGGTCTCAGCTTCCCCCGTTTGAGCTTGCGAAAGGCCTTTGCATCCATCATCGGCGCTGGCTTGCGAGGCTCAGGAATCCTGCTTTGGCACGGAGCTTTTTGCCCGATCTCGAAACTCTGTATGGGTGCGGGGCCCGCGCGCTTCGGCTCAGGTGGCTTTGCGCTTGGGAGAACCAGGGCGGATTTTTCCGCGCGCTTGGGATCCAGAGGTGACGCCGTCGATGCCACCCGGGACCAGAGCTCCTGCTCGTCCGGGCGAAGCTTGCGCTTGCGGGTCATCGCACCACCTCACAAGCCAGGTTCCAGATTGCCAAATGAGGAGGGACCGCAGAAAGGCGGTGGAAGGGACCGCAGCGGAAGATCGGGTCAGCCTCCGGTGGCGACAAGCATCCAGTTTGGATCGTCTCCACCCATCCGGCGCGCAAACGTCCAGCTGTCGCGGGTGCGTTTCATGGGGCTCGACTCCGCCTCCATGATCTCGCCCTCCTTGTCGCGCACGGTCGAGCTCAATTCGCCCACGAACCGAAGGGTGATTTCCGCTTCCTGGCTCGCCTCATCAAAGGTCGCCTCGTCGACGGAGACTTCGCGCAGCCCGATGAACTCCGCATCGATCGATATGCCTTGATCGCGACGCGCCTCGATGCTCTCGGCGAAGGCCGAATAGATATCCGCGTCGATGAAATCTCGCACACCGCCAAGATCGCCGTTTTCGTAGGCCATGAGGATCATCTCATAGGCCTGCCCGCCACCTTGAATGAACTCGGAAAGCGAAAAGCCGGGCTCGACCCGCTTCATCTGCTTGAACGCTTCCGCGGCCGGACCGTCTTCATCGACGTGATCGGTGATGTCTCGGTCTGGGCCGCCCTCGATGACCTCGAAATCGCGCGCCGCGGCACGATCCCGCGCGGAGCTGTCGCCACGGCTCACGTCTTGCTCAAAGCCGTCACGCGTCCCGAGGACGGATCGCAGGCGCAGGATGAGGAAGACAGCAATTCCAGCAAGCACAAGCAACTGGATGATGGGCGAATTCATAGAGGGACCTCAGGCGCAATGGCAAAGCTCTTAGCAGATGCTTATGTAGGGGTCGCAGCAGTACAAGTCCACCGCACGGCACCTGTCCTGAGGCGTGATCAGAAAGGAGTGCCGCACATGTGGCTGTTTGTTGCGTTTCTGGCTGTCCCGCTCATCGAAATCGGCCTTTTCATAGAAGTTGGCGGCTTCATCGGCCTTTGGCCGACGCTCGGCATCGTCGTGCTCACCGCCGCAATTGGAACGCTCCTTGTCAGGCAACAAGGCTTCGCGGCCATTGGTAAGCTGCAAAAGTCGCTCAACGAATTCGATGATCCGACGGAGCCTCTGGCCCACGGCGCGATGATCCTGATCTCGGCTGCCTTGCTGTTAACACCCGGTTTTTTCACGGATGCGGTCGGGTTTGCTTTGCTCATCCCGGGCATTCGTCAGGTCGTCATCGCCCGTGTTCGAAAGAGGGTCATCATCCATCGCGCGAACCAGCAAGGGCCGCAGAGGCCGCGGGACACGATCATCGAAGGTGAGTTCCGCGATGTCGGCGAAGACACGCCCGAACAGCCCGGGTCTTCCGGGTGGACGCGCCATTGAGCCCTTGTTAGACGCGCTCAAACAGCTTTGGAGCGAAAATAATGGCCGAGAATGGAGCGCAAGACGCCCCTGCAGCCACTGCAGCCGGTGATCAACAGAAGCAACCGAATGTGAACGTGCGCGCGTTGGCACAATACGTGCGGGATCTCTCCTTCGAGAATGTCCTTGCCCAGAAAGGCGCGCAACCGGATGCGAAGCCTGAAGTGGCCGTCCAAGTCGCGCTTGATGGACGCAAGCGCGGTGGCGACAATCAATACGAGACGATCATCAAGCTGACGGTCACGTCCAAGGCCAAGGACAGCGGCGAGACCCTGTTCGTCCTCGAGCTCGATTACGCGGGCCTCTTCCACATTGAGGGCGTACCGCAAGAGCAGATGCATGCCTTCCTGCTCATCGAATGCCCGCGCCTGCTCTTCCCGTTCCTGCGGCGCGTCGTCAGCGACATCACCCGGGATGGTGGCTTCCCGCCTCTGAATCTCGAAAACATTGATTTCGTTGGCCTTTACCGAAACGAGATCAAGCGGCGTATGGAAGCGCAGAAAGCATCTGGCGAGGCGGCAGGCAACGCCTGACCCTACCAGAGCGTGTCGCCCGACAGGCTTTCGATAAACCGTTGATGCGCAAGGCGCTCCGCTTCTGTGAGGCGGGGCGCCAGTTGTTTTTGCCGAGGCGCAGGTCGCCAAGCCGGCTCAGTACTCGTGGCAGCCTGGCTTGTTTGCGAGGCGAGATTGAAGTCCGGCTGCTTGCCGCCGATGAGCTGCAAATACACTTCCGCCAGGATCTCTGAATCGAGAAGCGCGCCGTGCAGCGTCCGCGCTGAGTTGTCGATGTTGAAACGGCGGCAGAGCGCATCCAATGAGGCTGGAGAGCCGGGAAACTTCTTCTTGGCGATGGCAAGCGTGTCGATGGCCTGGTCCGCTGGAATGGCTTTGCGATCCAACCAGCCAAGCTCGGCGTTGAGGAATTTCATGTCGAATGAGGCGTTGTGGATCACAAGCTTCGCATCGCCGATGAATGTCAGAAACGCCTCGGCAATATCCGCAAACACCGGCTTGCCACGCAGGAAGTCGTCACCCAGCCCGTGGACGTCGAAGGCTTCCTTGGGCATCGACCGGAGCGGGTCAATGTATTGATGGTAGGTTCGCCCTGTCGGCACGTGATTATGGAGCTCGACCGCGCCGATCTCGACAACCCTGTGACCTTCGTTTGGATCAAGGCCGGTGGTTTCCGTATCGAGTACGATCTCACGCATCAGGAGCTCCAATCTTGGCGAGGATTGCTTTGATATCCCGTTCCGCTGTGGCGAGGGAAGTGCTGTCGATCAAGAAGTCTGCCTTCTTCCGTTTTTCAGCGTCGGAAAGCTGTTTGGAGAGGATAAACTCGAGGGTCTCGGCCGTCATCCCTTCTCTGGCCAGGACGCGCTGACGCTGCAAGCTTTCCTCCGTTGTGACGACGGCGACGCCGTCGAAGTCACCTTCGTTGCCAAGCTCAAAGACGAGGGGGATGTCAAAGGCCAGAACCGCCTCGTCTCTCTGTGCAATGAAGTCAGCCCTGTCGGCTGCCACGAGCGGGTGGATATGTTCTTGGAGGCGGGGAAGAAGCGTCTCGTCCGCCTTCATTTCTTCACGAAGCGCGGCGCGATCGACGCCAGCCGCACCAACGGCGGTTGGCACCAACGCTTCGACCACCTTCGTACCCGCCGCGCCCGGTAAATAAAGATCATGGACAGCCGCGTCCGCATCCCATACTGGGACTCCATGCTGTGTGAAAATGCCGGCGGCGGTGCTTTTTCCCATGCCGATGGAGCCGGTGAGGGCGAGCAAGTAACTCATCCAAGTACAGCGAGCCGCGTGGCGTTGGTGACTTCTGGCCGCGCGCCAAACCACCGCTCAAATCCTGGCACGGCCTGATGCAGGAGCATTCCAAGCCCATCCACTGCCACGCACCCCGCCGCCCGCGCTGCTTTGATGAGATCTGTCTCCAAAGGTGCATAGACGAGGTCAGAAACAACGTCTCCAGCTGCGAGACCATCAAGTGGCACGCGAAGATCGGGCTGGCCGACCATTCCGAGTGACGTCGTGTTCACGATCGTCTTCGCATCCTCCACGGCAGCCCCGGCATCGACCCAATCAACGACCTCGATACGCGAACCGAAATCAGTGCGAAGCGTCTCCGCCTTTCCCTTTGTCCTATTGGTCAAAAGGATTTTCTCCACGCCGCTGTCGAGAAGGGCATTGAGCACCGCCCGTGCTGCGCCACCGGCCCCAAGGACAGCCGCTGGTCCCGCTTTCGGTTCCCAGGACGGCGCCGCGGCACGTAAGTTCGCGAGGAAACCGTATCCATCCGTATTGTCGGCGTGAATAAGACCGTCGGATCGGAAAATGAGCGTGTTTGCTGCGCCGATCATCACGGCCCGATCGCTCTTCTTCTCGGCAATCGAAAGCGCGGCCAACTTATGTGGTATCGTGATGTTCACGCCCTTGAAGCCCATGCGTGGCAGGGCGCGCACGACCTCTTCGAAGTCTTCTGTCTTGACCGGCAGCGGCACGTATTGTCCCGGCAGGTTCATCGTCTGCAGCCAGTGCGCAAAGAGCTTTGGAGATTTCGAATGCGCGATGGGATCACCCACAACGCCGGCCAACGGCATATTCGCATGCGTCATGGCCGGAGCCCTCCCTCAGCGCGCAGAAAACTCAATAACTCGAGCAGCGGCAAGCCGAGGATCGTGAAGTAATCCCCCTGGATCCGTGAAAAGAGCCGTACGCCGCGGCCTTCAAGATGATAGCAGCCCACCGAATTGCCAACCTCGGGCCATGTGGCCGAGAGATATCCGTCGATATCTTCGGCATTCAGCGCATGCATCGAAAGCCTGGCCTCTGTCACCGCAGACCAGACCTCGCGACCTGCCGCGAAGACGACCGCGGCGGAGAGCAAGCGATGCGTCCGGCCTTGTAGAGATTGCAAGACCTCGGCCGCGGCTTCACGCGTCTCCACTTTGGAGATCAGCCTACCTTCAACATCGAGCAGTTGATCGCACCCCAGAACGAAGCGTGCAGTCTGCTCCGCAGCGGCGGCCTTGCGACGTGCGAGTTCAATCGCCATCTCAGGGAAGCTCAGACCACTGGCCTGTGCATCCTGCTTGATCTTCTCTTCATCGACCGAGACCGCCCGCGCCGTGATGTCCAGCCCGGAGGCTCTCAGCAGTCTTTGGCGAACCGCCGACCCCGACGCGAGATGCAAGAAAGAGCTGTGGATAGGTTCGTGCATGGCGCGGAGGATAGACATCGGAGGAAAATGAGGACAAGCGACCGCACACGGCGAGACGTGGAAACACAGCCGTAACGTCCCCATCGCCAGGACTTTTTCCCACACGTGGAAAAGGAAAATCAGGACTTGTGGACAGGACGAGCCTCGACGCTTAGCTCACCGGTGTTTAGTTTTAAAATCTTGATTTAATTTGATAAATATTCACTCGCGTTCTTTGAGCCCTGTTTGCAAGCTTGAGGACAACCTTTGATCCACAGATTCTCGCGCCCCATAAACAAACAACAACCTTCTTTCTTATAATTCTTTTTTTATGTCTGGCTGGCCCCGACTGACGAACTTCCATCGGATTGACTCAGAAACGGGAAAGGCCTACGCGCACATTGCGCCCTGTTCTGGGACAGCACCTTCACAGAGTATAAATGCGCACCGCCCTTAGGCCGTGCACCGGAGACATGCGATGACCGCTGAGCGGCTGAACCTTGCTGACCTGAAGGCGAAGAGCCCAAAGGACCTTCTGTCCATGGCTGAAGAGCTCGAGATCGAGAACGCATCCACCATGCGCAAGGGTGAGATGATGTTCCAGATCCTCAAAGAGCGTGCTGAAGAGGGCTGGGAAGTTTCGGGTGATGGCGTTCTCGAAGTCCTGCAAGATGGCTTTGGCTTCCTGCGCAGCCCCGAAGCAAACTATCTGCCAGGTCCGGACGACATCTATGTCTCTCCCGATATGATCCGGCAGTTTTCCATGCGAACGGGCGACACCATTGAGGGCGTGATCCAGGCGCCGGGAGACAACGAGCGCTATTTCGCGATGACTTCGGTGACGAAGATCAATTTCGAAGATCCGGCACGGGCGCGGCACAAGATCAACTTCGACAACCTGACACCGCTTTATCCCGATGAGCGGCTCACCATGGAGATCGACGATCCGACGACCAAGGATCGGTCCGCGCGTATCATCGACCTCGTCGCACCCATCGGAAAAGGGCAGCGATCCCTGATCGTGGCACCGCCGCGGACGGGTAAGACTGTCCTCCTTCAGAACATCGCGACATCCATCGAGCGCAACCATCCGGAATGCTACCTGATCGTCTTGCTCATCGACGAGCGTCCTGAAGAAGTTACGGACATGCAGCGGAGCGTGAAGGGTGAGGTGGTCTCGTCCACATTCGATGAGCCGGCCACGCGGCACGTCGCCGTGTCGGAGATGGTGATCGAAAAGGCCAAGCGCCTCGTGGAGCACAAGCGCGACGTGGTTATCTTGCTCGACTCGATTACGCGCCTTGGCCGTGCCTTCAATACGACGGTGCCCTCATCCGGCAAGGTCCTGACCGGCGGTGTTGATGCCAATGCGCTGCAGCGCCCGAAGCGTTTCTTTGGTGCCGCGCGGAACATTGAAGAAGGCGGATCGCTCACGATCATCGCGACAGCGCTGATCGATACCGGGTCCCGCATGGACGAAGTGATCTTCGAAGAGTTCAAGGGGACGGGTAACTCGGAGATCGTGCTTGACCGGAAAGTGGCCGACAAGCGCGTGTTCCCGGCGATGGACATCCTGAAAAGCGGCACGCGGAAAGAGGATCTTCTCGTCGACAAGATCGATCTCCAGAAGACCTACGTCCTCCGTCGCATCCTAAATCCGATGGGGACCACTGATGCGATCGAGTTCCTCATTTCCAAGCTGAAGCAAACGAAGACGAACTCCGAGTTCTTCGATTCCATGAACACCTGACGGGTATGTCGAGCGCTGCGTCGACCATCTTCGCCCTGGCGACGGCGCCGGGGCGTGCTGGCGTGGCGATTATCCGCGTGTCCGGACCGGAGGCGTTCACAGTCTCTGAGAGGCTGGTGGGATCGCTGCCGAGGCCACGAACAGCAGGCTTGCGTCGCGTTCGAAGCCTGGAAGGCGAGGTCATCGACGAAGCGCTCGTCCTGAGTTTCGAGGCAGGCGGTAGTTTCACCGGTGAACCAGTGGTTGAATTCCACACGCATGGAAGCTTGGCCGTGGTGGACAAGCTTCTTGGCGAACTCGCAAGCTTGCCCGGACTCCGGCCCGCTGAAGCCGGGGACTTCACGCGCCGCGCGTTTGAGAACGGTCGATTGGATCTTGTTCAAGTTGAAGGCCTTGCAGAGCTCATCGAAGCAGAGACAGAGGCACAGCTCAGTCGCGCGCAAAGCGTCTTTGCGGGCGATCTGAGCAAGAAATTTCAGGACCTGCGTCAGAGCCTGGTTGAAGCTTTGTCCTTGAGTGAAGCACAGATCGATTTTTCGGATGAAGAGCTTCCAGATGGTCTCGACGAGGCAATGCGGGCCAAGATTGAAGCTGTGGAATTTCTCGTAAGGCAGCTGATCGATGGCGCGGGTGCCGCGCGGGCTGTGCAAAGAGGATTCGAAGTCGCGATCGTTGGCCCGCCGAACGTTGGAAAATCCACTCTTATCAATGCGATAACACAAAGGGACACGGCGCTTGTGTCTGACATTGCTGGTACAACGCGAGATGTAATCGAGGCGCGCGTCTCGTTGGGCGGGCATCTGGTGACGTTTCTGGACACCGCTGGTCTACGGGACACCGAAGACACCATCGAAAGCGCCGGCGTAGGCAGGGCGTATGCCCGCGCCCGTGCTGCTGATCTTCGACTTTTCCTTTGTAATCCCGGAGAGCAGCCGGATGACGAGATCAGGAAGCTGGGTGATGTCGTTCGGGAAACCAAGGAAGATCTGACGGAGGCAATCGGAGCTATCTCAGCCAAGACCGGTGCCGGTATGCCGGAGCTCATGGCAGAGATCTCCGACCGATTGAAAGAAAAGGCGAACAGGTCCGGGCCGATGGCATCGCGTCGTCAGGAGGAGCGATTGAAAGCCTGCCAGGATTTCCTGAATGCTGCGCTGAGCGCATTGGCGGCACATGCCCCTGAGGAGATTGTTGCCGAAGAACTGCGCGCTGCCGTGCGAGAGCTTGACGCCATCCTGGGGAAGGTGGATGTGGAGGAGGTTCTCGGACAGGTCTTTTCCTCGTTTTGCATCGGGAAGTAGGAGTGTTTCACGTGAAACAATCGGAGTTCGATGTCGTCGTCGTAGGTGGAGGGCACGCAGGTAGCGAAGCCGCTGCGGCTGCCGCGCGCATGGGAGGGCCAGTTGCGCTTGTGACCTTGGACGCTTCCAAGATCGGCGTGATGTCCTGCAACCCAGCGATTGGAGGGCTCGGCAAAGGACACATCGTTCGAGAGATCGATGCGCTCGGCGGCCTCATGGGAAAAGCAGCGGATGCATCTGGTATCCAGTTTCGCCTGCTCAACCGGCGAAAAGGGCCTGCTGTGCAGGGCCCACGAGCGCAGTCCGATCGGTCGCTGTATCGTGGCGCGATTCAGGCCGCCCTGAACGCATACCCGAATGTCACCATCATCGAGGCAGAAGTGGTGGACTTGCTGCAAGCGGATGGCGCGGTTTCGGGCGTCGTATTGGGAAACGGATCAGAGGTGAGCTGTCGTTCCGTCGTGCTGACAACAGGCACCTTTCTCGGCGGCGTCATCCATATTGGGCATGAAAACCTGAGCGGGGGGCGCATGGGCGAAGCCTCCGTCACACGACTGGCCAGTCGCCTGAGGGATTTAGGCTTGCGCACCGGGCGCCTCAAGACAGGCACGCCCCCGCGTTTGGATGGTCGGACCATCGCGTGGGAAAAGCTTGAAACACAGCCCGGAGACGACGATCCCACCTTCTTTTCGCTCTCCACGCGGGAGGTGGCCGTGCCACAGATTTCCTGCGGGATCACACACACGAATGCGCAAACACACGACATCATTCGTGAAAATCTAGCGCGCTCTGCGATGTATGGCGGGAATATCGAAGGCACCGGGCCGAGATACTGCCCCTCCATCGAGGACAAGGTCGTGCGCTTCGCGGACAAGGATGCGCATCAGGTCTTCTTGGAGCCCGAAGGCCTGAAAGATCACACCGTGTATCCCAACGGCATTTCAACATCCCTGCCCAGCGATGTTCAGCTCTCCTATGTCCGGTCCATCTTCGGGCTAGAGAAAGCGGAGATCCTGCAGCCTGGCTACGCGATAGAATATGATTTCATCGATCCGCGCGGCCTCGGAAGTACCCTCGAACTGCCGCAGATACCCGGCCTTTTCCTCGCGGGTCAGATTAATGGGACGACAGGCTATGAGGAGGCCGCGGCTCAGGGCCTGATCGCAGGCGTGAACGCGATGTGCCGTGCGCAAGACCGCGAGGGTCTCATCCTCGGCCGCTCCGACGCATATATCGGCGTGATGATCGATGATCTGACGACAAAGGGCGTCACGGAGCCCTATCGTATGTTCACCAGTCGGGCGGAGTACAGGCTGGCCTTACGCGCAGATAATGCGGATCAACGCCTTACACCGATTGGTCGTGACATATCGCTCATCGGTGAGGATCAATGGACTGCGTTCTCAGAGAAACTGGGTGCCTTGAATGCCGCGGAGCATATGCTCACCGCAATCTCCGTGACGCCCAAAGAAGCGCGAGCGCTAGGAATTGAAGTCAAGGAAGATGGCCAGAGACGCGACGGGATAGAGCTCCTGGCGTTTCCGGGTGTGACGTTCGAGGACCTCGTTCCATTGTCCAGCGATTTGGAAGCGGTTGACGCAGACACCCGAGCTCAACTCGCTCGGCAGGCCTTGTATCACAGCTACATTGAACGCCAAAAGCGCGATATCGAGGTCCTGAAACGAGATGCAAACTGGGCCTTCCCGCCGGACTTTGACTTCGAGGCCGTTGACGGGCTGTCCTCTGAGTTGCGAGCAAAGCTGAGCTTCGTTCGCCCGGAGACACTCGCGCAAGCAGGCCGGATTGAGGGGATGACACCCGCGGCGACGCTTCTGCTTCTTGCCAGGCTGAAGAGCGATATCCGACGTGCCAGCTGACGTGGATGTTTCACGTGAAACAAAAGCCACGCTCAAAGGCTTTGAAGCGCTCCTCCTGAAATGGAATGCCACGATCAACCTGATCAGTCGAAACACGGTAGATGCCGCTTGGTCGCGCCACATCGAGGACAGTGTTCAACTGCTCCCTTTTCTTGGATCGTCGACGTCGATCGTGGACCTCGGCAGCGGCGGCGGCCTCCCCGCCATTCCGCTCGCAATCGTCACGCGCGAAGATCATGCATCGCGCTACTTTACCCTCATCGAGAGCGATCGACGCAAATCAGAGTTTCTCCGCACGGCCATCAGAACATACGGATTGAATGCAGAGGTCATAACCTCCCGCATTGAAGAGGCCCCCGCCCAGAATGCGGACCTTTGCATGGCGCGTGCTCTCGCCCCGTGCACGAAGCTGTTTGGCTATGCTGAGCGCCATCTGGCTAAAGAGGCGCGTTGCCTTTTCATGAAGGGCGCAAACCTGGAAAATGAACTGGTCGATGCGCGCCAGACGTGGTCTTTTTCCTCCACGGCCCATCGAAGCCAAACAGATCAAACCGCAACAATTCTAGAAGTCGAGCACCTTGTCCGCCTCTGACCCACTCCTCACGCCTCGTGCGCGTGTCGTCGCTATTTCCAATCAGAAAGGCGGCGTCGGAAAGACGACCACGACGATCAATCTCGGCGCCGCCTTGGCACAGGAAGGCCGGCGCGTACTGCTCATCGATCTCGATCCGCAGGGAAATGCATCCACGGGTCTCGGTCTCTTGCCGGAGGATCGGACGGCGACAGCCTATGATGTCTTGCTGGAAGATATACCCGTCGAAGAGGTCATTTGGAAAAGCGAGGTGGAAAACCTCGATCTCGTTCCAAGTACGGTCGATCTCAGCTCAGCTGATATCGAGCTCATTTCGACCGAGAAACGGTCCCATCTCTTGGCCGACGCCCTGCAAATCCTGCAGGCGACGTCGCGGTACGACTACATCCTCATTGATTGCCCGCCATCTCTGAATCTCTTGACCGTGAACGCGATGGTTGCGGCTGACAGCGTCCTCATCCCTCTCCAGAGCGAGTTTTTCGCGTTGGAAGGCCTCTCACAGCTCATGTTGACGATCCGCGAAATCCGTACCACCGCCAATCCCAGGCTGAGGATCGAGGGCGTCGTCCTCACTATGTTCGATCGGCGCAATAATCTCTCGCAACAGGTGGAGGCCGATGCGCGTGAGAACCTTGGAGATCTGGTCTTCAATACGATCGTGCCACGCAATGTGCGGCTGAGCGAGGCTCCATCCTTCGCGATGCCGGTGCTGCAATACGATCCAACGTCCAAGGGAGCGGAGGCTTATCTCGCATTGGCGCGAGAGGTGCTCTCAAGACACACCAAGAGCGCGAAGAAAGAGGCGACACATGGCACAGGATAGAAAGCGAGGGCTCGGCCGGGGCCTTTCAGCGCTCATGGCGGATGTGGAGCCCGCGCAAGAGTCAGCCAAAACTGCTCAGCAGGACGCGGTCACCGAGGCGCCCATCGAGCTCGTCCATCCCAATCCTGACCAACCGCGGCGTGTCTTTGCTGAAGCCGATCTCGAAGAGCTGACAGCCTCGATCTCCGAGAAGGGCATTATCCAACCTTTGGTGGTGCGTCCGCATCCGAGCATTGAGGGAGCATTCGAGATTGTAGCCGGTGAACGCCGTTGGCGCGCCGCGCAGCGCGCAAAGCTTCACGCCGTGCCAATCGTCATCCGCAGCTTCAGCGACACGGAAGTGCTTGAGGTCGCGATCATCGAGAATATCCAGCGCGCTGATCTCAACGCCATGGAAGAGGCGCAAGGCTTCCAGCAGCTCATGGATCGGTTTGACCGCACACAGGAGCAAATGGCCAGCGCCCTGGGAAAAAGCCGGTCATATATCGCTAACGCATTGAGACTATTGAGCCTTCCAGAGGATGTTCAGGCCATGCTGTCCGCTGGAAAGCTCTCCGCAGGCCATGCAAGGGCGATTATTACGTCCAGCAATGCGTCAGCTCTGGCGGCTGAGATCGTGCGGAAAGGCCTGTCCGTGCGAGAGGCCGAAAAGCTCGTGAAGAAACCGAAGAAAGCGGCGGCGACGGCTCGAGGCAAGTTCGAAAAGGATGCAGATACGAAGGCTCTCGAAGGAGACCTTTCAGCGACGCTTGGTATGCGGGTAAGCCTCGATCATGCGCCTGGCAATGACGGCGGCACGCTCAGCATTCGGTACAAGGACCTCGACCAACTCGACGACCTATGTCGCCTTCTGGGAGGCTAGGTCATCAGCTTCTCGATGATGGCATTGAGAAGGGGTCGACCAGCCGGCGTGACCTTCAGCCTTTGGTCAGCTTGGACATAGCCAAGGTCCTCCAGCTCCGTCATCGCTGTCGAGGGCGGCGCCCAGCCCAGATCCGAAAGAGCTTCGAGCGAGATACCGTCTCGCATGCGAAGCCCCATGAGTACGCGTTCATCGATGATCTCATCTGTGCTGAGGGCCTCGCGCCCAAGCTCACCATTCCCCGACGTTTCGACCCTGTCCAACCACAAATGGGGCATTCGCTCGGTCTCAAACGCGTAGCGGAGCCCATCAATGGTAAGCCGTCCATGGGCGCCGGGCCCCAGCGCTGTCCAATCGCCGCCTGACCAGTAGATCAGGTTGTGCCTCGCTTCTTCGCCGGGGCGTGCGTGGTTGGATGTTTCGTATGCTGGAAGGCCCGCCGCCTCGCAGAGGGACTGCGTCACGTCCCAGAGATCCATTGCGCGGTCCTCGTCCGGGAGGCCGGGTAGCTTTCCCCGAGAGAATTGCTTGGCAAAGACGGTGCCTGGTTCGATCGTGAGCTGATAGAGCGACAGGTGGCTCGTTCCGAGCGCGATCGCGCGTCTGAGTTCGCTTTCCCAGGCTTTGGGACTCTGTCCTTGCCGGGCGTATATCAGGTCGATACTGACGCGGTCGAAGTTTTTCTGTGATATATCAAGTGCTTGAAGAGCATCAACTGCACTGTGCCAGCGTCCGAGATTCTTGAGATCCTCGTCATCAAGCGCTTGCACCCCGAGCGAAACGCGGTTCACGCCCGCGGTGCGAAACCCGCTGAAATTGCGGCTGTCTATCGAAGTCGGATTGGCTTCCAGAGTGATTTCGACATCGTTTGCCATGGGCCAGGTGGCGGCGGCGGTGTCGATCAACGAGGCCACGAGTTCCGGCGGCATGAGGCTCGGCGTCCCGCCGCCAAAAAAGATCGTCTGAAGGACCCGCCCCTCCGTTTCGCGTCCCAAGCGAGCTATCTCCGCTCGCATGGCGTGGGCCCAGCGGCTGTGATCCACGCTGCGCGAGATATGCGAGTTGAAATCGCAGTAAGGGCACTTGGCCGCGCAGAACGGCCAATGAATGTAGAGCCCGAAGGTCGGTGTTAACGCGTCAAGCATGCCGAAACGAGGAGGTCGAAGGCCACGGCGCGATGGCTGATCGGTGCCTTCTCTTCGTAAGGCATCTCCGAAAATGTGCGCTCATGGCCGGTGGGGATGAACATGGGGTCGAAGCCGAACCCGTAGTCTCCGCGCGGGGGCCAGGTCAAGGTGCCAGCAACGCTGCCTTCAAAGATCCGGTCTTCGCCGTCGGGCCAAGCCACGCACAATGTACAGTTGAAGGCGGCAGTCCAGGGCTTCACAGCCCCTTTCTTGTCGAGCTCGTCCTTGACCTTACCCATGGCCATGGCGAAGTCGCGACCGGTCTCTGTTTCGGCCCAATCCGCCGTGTAAACGCCCGGCGCGCCGTCGAGTGCATCCACCATGAGCCCGCTATCGTCGGACAAGGCCGGTAGACCTGATGCCCCCGCCGCGGCGTGCGCCTTGATTCGCGCGTTGCCCGCAAAGGTCGTCTCTGTCTCCTCGGGCTCGGGCAGGCCCAGATCCCCGGCTGACACCACCTCGAGGCCATACGGCCCGAGCAGATCGGAGATCTCGCGCAATTTGCCCGCATTGTGAGACGCCAGCACGATCTTTCGCTCGGTCAGCATCCGCGCCATGCTTAGCCCACCGCAGCCATCTGTGCGGCGACGAGAGCGTTTACGCCTTGAGAGGCGAGATCCAGAAGCTCATCCATCTGAGCGCGGGAAAACGTTGCCCCTTCTGCGGACATTTGCAGCTCCACCATCTTGCCGGAGCCCGTGAGCACGAAGTTCCCGTCAACGCCGGCTTCGCTGTCTTCCGCATAGTCCAGGTCGAGCACAGGCTGGCCCGCATAGATCCCGCAGCTCACCGCCGCGATCGGATCAACGAGCGGGTCGCTGGTGACATCTCCCGCTTTCATCAGCTTGTTGACGGCGAGGCGGAGCGCGACCCAGGCGCCCGTGATCGAGGCGCACCGCGTGCCGCCATCAGCCTGCAAGACATCGCAATCCACGGTGATCTGACGCTCGCCCAGCGCCACGCGGTCGACGCCCGCGCGGAGGGATCGCCCGATCAAGCGCTGGATCTCCTGCGTGCGCCCGCCTTGGCCGTTCTTGGCCTCGCGCCGCATGCGCGTGTGTGTCGCGCGCGGCAACATCCCGTATTCCGCCGTGACCCATCCGAGACCGGAATTCTTGAGAAACGGCGGGACGCGTTCTTCGAGAGACGCCGTGCAGAGGACATGCGTGTCGCCCATCTTGATCAGGCAGCTTCCCTCGGCATGCTTGGTGGCCTCGATCTCGAAGCTCACGGGGCGCAGCTCGTTTGTTGCCCGGCCCGATGGTCTCATGATCTTTTCCTTTCAACGTCTCGCGCTTAAGTCTCGTCTAAATCTTGCGCATCGCGGAAACGCAACCCTCCGAGCCTTTCGCACCGCGCCGCTCAAACAGGCCCACCATGCAGGACCGCGACGCTCTTTTCTCTGACATGAACGACCGCACACGGGAGGTCTTTCGCCGCGTGGTGGAAGGCTACCTGAGCACGGGCGAGCCGATGGGCTCGCGCACGCTCACGCGGTTCCTTTCAGAGAAGGTCAGCGCGGCCACCATCCGTAATGTCATGCAGGACCTCGAGTTCATGGGCCTCTTGCACGCGCCTCACGTATCCGCGGGGCGCATCCCAACGGAGCTCGGGCTGCGTCTTTTCGTCGACGGGATTCTCGAGGTGGGTCAGCTCGGTGTCGATGATCGCACACAGCTCGACGCGACTCTCGGTGAAACGGGCGACGTGCCCGCCATTCTCGAGCGGATCGGCGGCGCTCTCTCCGGCATGACGCAGGGCGCAAGTCTCGTGCTCGCGCCCAAGCAGGAAGCGCCTATCAAGCATATAGAGTTCGTCTCGCTCGCGCCGGACCGCGCGCTCGTCGTCCTCGTCTTTTCGGACGGCGAGGTGGAGAATCGCGTCTTCACACCACCGCCCGGGCAGACGCCGAGCTCCATGCGCGAAGCCGCCAACTTCCTGAATGCCGTGGCCCAGGGACGCACGCTCAGCGATCTTCAAAGCGTCGTCACCACAGAAATGGCGGCCCGTCGGCAGGAGATCGACACGCTCGCTCACTCCCTCGTGGAAAAGGGGGTCGCCGTTTGGGAAAACGAAGGCTCGCGGCACGAGCGGCTCATGGTGCGCGGGCGATCCAACCTCCTCACCGACGGTGACGAAACCGATCTCGCCCGGATCAAGACGCTCTTCGACGATCTGGAGCGAAAGCGCGATATCGCGCAGTTCCTCGACCTCGCGGAAGAGGGGCAGGGTGTGCGGATTTTCATCGGCTCGGAGAACAAACTCTTTTCACTTTCGGGTTCCTCTTTGGTGGTCTCTCCTTATATGAACGCGGATCGTAAGGTGATTGGCGCCGTGGGCGTCATCGGGCCCACGCGTCTCAACTACGGGCGCATCGTGCCCATTGTGAATTACACAGCGGATCTCGTGGGCCGTGCGCTCGCGAACCGCGGGTGAGGGAAAGACATGGCCAAGAAAGACAGCCTGGACGATTTTCTTGACGACATCGACGAGGCCACCGGCGAGATCGAGGAAGACATCGTCGAAGCCGCCGCTGAGGAAGCGGTAGGTGAGGCCGACGAGCTCGAGGCGCTGAAGGCAGAGCGCGACTCGCTCCATGACAAATTCATGCGCGCGCTCGCGGATGCCGAGAACGCGCGGAAGCGGTCAGACCGCGACCGGCGCGAGGCAGAGAATTACGGCGGCTCGAAGCTCGCCCGTGATTTGCTGCCGGTCTACGACAACATGAAGCGCGCGCTCACCGCTGCGGCCGAAGCCGAGGGCGATGCCAACAAGGCGCTGCTCGAAGGCGTGGAGCTGACGATGCGCGAGCTGGTGAACACCTTCAAGAAGCATGGCATCGAGCCGATCTCCCCGGAGGTCGGCGACAAGTTCGATCCGCAGCATCATCAGGCGATGTTCGAGGCACCTGTGCCTGGAACGAAGGCTGGCGATATCATCCAGGTCGCCGCCGAAGGCTTCATGCTCTACGACCGCCTGCTGCGCCCGGCGCAGGTCGGCGTGTCGTCCATGGTTGCGAGCTAAGTCGCTATTGCCCCGGGCCTGACCCGGGGCGGGTTCACTTCATGAGAGACTTGAGCTCATAGAGAAGATCGAGCGCAGCCTTTGCGGACAGGTCGTCCGGGTGAATATCAGACAGACGTGCCTCAACCTCTGACCCTTGCAAGTGCGCCGGGGGTGGCGCGGCCGAGGCCGCGAAAAGGGGCAGGTCGTCGATGAGAGCTGCACGCGTGCCACCGCCTTCGCGTTCTCCCTTCTCGAGGGCCTCGAGGACCACCCGCGCCCGGTCGATGACGCTCGGCGGCAGTCCCGCAAGCTTCGCGACCTGCACGCCATAACTGCGATCCGCCGTACCCTTCCGCACCTCATGGAGGAAGACGACATCCCCTCCGTGCTCCTTCACGGTTACGGTCGCGTTCTCCACGCGGTCCAGCTTGCCGGAGAGGGCGGTCATCTCGTGGTAATGCGTCGCGAAGAGCGCGCGGCATCCGTTCACATCGTGCAGATGCTCGAGCGCGGCCCATGCAATGGAGAGACCGTCATACGTGCTCGTCCCGCGTCCGATCTCGTCAAGGATGACGAGCGCGCGTTCATCGGCCTGATTCAGGATCGCCGCTGTTTCCACCATCTCGACCATGAAAGTCGAGCGACCGCGCGCCAGGTCGTCTGAGGCTCCGACACGGCTGAAAATCTGGCTCACGATGCCGATGCGGGCCCGCGCGGCAGGGACGTAGCTGCCTATCTGCGCGAGAAGCGCAATTAGCGCATTTTGTCTGAGAAATGTCGATTTACCTGCCATATTCGGCCCGGTGAGGAGCCACACATGCGCATCGCTCAGATCGCAATCGTTCGCGACGAAGCTTTGTGCCTGCGCGTCGAGCGCGGCCTCCACAACGGGGTGCCGCCCGGCTTCGATGTGAAAGTCCTGGCCAGCTGTGAGTTCGGGCCGTGCCCAGTTCAGGCGCTGGGCCAGGTCGGCCTGAGCCGCTGCGATATCGAGCGCCGCGAGGGCATCTGACAGCGCGGTGAGCTTTTCGGCTTCCGCGCAGACGGCTTCTCGTAGCATGCCGAAGATGCGCAGCTCGATCGTGATCGCGTCCTGTCCCGCATTCAGGATCTTCGTTTCGAGCTCCGACAGCTCCACCGTCGTGAAGCGGACGGCGTTGGCGGTTGTCTGTCTGTGAATGAAGGTCTCGGTGAGCGGAGCACCGAGCATCTTCTCGGCGTGGGTCGCCGTCGTCTCGATGAAGTATCCCAGAACGTTGTTGTACTTCACCTTCAGGGACCCGACGCCCGTCAGCTCCGCGTATTTTGCCTGCAGCGAAGCGATGAAACCGCGCCCTTCGTCCCGCAGGACGCGTAGCTCATCGAGCGCCGCGTCGTGGCCCGTGGCGACAAACCCGCCCTCGCGCGCAAGAAGCGGTGGCTCGGCGACGAGCGCATCCTCGAGCATCGTGCTCAACGCACCGAGGGCCGTCAGCGGCGCTGCATGGACGGAGAGGATGTCGGCCTTTTCCGCGAGGAGCGCGGCCGCACGCTCTGCTGCGCCGATCCCCCGCGCCACCATGGAAAGATCCCGCGGCCCACCGCGCTCCAGCGCGAGCCGGGAGAGCGCGCGATCGAGGTCGGGAACGTTTCGCAGGGCGGCGCGGAGATCCTCGCGGAGCATCGCGTCGTCCATAAGCGCTTCTGTCTCGTCGAGCCGCGTTCTGATCAGCTCGAGGTCTCGCGACGGCGAGGTGACGCGCTGCATGAGCATGCGCGCCCCGGGGGCCGTGAGCGTCCGGTCAATCGTGGCCAGAAGCGACCCCGCGCGCCCGCCGGTCATGGAGCGTGTCAGCTCGAGGCTCGCCCGGGTGGCGGCATCGATTTCCACGCTTTGGGTCTCAAGCTCACGGATCGGCGCGCGCAAGGTGGGCAGCTTACCTTTCTGCGTGAGCTCAAGATAGTTGAGCAGCGCCCCGAGCGCGCCCTTCTCGGCGCGGGTGAAGCTGGCAAAGACATCGAGCGAGGCCACGCCGAATATTCGGTGGCACAGCGCATCCGCCTGGTCGCTGTCGAAGGCGCCGCGCACCATCTCGGTCGCGGTGGCGTTCATCTCTTGCACGATGGGCGAAAGCTCGGCAAACGCCGCCTCGCTCAAGAGCACCTCCGAGGGACCTGTGCGCGCTAGCATGGGTCCGAGCTTCACCCGGGGGCAGGGGCTGACCCGGAGCGCCCCCGTGGAGATGTCGACCCATGCGAGGGCGCCGTCATCGCGCACCATGGCGAAGGCGGCGAGGAAATTGTTGCTCCGCGCCTCAAGGAGGCTCTCCTCGGTCAGCGTGCCGGGCGTGACGAGCCGGACCACGCCCCGCTTCACGACGGATTTCGAGCCGCGCTTCTTGGCCTCCTCGGGGCTTTCAAGCTGTTCTCCCACGGCCACTCGGAAGCCCTTCCGGATCAGCGTGTGCAAATATCCTTCTGCCGCGTGCACGGGGACACCGCACATCGGTATCTCTTCGCCGAGGTGCTTGCCGCGCTTCGTGAGCGAGATGTCGAGCGCCGCCGCCGCCGCCACGGCATCATCGAAAAACAGCTCGTAGAAATCGCCCATCCGATAGAAAAGGAGCGCGTCTGGATACGCTTCCTTGATCTCCAGATACTGCGCCATCATCGGCGTCGCGGCGGTGTTGCTGCCCATGCCTTGCCCCTTTCGCGCACCGTAGCCCTGCCGCGCGGGGGCTAAAAGACCCCGCTTGTTGTCTGCCCTCGAAACGCCCGGTACTCATGGCAAAAAACGGGAGGATTGCATGGCCAAGACGAAGGTCACGGCAGAGGACGCGCTGGCATTTCACATGGAGCCCGCGCCGGGAAAGTTCGAAGTGCAGGCCACCGTCCCCATGGCGACCCAGCGCGATCTGTCCTTGGCCTATTCGCCGGGTGTGGCGCATCCGTGCCTCGCCATCGCCGAGAACCCCGAGACGGCATACGACTATACCAACAAGGGCAACCTCGTGGCCGTGATCTCCAACGGGACCGCGGTCCTTGGGCTCGGCAATCTCGGGGCGCTGGGATCAAAGCCCGTGATGGAGGGCAAGTCCGTTCTCTTCAAGCGGTTCGCGGACGTGAACTCCATCGATCTCGAGCTCGATACCGAGGATGTCGATGCCTTCGTCAATGCCGTGCGCCTGCTCGGGCCTTCTTTCGGCGGGATCAACCTCGAGGATATCAAGGCGCCTGAATGCTTCATCATCGAGCAGACGCTCAAAGAGCAGATGGATATCCCGGTCTTCCACGATGACCAACATGGGACAGCGGTGATCTGCGCGGCGGGCCTCATCAACGCACTCCATCTCTCGGGGAAGAAGATCGAAGATGTGACCATCGTGCTCAACGGTGCTGGCGCGGCAGGGATCGCCTGTATCGAATTGTTGAAATCCATGGGGGCGCGCCCGGAGAATTGCATCTGCTGCGATACCAAAGGTGTCATCTACCAGGGGCGCACCGAGGGCATGAACCAGTGGAAATCCGGCCATGCCGTGAAGACCGATCTGCGCACGCTCGAGGAGGCGATGGTGGGGGCCGACGTCTTCATCGGGGTCTCGGTGAAAGGCGCGGTGACGCCCGCGATGGTGGAAAGCATGGCGCAGGATCCCGTCATCTTCGCCATGGCGAACCCGGATCCGGAGATCACCCCGGAAGAGGCGCAGGCCATCCGCTCGGATGCCATCGTCGCCACTGGGCGCAGCGACTACCCAAACCAGGTGAACAACGTCCTGGGCTTTCCCTACCTCTTCCGCGGCGCGCTCGATATCCACGCCCGCGCGATCAATGACGAAATGAAGATCGCCTGCGCCCGCGCGCTCGCCAAGCTCGCGCGCGAGGATGTGCCCGATGAGGTGGGCATGGCCTATGGGCGCGAGTTGTCCTTCGGGCGCGACTACATCATCCCCACGCCTTTCGATCCCCGTCTGATCCACAGGATCCCGCCGGCCGTCGCGAAGGCAGGCATGGATACGGCCGTGGCGCGTCGCCCCATCGTCGACATGGCAGCCTACGAGAAGACACTGCGCGCGCGCATGGATCCGACGGCGTCGATCCTCTCCGGCATCAATGACAGGGCGCAGGCCGCGCAGGCCCGGATGATCTTTGCCGAGGGTGACGATCCCCGCGTGCTCCGCGCGGCCGTGGCCTACCAGCGGCAGGGTCTGGGGCAAGCCGTGGTGATCGCGCGAGAAGCCGAGGCGAAGGCCGATCTCGAAGCGCTCGGTCTCGGTGATGCGCTGGGCGAGATCGAAATCATGAATGCCGCCAACACCGAACACCTCGATGCCTACAAGGATTTTCTCTACCAGCGGCTTCAGCGCAAAGGGCATGATCGCGCGGATATTCACCGGCTTGCCGCACGTGACAGGCATGTCTTTGCATCGCTCATGCTCGCCCATGGCCATGCGGACGGGGTCGTGACGGGCGCAACGCGGAAGAGTGCGCACATCCTCGAGCTCATAAATCACGTCTTCGATGCCGGGCCCCATGATGGCGCAGTGGGTGTGACCGCGCTCCTAAATCGCGGTCGCATCGTACTGGTGGCCGACACCCTCGTGCATGAATGGCCGGATGAGACCGATCTCGCCGACATCGCGGAGCGGGGCGCGAGCGTCGCCCGGGCGCTGGGGCTCGAGCCGCGCGTGGCGTTCGTGAGCTTCTCGACCTTCGGCTATCCCGTCTCCGAGCGCGCCGAGAAGATGCACCGCGCGCCTGCGGTTCTCGAAGCACGCGGCGTCGATTTCGAATTCGAGGGCGAGATGACGGTGGATGTGGCGCTCAACGCGCAAGCGCAGGCGCAGTACCCGTTCAGCCGCCTCACGGGGCCGGCCAATGTGCTCGTCGTGCCCGCGAGGCATTCGGCCTCGATCTCGGTAAAGCTGCTGCAGGAGATGGCCGGTGCCACGGTCATCGGGCCCATCCTCACGGGCATCGACAAACCGGTGCAGCTTTGCTCCACTGTCTCAACGGCAAATGATATCCTGACCATGGCCATCATCGCGGCCTGCAACATCCGGTGAAAACGTGACTGTATTTTGCGTGGGTTCGATCAACGCGGACCACTTCTACGACGTGCCGCACATCCCAGCGCCGGGGGAGACGCTGGAGGGTTCCAACCATCGCGTGGGCCTCGGCGGGAAGGGCGCGAACCAGAGCGTGGCCGCGGCGCGCGCCGGGGCTGAGGTCGTGCATATTGGGGCCGTTGGCGAGGATGGTGCATGGGCCATCGCGCGTATGCAGAGCCTCGGCGTGGACACCCGCCACATCAGCACCGTCGATGTCCCCACAGCCCACGCGATCATCAATGTCGCCTCGGACGGGGAAAACGCGATCGTCATCTATCCGGGCGCGAACCGGGCCATCACAAAGGCGATGGTCAGCGATGCCTTCAAGAAAGCAGAGGCGGGAGACCGGCTCATTCTGCAGAACGAAGCCTCCATGCAGGTGGAAGCCGCGCGGCTGGCGCAACGGGCTGGGATGCAGGTCATCTACTCCGCCGCGCCTTTCGATGCCGAGGCCGTGCGCTCGGTGCTCGAGTTCACCGATGTGATCGTGGTCAACGATCTCGAAGCCCGGCAATTGGAGGAGGCGTTCGGCACGGCCTTGGCAGAGCTTCCGGTGCAGGGCGTCGTGGTCACGCGCGGCGCGGAGGGTGCGGATTACATCGCCGGGCGCGAGGTTATCCATGCCGATGCGCTCAAGGTCACCGCGCGCGATACGACGGGCGCGGGCGATACGTTCCTTGGATATTTCGTGGCTGCGCTCGATGCCGATCTCGACACGCAATCAGCCCTCACCTTGGCGAGCGCGGCGGCGGCCTTGAAGGTCACACGGCCCGGGACGGCTGATGCCATCCCGAGCCGCGCTGAGGTGGAGGCTTTCCGCGCGGAACACGCGGCGCCGTAGGGTCGATCAGCTCGCGAAGGGGGCCGCGGAGCCCCAGAGCGCCCGCACGCCATCATCCCGGCCGCATGCCGCGCGGTAGCGCTTGTAGGCCTCCGCCTTCGAACGGGGGCCGAAGCGCGTGAGGATGATGTCCTGATCGAGGTAGTAATCCTGATGGTATTCATCGGCCGCGTAGAAGGCGCCGAGCGGCAGGACGGGGGTGACGACGTTGCGCCCGAGCGCGGCCTCGGCATCCGCCACCGCGGCTTCCATGGCCGCCTTCTCGGCGGCGGAGCTGTAGAAGAGTGCGGTGCGGTAGCTCGGCCCACGGTCGCAGAACTGCCCGCCTGCATCGGTGGGATCGACGGAGCGCATGAAGGCGCTGAGCAGGTTCTCGAGCGAGACGACATCCGCGTCGTACGTGATTTCCACCGCTTCATAGTGCCCGGTGCCGCCGGCTGAGACCTGCTTGTAGGTCGGGTTGGCGACGGTCCCGCCGGTGAAACCGCTCACGGCCTCGCTTACGCCGCGCACGCTTTCGAAATCGCTTTCCACGCACCAGAAGCAGCCGCCTGCCACGGTCACGGTCTGGATGTCGCGCGCCTCGGCCTTGCCGGTGCACTGGACAACGATGGCCGCGGCAATGGCCATGGCCGTGAGGAACGGGCGGGGCTGGTGGATCGGGTTCAGCATGTCGTGTCTCCTGTCGTTGGAGAGGTGTGTGACGACATGCACGTTCAAAGCCAATTCACGGGCGCGGGAGGTCACGCCCTAGTTACTGCTTGAAAAGATTGATCCTCTTGGCAAATGCTCCACCCCATGGAGCCCGTGACGACCCATCAAGCCGAGGATGACGCCCGAAACGAGGCGATCCTGATCTATGTCGATGGCGCGCTTCTCCCCCGGCAGGATGCGAAAATCAGCGTCTATGACAGTGGCTTCATGCTGGGCGACGGCGTCTGGGAAGGGCTCCGGCTCTATGACGGGCGCTGGGCCTTCGTGGACGAGCATCTGGCGCGGCTCGAAGAAGCGGCGAAGGCGATCGATCTCGCGCTGCCGCTCGACCGGGCGGGAATGTTAAAGGCGCTGGAGGCCACGCGGGACGCCAACGACATGCACAGCGATGCCCATGCACGGCTCATGGTGACGCGGGGCGTGAAGATGCGGCCCTTCCAGCATCCGGCGCTCAGCGTCTCGGGCCCCACCATGGTCATCATCATGGAGCATTCGCGCCCCAAGATCCCGCGCCCTATCCGGCTTGCCACCGTGCCGCATATGCGCGGGCTGCCCATGACGCAGGATCCCAAGCTCAACTCGCACTCGAAGCTCAACTGCATCCTCGCCTGCATCGCCGCGGAGAAGGCGGGGGCCGACGAGGCGCTCATGCTCGATGTCCATGGCTTCGTGAACACCACGAATGCCTGCAACTTCTTCATCGTCAAATCCGGGGAGGTTTGGACCTCAACCGGGGATTACTGCATGAACGGGATCACCCGGCAGAAGGTCATCGACCTTTGCCACGCGAACGGCATTCCGTGTTTCGAGCGCAACTTCTCCCTCGTCGATACCTATTCCGCCGATGAGGCATTCCTCACCGGCACGTTTGGCGCGCAGACCCCAGTGTCCGAAATCGATGGCCGCAAGATCGGGAGCGGTGAGATGGGGCCGGTGACGCAGCGGCTCCGCGATCTCTACAAGGCGCTCGTCGCCGCATGAGGGTCGCGGTCTGGTCGGGCCCGCGCAACCTGTCGACGGCGATGATGTATTCGTTCGGCAACCGCGCGGACATGAACGCTGTGGATGAACCGTTCTACGGCGCGTTCCTGAAACATAGCGGCATCGACCACCCCATGGCGGCAGAGACGATGGCGTCTATGGAATGCGACCCGTCCCGCGTGATGGCGGGGCTACGGGACTTCGACACCCCGCATCAATACGAAAAGCACATGCCGCATCACATGCTGCCGGGCTTCCCGATGGACTGGCTGGAGGAGGCGCGGCATGTCGTGCTGCTCCGCCACCCCGCGCGCGTCTTGGCAAGCTACCTGCGGAAGCGCGAAGCGCCCACGGCGGACGACCTGGGCTTCACGACGCTGGCGCGCGTCGTGGCCTTGTTGCCCGCTCCGGTCATCATCGACAGCGCCGACATCCGCGCCCATCCCCGCGCAGCGCTGGGCGCGCTTTGCGATGCGCTGTCACTCCCCTTCCACAACGCCATGCTCAGCTGGCCCGCCGGTCCGAAGACCTTTGACGGCGCCTGGGCGCCCCATTGGTATGACGCTGTCCACCGCTCCACCGGCTTCGACGCGGCGGAGGGTCCGGTGCCCGACGTGCCCGACGCCTATGCCACGGTGGTGGGGGAGGCGACAGCGCTTTACGACGCCATGAAGGCCCGCGCGCTCCGGCCCTGAAAAACGTACAAAACGTGAAAGCGCGCGTTTCGCCTTGTACAAAACAGGGCAAAACGCTCGTTTGCGGAAGAGAGGCCGGAGCCTACTTTTTCAGCCGACGATCCCGGGCGGCGAGGAGCTTGAGGCGCAGCGCGTTGAGCTGGATGAAGCCCTTGGCGTCTTCCTGGTTATAGGCGCCGGCATCCTCCTCGAAGGTCACGTGCGCCTCTGAATAGAGCGAATGATCGGACCAGCGGGCGACGACGGAGGCCTGGCCCTTGTAGAGCTTGAGCCGGACAGTGCCCGAAACATGCTCCTGGCTCTTGTCGATGAGGGCCTGCAGCATCTCCCGCTCCGGGCTGAACCAGAAGCCGTTATAGATGAGCTCCGCGTAGCGCGGCATGATCGAGTCCTTCAGGTGACCCGCGCCGGAGTCGAGCGTGATCTGCTCTATCCCGCGATGGGCCTCGAGCAGGATCGTGCCGCCGGGCGTCTCGTAGATGCCGCGGCTCTTCATGCCGACGAAGCGGTTCTCGACGAGGTCGAGGATGCCGATGCCGTGCTTGGCACCGAGCGCATTCAGGCGTGTTAGGGTCGATGCAGGCGACATGGCCTCGCCATTGACCGCCACGGCATCGCCCCGTTCGAAGGTGATCTCCACCGTCTCGGGCGCGTCGGGCGCGTCTTCGGGCCGGGTGATCCGCTGGAGCACGTAGTCCGGCGCCTCGTCGGCGGGGTTTTCGAGCACCTTGCCCTCGGAGGAGGTGTGCAGGAGGTTCGCATCCACCGAAAATGGCGCCTCGCCCCGCTTGTCCTTGGCGATGGGGATCTGGTTCTTTTCGGCGAAGTCGATGAGCTTCGTCCGGGAGGTCAGGTCCCATTCCCGCCAGGGCGCGATGACCTTGATGTCAGGGTTCAAAGCATAAGCGGCGAGCTCAAAGCGGACCTGGTCATTGCCCTTTCCGGTCGCACCGTGGGCCACCGCATCGGCGCCCTCGGCGGCGGCGATCTCGACGAGCCGCTTGGAGATCAGCGGGCGCGCGATGGAGGTGCCGAGCAGGTAGAGCCCTTCGTAGAGCGCATTGGCGCGGAACATCGGGAAGACGAAATCGCGCACGAATTCCTCGCGCAGGTCCTCGATGTAGACAGCGCTCGCGCCCATCATCTCCGCCTTGGCGCGGGCGGGCTCGAGCTCCTCCCCCTGGCCGAGATCGGCGGTGAAGGTGACGACCTCGCAGCCATATTCCGTCTGCAGCCATTTCAGGATGATCGACGTGTCGAGCCCCCCGGAATAGGCGAGAACGACCTTCTTCGGCGTGAGCTTTGGTGCAGACATGAAACACCCCTGGGAATTGATTGCTGCGGCGCGTTAGCCCGTTTTCGCGAGGGTCACAAGCGGGCTAGGCTGCGCGCGGGTTCGCATCCCGAACGATTTGAATGACGGAGGCCTGCGATGGCTGTTTCGATGATGTCCCATGCCTTGCGCATGCTTTGGGCCAACCTGGGCAACGCCGCGCGTGTGAGCGTCGTCCCGCTTCTCTTGATGTATCTCGCGATCATCGTGGTGGGCGGCGGCGGCTTTTTGGCGATCGGCGGGGCTGGGATGTTCGACCCCTCCGCGCAGGCTGCTTCTCCCGGAGCGGGGGTTGGTTTCGGTGCGGTCCTGCTCGGTCTTGTCGTCTTTGGCATCGCCATTGTCTTCATGTCGTGGGTGGCGATTTCCTGGCATCGCTTCGTGCTCTTGGAGGAATACCCGCAGAGCTGGATGCCGCCCTTTCGCGGGGAAGAGATCCGCAGCTACGTGGGCAAGCTTATCCTGCTTTCCTTCGTCTACTTCCTGATCGCGCTACTACCGATCTTTATCGTGGGCATGGTGGCCTCCGGTGCGGGCGAGGGCGCGGGCGTCATCCTGGGCGCCGCGGCATTGCTGGTGCTGGTGCCGGTGTTTCTCTGGATTTCCTTCCGCCTGTCCTCGGTCCTGCCTGCAGCGGCGGTGGCCAAGGAGATGGGCATCGGCGAGGCGTGGCGCGAGACGCAGTCGCATTCCGGGACGATCTTCTGGTTCGGGCTCTGCTACGTGGCCGTCGTCATCGGCATCCAGATCGTCGTGGCGTTCCTCGGCCTCATTCCGATCCTCGGGTTTCTCATCTCCATCGCGGGGAGCTGGTTCGTGACCATCCTTGGCTTCAGCGCCCTGACCACTGTTTACGGCGTCGCCGTCGAAGGCCGTGAGCTTACCTGATCCCTTGCAGGCGGTGGAGCGCTCGGGCACTGAGCGCTCCATGACCGATTTTCCCGATACCGTGCGCCGGGCGGCTGGCGAGATGCGCGCTCTGTTCGAGCCGACGCCGCTGCAGAAGAACGAGCATCTGAGCACGAAGTTCGGCGCCGACATTTATCTTAAGCGCGAGGATCTGAGCCCGGTTCGGAGCTACAAGCTCCGCGGCGCGTTCAACGCGATGACGAAGGCGCTGGCGGCAAACCCGGAGCAGGGGCTCTTCGTCTGTGCATCGGCGGGCAATCACGCGCAGGGCGTGGCCTACAATTGCCAATCGCTGGAAAAGAAGGGCGTGATCTTCATGCCCGTCACTACGCCACAGCAGAAGATCGACAAGACACGCATGTTCGGCGGTGCCTTCGTGGAGGTTAAGCTCGTCGGCGACTACTTCGATGACTGTCTTCGCGCGGCGCAGGCCTATTGCGCGGAGGAAGGCGGGCACTTCCTGTCACCCTTCGACGACCCGGACGTGATCGAGGGGCAGGCGACGGTGACGATGGAGATCCTCGATCAGCTGGGCCAGGCGCCCGACATCATGGTGCTGCCGGTGGGCGGCGGGGGGCTGTCGTCGGGGGCGCAGAAATACATGGATGCCACGGGTGCGGCCACGCGGCTCGTCTTCGTGGAGCCCCAGGGTGGGGCGAGCCTCACGGCGGCGGTGAAGGCCGGTGAGCCGGTGACGCTCAATGCCGTCGATACCTTCGTCGATGGCGCGGCAGTGGCCCGGATCGGCGCCCGCACTTTCGAGGCACTGTCGGAGACTGCGCCGCGTGACGTGCTGCTCGCGCCGGAGAATCGCATCTGCGGGACGATCATGGAAATGCTCAACATCGAGGGGATCGTGCTCGAGCCTGCCGGCGCGCTTGCGATCGACGTGCTTCCCGAGCTCGCCGAGGATATCAGCGGAAAGACGGTGGTCTGCATCACCTCGGGCGGGAATTTCGACTTCGAGCGCCTGCCGGAGGTCAAGGAGCGCGCGCAGAAGTACCAGGGCCTCAAGAAATACATGATCTTGCGGATGCCCCAGCGCCCTGGCGCGCTGAAGGACTTCCTCGGCATGCTCGGACCAGACGACGACATCGCGCGCTTCGAATACCTGAAGAAATCGGCGCGGAATTTCGGCTCGGTCCTCATCGGCATCGAGACGAAGGACCCGGCCAATTTCGACCGCCTGTTCCGCGACATGGAAGAGGGCGGCTTCGTCTATGACGACATCACCGACAATGAGACGCTGGCCAACTTCGTCATCTGATTTCACGCGCCCTTAACGGCTGCCGGTCTAGGGAACGCCCGCGAGGATATCCGGGTGAGACGAGTGACGCGTGCCGACGGAAGGGAAAGCGCCGCCGGGGCGGTGCCCGCGCCTTTGCGCGCATTGATGCTCGGGGCGGGCGCGGCAGAGCTGGAGGCAAGCGTGCGCGCCCGCGGGGTCGATGTCACACGGACAAGCCCGGCGGTGGCGCGGCAGGTCATCCGCGAGGGCCCGCCCTGGGATGCCTGCCTCGTGGAATGGGCGCCCGGACCCGACCCCGGCGTTACGATGCTGGCCTGGCTCGCTGACGAGACGCGGCAGGCGCTGCCGCCCCTGTCGCGACCCTTCCTCGTGGCGCTGATAGACGCGGAAAAGGATGGGCCCGCGGCGATCAAGGCCGGGGCCGACGCGGTGCTCCCTCACTCTGCCACCGACGCCGCGCTGGAGGGGATCCTCGCGCTGCTTCAGCGGCGCAGGATGGGCCGCGCGGCGGCCCTGCGGCGGGAGGCAGACGTGCTTGACCAGATCGGGAGCCTTCAGGCGCGGCTCGACGGGATCGAGGGCGACCTCATCGCCGCACGGCAGCTGCAACAAGCGCTTTTAGGCCGACGTAGGGTCGATTTCGGCGACATGGAGCTCAGCACGATCTTGCGATCGGCGGCCCATGTGGGCGGTGATCTCGTGGGGCATTTCCCCATCAACGCTGACGCTTACGGCTTCTTTGCGCTCGACGTTTCGGGGCACGGTATTTCCTCAGCGCTGCTCACGGCACGCCTCGCGGGTTACTTTCCGGCGAACAGCCCGCGCCAGAACCTCGCGCTAAGGGAGGATGGTGCGGGCGGATGGGCACCGCGCTCGCCCGAAGACACGATCACCGAGCTCAACGAGCGCGTCACGGAAGACCTCGCCACCGACCATTACTTCACGCTGCTTCTCGGCCACGTGTGCCCCGCCACCGGCGAGATCGTCTTTGCGCAGGCGGGTCATCCGCACCCGGCGGTGCAAGACACGCGGGGGCGGGTCCGGCTGGTGGGCGAGGGCGGGCTTCCGGTGGGGCTCATCCCCGGCGCCTACTACGAGAACACGGCGCTCACGCTCGCGCCGGGGGAGCGCTTGTTCGTCCACTCAGACGGGTTCGCCGACGCGGTGCTCTCCGATGGCAGCCTTTTCGGCGATGACCGTCTCATCGCGATGGTGGAGAAATTTCATGCCATGCGCGGGTCGGCCTTTCTCGAGGCGATGCTTTGGGAACTGGGGCAGGCGCTGGGCGATGGTGGCTTTTACCAGGACGATGTGAGCGCGCTTCTCCTCGAGCGCCGTGGGAGCCCGAAGACCTGAGCCACGAAATGCCTGTCGCCAGGCACGGCGAGCTCCTCGGCGGCCACCTCGGCAGGCATCCAGACGGCGCTGTGCCCGACTTCGCGCGGCGGGCCCATGGCGCGAGCCGGCCGCGCAAGATAGATCGCGCAGAGCTTCTCGGCCCAGAGATCGTATTCGGGCATGTAGGTGAAACGGCGGAACGCGCCGAGGCGGCGGGGCCGGGTGATCGTCCAGCCCGTCTCCTCGAGGCATTCGCGCATGAGCGCAGGGACGGCATGCTCGCCCGCATCGATGCCGCCGCCGGGAAGCTGGAATTCGGGCCAAGGCGCCATCTGATGCGTCACCAGCATCTCGTCGCCGCGTGCGAGGATCGCGTAGGCGCCGGGGCGCAGCGTGTAGCGGCGGTCTTTTTCGGGCGGGCGTCCAAAGCGGCGCATGGCGGCTATTCCCTTGGCTCACGGGTTGTGGTGCCTATATCGGCGCGATATCCGAACTCCAAGGCCGCAAGGCAGGAGGCCAATCATGACACTGGCTGCACAAATCGCCTGGGATGACACTGTCCTCCCGTTCCAACTGGACCGCTCCGACATCCGGGGCCGCGTGGCGCGGCTCGACGGGCTTCTTGATGATGTCCTGGCGCAGCACGACTATCCCGCGCCCATCGAGGCGCTGGTGGCCGAGATGGCGCTGCTCACGGCCATGATCGGGCAGACAATGAAGCTCCGCTGGAAGCTTTCGCTGCAGGTGCGCGGCGACGGGCCCGCGCGCCTCATCGCCACCGATTACTATGCGCCTGCCAAGGAAGGGCAGCCCGCGCGCATTCGCGCCTGGGCGAGCTTTGACGAGGAGCGTCTCGATCTCACCGCCGATCCTTTCAGCCAGATCGGGAAGGGGTATTTCGCGATCCTGATCGACCAGGGCAAAGGCATGCAACCCTACCAGGGGATCACGCCCATCGCCGGGGGCTCGCTGACGAGCTGCGCGCAGACCTATTTCGCTCAGTCCGAGCAGATTCCCACGCGCTTCGCCTTGGCCTACGGCCGCTCGTTGGCGCCGGGCTCTGATGAGGCGTGGCGTGCGGGTGGCGTGATGCTGCAGCACATGCCCAAGGCCTCGCCCTTCGTGCAGGGGGGCGGGTCCGGTGAGGCGGGGCTCCTTGAGGCCGAAGACATCCTTGACGGCGACGAGGCGGAAAACTGGAACCGCGCCAACATCCTCCTCGACACGGTGGAGGAGCTGGAGCTCGTGGGCCCGTCGGTGCAGCCGTCGGAGCTTCTGACGCGGCTTTTTCACGAGGAGGCGCCCCGGGTCTTTGACGCGCAGGCGGTGGAGTTCGGCTGCACGTGTTCCGAGGAGCGCGTGCGCCAGAGCCTCTCGATCTACTCACAAAAGGACATCGCGCACATGACGCGGGAGGACGGGACCGTCACCGCCGATTGCCAGTTCTGCGGCGCCCATTACAGCTTTGACCCGGCCACGCTCGGGTTCGAGGCCGGTGAGGCCGGAGAAGCCCCGCGGGCCGCGGGACATGGTGATTAACCCGACGCTTGACGAGGTCCGCGCGGCGCTTCGTGCGCCCGCGGGGGTCTCGTCCGATTTTGATCTCAACGAAGTGAGCCTCCCACCGGGGCGCAAATTGCGCGCGGCGGCGGTGCTCATGCTGCTCGTGCCTGGGTCCCACGGGCTCGAGCTGGTGCTGACGAAGCGCTCCTCTGAGCTCAAGCATCATCCCGGTCAAATCTCCTTTCCTGGCGGCAAGCTGGAGGAGAGCGATGCCGATGCCTGGGCCTGCGCGACCCGCGAGGCCGCCGAGGAGATCGGGGCAAATCCGGGTGGAATAGAGCCGCTCGGCATGCTGCCCGCGCACGAGACCGTCACTAGCTTCACCATCGCGCCTCAGGTCGGGCTCCTCAAGACGCCGCAGGACTTCTACCCGAGCGACGGCGAGGTAGCGGAGGTATTTCACGTGCCGCTCGCGCACGTGGCGGACCCGGCTTCCTACGTCATTGAAGGCCGCATGTGGCAGGGGGCCATCCGCCGCTACTACGCCGTTCCCTACGGGCCCTATTACATCTGGGGCGCGACCGCGCGGATGCTGCGCGGCTTCGCGGATCGCTTCGCGCCGTGACGCGGGTGGACGGCCCATGGCTAAGCGATGTGGAGGCGCAGGAGGTCTGCGCGCTTCTCACCGATGCGGGGCACGAAGCGTGGTTCGTGGGCGGCTGCGTGCGCAACGCGCTCCTCGGCGCGCCGGTCACCGATCTCGATATCTCAACAGATGCACGGCCCGAGCGCGTCATGGCGCTCGCGAAGGCCGCGGGGATGCGTGCCGTGCCCACGGGGATCGACCACGGGACGGTGACGCTCATCCACTGCGGCCAGCCCTTCGAGATCACCACCTTCCGCCGCGACGTGGAGACGGATGGCCGCCATGCCGTCGTGGCCTTCGCTGAGACGCTGGAGGAGGATGCAAGGCGTCGGGATTTCACGATGAACGCGCTCTATGCCGATGCCACGGGTGCCGTGCGCGATCCGGTGGCTGGGCTTGGCGATCTCGCCCAGCGCCGCTTCCGCTTCATCGGCGACGCGGAGGCGCGGATACGGGAGGATTACCTCCGCATCCTGCGCTTTTTCCGCTTCTTTGCGTGGTATGGGACGGAGCTCGACGCGGAAGGCCTCGCAGCCTGCGCGGCCCATGGGGACGGCCTCGCGACGCTCTCCGCCGAGCGGGTGACGGCGGAGATGGTGAAGCTCCTCTCCGCGCCCGATCCCGCGCCCGCGGTCGGGGCGCTGGAACAGGCGGGCCTCCTTTCGCGCGTTCTGCTCGGTGCCAGCGCAAAGCTCCTCGGCCCCTCGATCCATCTCGATCCTGTCGCGGAGATCGACGCCATGGCGCGGCTCGCGGCGCTGGGCGGTGATGCGACGGGGCTGCGTCTGAGCAAGGCGGAGGCGCGTTGCCTCGCGACCTACCGCGACATGATGGAGGGCACGGAGCCCGCCGGGGCGCTCGGTCACGCGTTCGGGTCGGAGACGGCGCTGCGCGGGCTCGCGCTCCGGGCAGCGGCGCTGGAACGCTCGCTCGAGCCCGGCGATCTCCGCGCCGCAGAGACCGGCGCTGCGGCGGAGTTCCCCGTGAAGGCCGCAGACCTGCCCGCAGATCTTGAAGGACCGGCCATCGGACAGGCTCTAACAGAGCTGAAAACGGCTTGGATCGCCTCCGACTTCACCGCCACAAAGGCGGAGCTCTTGGCCCGCTTATGATCGCCCCGCTCTACGTCTTCGTCTTCGCGGGGCTCTTTTCGCCCGGGCCGAACGTCATCCTTCTCACCGCCTCGGGCGCGCGGTTCGGTTTTCGCCCCACGCTGCCTCATGTGCTTGGCGTGGCGGTGGGGGTGGGGATCACGGCGGGGCTCACCGGATTTGGCATCGGGGCGCTGCTCGCGGCAATGCCGCAGCTCAAGCTAGTGCTTCAAGTCGTGGCTTCGGCCTGGATCCTCTTCATGGCTTGGAAGCTCTGGACGGCGCAGGCCAAGCCTCGGGAGGAGGCGCGGGACCGCCCCTTTACCTTCCTCGAGGCGGTGCTCTTTCAATGGGTCAATCCGAAGATCTGGGCCGTCGCCGTGGCTGCCACCGCCTATACCGAGGGGGCGAGCCCGCTCCTCTCCGCCTGGCTGCTCGGTACGGCGTTCTCGGGCATCAATCTCGGCGTTTGCCTGTTCTGGAGCTTCGCAGGGTCGCTCCTCACCTACCTCCTGAAGACGCCTCTCGCTTTCACCATCTTCATGCGGGGAATGGCCGTGCTCCTGGCGATTTCGGCGGGCTTGGTTTTCCTGTGACGTAAGGGAGCCTATGGTGGGCACGACTCGATGAGGCGCCCCCCGTGTTCCGGTTCTTCGAAAATCTCAACGATCCCTATGGGCCCTACACGCCCGAGGATCGCCCACCCGCGCGGCTTGTGCCGTTTCTGTGGGGCTATCTGCGTGCGTTCAAAGGCCTCTTCGTCTATTCCGTGATCCTCTCCGTCGTTGTGGCGGCGGTGGAGCTTTGGCTGATCTTCTACCTCGGTCTTCTCGTGGACGACCTCGTCACCACAGAGGCAGCGACGTTTTGGAGCGTGCACGGGCTCGAGCTTGCCCTCGTGACCGTCTTCATCCTCGTCTTCCGGCCCCTCGTGCAGACGCTCGACGTGCTCATCCTCAACAACGCGATCATGCCCAATGTGGGCACCACCGTGCGCTGGCGGGCCCATCGCCACGTGCTTCGGCAATCGGTGGGCTGGTTCGAGAACGATTTCGCGGGCCGCATCGCCAACCGGATCATGCAGACGCCGCCGGCCGTGGGGGAGGCGACCTTTCAGGCGTTTGACGCGATCACCTACAGCCTGGCCTATTTCGTGGGCGCCGTGATCCTGATGTCCACCACCGATCCGCGGCTCATGCTGCCGCTCCTGGCGTGGCTCTTTCTCTACGGCTGGCTCGTGCAGTGGACGATCAAGCGGGTGACGCCGGCCTCGCAGGCGGCTTCTGATGCGCGCTCGGCGGTCACGGGCCGGGTCGTCGACAGCTACACCAACATACATTCCGTGAAGCTCTTCGCGCATCACGCAAGCGAGGAGGAATATGCTCGCGAGGTCATCGAGGAGGCCCGGCGCACCTTCCAGAAAGAGATGCGTATCTACACGATCATGGACGCGATGCTGACCTTTCTGAACGGTCTTCTCATCGTGGCGGTGATCGGCTGGGCGCTGATGCTCTGGACGTCCGGGTCTGCCACGGTGGGCGTCGTCGCGGCGGCGTCGACGCTGGTGCTCCGGCTCAATGCCATGACCGGCTGGATCATGTGGGCGCTGACCTCGTTCTTCCAGAATATCGGGATCATCCGCGAGGGGATGGAGACGATCGCGCAGCCCATCGCGCTCCTCGATGCGCCGGATGCGACGGAGCTCAATCTCACCGAGGGCAAGATCGAGCTCGAGGGCCTGACGCACCACTACGGCCGCGACAAGGGCGGCCTCGACAAGATCGACCTGACGATCGCGGCGGGGCAGAAGGTGGGCGTCGTGGGCCGCTCAGGCGCCGGAAAATCGACCCTCGTGAAGCTGCTTTTGCGATTCTACGACGCCGAGGGCGGGCGCATTTTGATCGATGGGCAGGATATCCGCGCGGTCACGCAGACGAGCCTGCGCCGCCAGATCGGGATGGTGCAGCAGGACAGCTCGCTCCTCCATCGCTCGGTGCGGGACAATATCCTCTATGGCGATCCCACGGCCTCGGAGGAGGACATGCGCCGGGCGGCGGCACGGGCCGCGGCGGACAAATTCATCGATGATCTCGAGGATCCGAACGGGCGGCAGGGCTATGACGCCCATGTGGGCGAGCGGGGCGTGAAGCTCTCTGGCGGGCAGCGGCAGCGGATCGCGCTGGCGCGCGTCATCCTGAAGAACGCCCCGATCCTCGTCCTCGACGAGGCGACAAGCGCGCTCGACAGCGAGGTGGAGGCCGCGATCCAGGACACGCTCACCGGCATGATGGACGGCAAGACCGTCATCGCCATCGCGCACCGCCTTTCGACCATCGCTCAGATGGACAGGATCATCGTCCTCGACGAAGGCCGCATCGCCGAGGACGGCACCCATGCCGAGCTTTTGGCGCAAGGCGCGCTATATGCAGGCTTCTGGGCGCGCCAATCGGGCGGGTTCATCCTCACCGACGACACCGAGGTCGCTGCTGAATGACAGCCTATTTCGAAAGCTTTGCCCGGTCGCTGAGCGGCTGGATCAAGCCGTTCGAGCCTGCCGACGGCGCCCCGCCACAGACGCTGATGGCGTTCCTGCGCTGGTGCCTCAGGGGCGCGTGGCCGATGTTCTGGCTGGCCTTTGCCGTCTCGGCGGCAGCGGGCACCTCGGAGGTGGTGAGCGCGATCATCCTTGGCGCGATCGTCGATTCGACCGATGCGGACCCCGCCACGTGGTTCGACGCCAACACGCTCCTCCTCGTGGCCTTCCTCGGGTTCTTCCTCGTCATCCGCCCCATCGCCTTCGGCGCGTCGGCGGCGCTCAACTCCATCATGATCCAGCCCAACGTGAACATGCTCGTGCAGTCGCGGCTGCACCGTTGGGTGCTGGGCCATTCCACCGAGTTTTTCGACGACGATTTCGCAGGCCGCATCGCGCAGAAGCAGATGCAGACGGGCCGCGCGGTGACGGATGTGCTGGTGGAACTCATCAGCGTCGTGGCCTTTGCCGCGGCCTCTGTCGTGGGCTCGATCCTCCTCCTGTTCACCATCGACTGGACGGTGGCGCTGATCGTGATCGTATGGTTCGCGGGCTACCTGAAGCTCATCGCCTGGTTCATGCCGCGCATCCGCACGCGCTCAAAGGACCGCGCGGCCAAGCGCGCGAACGTCAGCGGGCAGATCGTCGACACGGTGGGCAACATCAAGACAGTGAAGCTCTTTGCCAATTCCGAGCATGAGGACGAAGCGGCGCTGGGCGCTATGGGGGCCTACCGCGTCTCGGCCATCGAGTTTGGCAAGATCAGTGCCTTGTTCCGCCTCGCGCTCATGTCGGTGGCGGGTATCCTGCCGGTGGTGCTCATCAGCTCCGCCATATGGCTCTGGACCGCGGGCGCGGCCAGCGCAGGCGATATCGCGGCCGCGGGTGTCATCTCCATCCGGCTCAGCCAGATGACCGGCTGGGTGAGCTTCGCGCTCATGGGGCTCTACGCCAACCTCGGCGAGATCGAGGACGGCATCAAAACGCTGACGCCGCCCCACAGCGTCACCGATGCGCCGGGCGCGCCGGTCTTCCGCCCCGGTGCGGGAGCGATCGGCTTCGAAAATCTGACCTACACGTATGACGGAGGCCCCGGCGGTGTCCGTGGGCTCTCGCTCGCGCTTAAGCCGGGCGAGAAAGTCGGCGTCGTGGGCGCGTCCGGTGCGGGGAAGTCCACCCTCGTGGCGATGCTGCTCCGGCTTTATGACGCCGAGACAGGCCGCGTGCGGGTGGACGGACAAGACGTGAGCGAGGTGACCCAAGAGAGCCTGCGTCGCCACATCGCGATGGTCACGCAGGATACCGCCATGTTCAACCGGTCCGCGCGGGACAACATCCTCTACGGCCGTCCCGACGCCACCGAGGCCGAGCTCATCGCGGCCTCCGAGAAGGCCAGCGCCCACGACTTCATCCAGACGCTGGAAGACGGGAAAGGTCGCAAGGGCTATGACGCGCATCTGGGCGAGCGCGGCGTGAAGCTCTCCGGCGGACAGAGGCAGCGCATCGCGCTCGCCCGCGCGATCCTGAAGGATGCCCCGGTCCTGGTGCTCGACGAGGCCACGAGCGCGCTCGACAGCGAGGTCGAGGCCGAGATCCAGGAGGCGCTCGAGCGGGTCATGGAGGGCAAGACCGTGCTCGCCATCGCGCACCGTCTATCCACGCTCGCCAACATGGACCGCATCGTGGTCATGGAAGCTGGCAGAATCGTGGAGGAAGGCACTCACCACGAGCTTCTCGGGCAGGGCGGGCTTTATGCCCGCTACTGGAATAGGCAATCCGGCGGATTTTTGGGCTACAGCGAGGCCGCGGAGTAGGCCCGCAGTTGACGTGGCCCGGCGGCGCACGCATCTGAGCGCCAAGACGACAGGGCAGGACGATGCAAGCGACACTCCAGACATGGCTCGAGCGGCCCCTGGTGACGAATGTCATCATGGGCGTCATCATCTTCAACGCGATCATCCTCGGGCTGGAGACGTCGCAGCCGATCATGGCGGCGGCGGGCGATCTCATCCTCGCGCTGGACCGCGCCTGCCTTGCCATTTTCACCGCCGAGATCGCGCTCAAGCTCTTCGCCTATCGCGGTAAGTTCTTCCGTTCGGGGTGGAACCTCTTCGATCTCGCCGTCGTCGGGATCGCGCTTGTGCCGACGACCGGGGGCCTTTCCGTGCTGCGCGCGCTGCGCATCCTGCGCGTCTTGCGCCTCATCTCTGTGGCGCCGCAGCTCCGCCGCGTGGTGGAGGGCTTCGTGAGCGCGCTGCCGGGCATGGGCTCAGTCTTTCTGCTCATGGGCATGATGTTCTATATCGGCGCGGTCATGGCCACGAAGCTCTTTGGCCTCGGCTGCCCGGCCTGCACGCCCGAGCAGGCGATGCAGTTCGACGCTTGGTTCGGCACGCTGGGGCGCTCGCTCTACACACTCTTCCAGATCATGACGCTGGAGAGCTGGTCCATGGGGATCGTGCGCCCGGTGCTTGAGGTCTATCCGATGGCCTGGGCCTTTTTCGTGCCCTTCATCATGGTAACGACATTCGCGGTGGTGAACCTGCTCGTCGGTCTCATCGTGAATTCCATGCAGGACGCCCATGCCGCGGAGGCCAACGAGGCCACCGACAGCTACCGGGACGAGGTGCTGACCCGGCTCGGCGAAATTGAACGGAAACTGAGCGAAAAATAACGGCTTCGTGTCGCCTGCCGGGGCGCTTTTGCGCTAGGGTGGCGCAAAACAACGAGCAGCAGAACCATGCGGGCAGTCTTTACCTCACTCATGCTTTGCGCCGTGCTGGCGCTGTCGGGCTGTGCGTCCAAGTTCCGGAGCTATGACGGCCCGGAGGTGACGCATGTGATGGCCTTCAAGGAGCAGCGGAAGCTGGTGCTGCTCCACAATGACCAGATCCTCGCCAGCTACGATTTCGAGCTGGGCTTTGCGCCCGAGGGGCACAAGGAGATCAGCGGCGACGGGAAAACACCCGAAGGCCTCTACATGATCGACCGGAAGAACCCGAATTCGGACTTCCACCTCTCGATCGGGATTTCCTATCCTAACGAGGCGGACCGTGCCTTTGCGGAGGCCATGGGCGAAAGTCCGGGGGGAGACATCTTCATCCATGGCACGCCGCGGCGGTTCCGCGGGCAGCCGGACTGGACCTGGGGGTGCCTCGCCGTGAGCAATCGCGAGATGGAGGACATCTACGCGATGGTGAACGTGGGTACGCCGATCAGCATCTACCCCTGAGGCGGGCGGTTTACGCCACCTCGAGCGATGCGGCGGGGGTGGCGAGGACGAGGGTCCACCAGATCTTGCCGTTCTGCTCCTGAAACCCGAAGAAGCCGAGATCGCGGGCGCGCGGGTCGAGGATGACATTGCGGGTATTGGCGGCCTGCATCCATGCCGCAAGCGTTTCGAGCTCGGTCTCGAAGGTCTCGGAGATTGTCTCGCCGATGAGGGTGCCGTTATAGCCCACGCGGGCAAGGCGATCTACGGGCGAGGAGCCGTCGGACCCGAAATGCCAAGGCCTGTTCTGCACGGCCATGTCGCGGGAATGGGTGGCGGCGGCGGCGTTGAGCTCCGCATTGAGCTGCACCGCGCCCGCCCCGCGCGCCGAGCGCAGAGCGTTGACGCCGTCGAGCATGCGAAACTGGATATCGCCCATCTCCGCGTCGCGGATGCGGTAGACGCGGCGGAGCGGATTGCCGTTGGCGTCCACGGGGACGGGGCCCCCACCGCCACAGGCGGCCAAAAGCGCGGGCAGACCGAGAAGAACGAGACGGCGGTCGAGCATGAAAGTGGTTCTCCGCAAGATTCCGCCACTGTCTTAAGCGGCGGGTTGCCGCCCTTCAAATCAACTCCGGCCCATGCGAGCGGGTTAACGCCTGTTTGATTTGCGACTGCGTCATAGAGGCCATAAAACTCCGCAAAATCGATCACGGAGGCAGTGATGACACAAGACAGGTTCGCCCGCCGGAGTTTTCTCGCCGGGAGCACCGCGCTTCTCGCCGCGCCCGCGCTGGGCCAGAATGCGGCGGATACGACGGAATTCGAGAGCGATGTGGCCGGGGCCAACAAGCGCAATATCTCGAGCTTCCGCACGCTCGATTGGCGCCCCTATTTCGACAGCACGCGGGGCGGCGCCATTCTCGTGGATCTCGAGAGCCGGGCCTTGCATTACTGGTCCGAGGACCAGGCGATCTACAAGCTTTACCCGACCTCGGTTCCGCTGAGCGAGGATCTCACACGCCGGGGCCGCACAAGTGTGATCCGCAAGGTGGAAGGCCCATCCTGGCGGCCAACGCCCGCCATGCGGCAGCGCAATCCGGAATGGCCGGAATTCGTCGGGCCGGGCCCCGACAACCCGCTCGGCACCCACGCGCTCTATCTCAGCTGGACCTACTATCGCATCCACGGGACCCACGACACGCGCAAGATCGGGCGGCGGTCATCCAATGGCTGCATCGGCCTCTACAATGAACATATCGCTGAACTTTTCGCTCTCGTGGACAATGGCGCGCAGGTGTTGCTTATTTGACGACATTGCGGTGATCCGCCGATAAGCCGCCGCAGGAAGGCTTTGCATTCCAGTGGTTTTGCTGTTTATCCAGAGTTACGAGGTAAGTCTGATACGTGTGCTCGCCTAGAACCTTGCGATCCCACACGTTTACTGGAGGAAATTATGAAGAAACTCGTTCTCGCTGCTGCCCTTTCCGGCTTCGCATCCTTTGCTTCGGCAGGTGGCATGGAAGAGCCCATGATGGAGCCCGAGGTGGTGATCGAAACCGTGGAAGAGACCGGTGGCTCCTCCAACGGGCTCATCATCCCCCTCATCCTGATTGCGCTCATCGCAGCAGCAGCGTCCGCATAAGCGACGTTGAATAATCGAAAAGGGCGGCGCCGAAAGCGCCGCCCTTTTTCGTTGGGCCATAAAGTGCGGTGGCTTTCGCCGGCCAGGCCCAACGGCCCATGCCCGGCGCTCTATAGCTGGCGCTAGACCCAGCCCTTCAAGTTGGTGCGGATGATCTCGCTCAGCGCGGAAATGTGGGCGGCGTCGTCGTTGAGGCAGGGGATGTAGGTGAAGTGCTCACCCCCCGCTTCCTCAAAGCTCTCCGCGATCTCCTCGTTGATCTCCTCGAGCGTCTCGATGCAGTCCGCTGAGAAGGCCGGCGCGCAGACGGCGATGTTCTTCTTGCCTTGCTCCGCCAGCCGCGCGACCTCCTCGACCGTGTAAGGCTTAAGCCATTCCTCGGGGCCGAAGCGGCTCTGGAACGTGGTCACGATATCGGTGTCATCCCAACCGAGCCGCTCCTTGAGGAGGCGCGTCGTCTTTTGGCACTGGCAGTGGTAAGGATCGCCCTCCATGAGGTAGCGCTTCGGCACCCCATGATAGGAGCAGACGAGGATATCGGGCCGCGTCTCCATCTTGGCATGGGCGCGTTCGATGGATTGCGCGAGCGCGTCGATATACATCGGGTGCTCGTAATAGGGCTCCACCACCCGCGCGATGGGCTGCCATTTCTCCTGCATGAGCACGCGGAAGAACTGATCGCAGGCGGTGGCCGATGTGGCGCCAGCGTAATGCGGGTAGAGCGGGAAGAAGAGGATCTTCTGACAGCCCGCTTCCACCATCTCGCGCACCTTCGACTTGGTGGAGGGATTGCCGTAGCGCATGCAGAAATCGACCATCACCTGGCCGCCATACTCCGCTTCCATCTCCGCCTTGATCTTGGCGGTTTGGTCCTTGGTGATCGTCATGAGCGGGCTTTCGCCCTGCTCTTCGTTCCAGATCGATTTATAGGCCTCGCCCGAGGAGAAAGGCCGCTTCGTCAGGATCACGAGCTGCAGGAGGGGCTGCCAGATCCAGGGGCTGTAGTCGATGACGCGCTTGTCGCTGAGAAACTCGCCCAGGTAGCGGCGCATGGACCAGTAATCGTAATTGTCCGGCGTGCCGAGATTGGCCAGCAAGATGCCGACCTTCGCGGGCTTCACGAGCGGGTGGTCTGCGGGCGCGTGGACGGGGCAGCGGGCTACGTCGTCTTGCGCTTTGGCGTCGAACATTTTCATCTTTCGCTGTCGCTTGATCTAGGCGGACGTATCTGGACCGCTCCGCGGGTCAATGGATGGCGCTGCCGTAATTGCCGCAGCATAGCATAAAAATCTAGGGCGGCATCGCCCTGTCGCAACGGGAGAATTCTCCGAGGCGGTAAGGCTTCGTTAACCATGGCGCCGCCATGGTGCCCCTCGGGGGGTCCTGCATGCTTCTGGCCCAGCGCGCGCTCAAGCTCATCTACCCGTCGCAGTGCATCGGCTGCGGCGCGGCCGTGGAGCGCGATTTCGCGCTTTGCGGGGCCTGCTGGCGAGACACGCCTTTTCTTCACGGTGTGACCTGCGACGGCTGCGCCGCACCGCTTCCCGGCGGCGAGCCCGGCGAAGTGGCGCTCTGCGATGAATGCCTGAAGGCGCCCCGCGCCTGGGAAAAGGGACGCGCGGCGCTGGCCTATGACGGGCGCGCGCGGCAACTCGTGATGACGCTGAAGCGCCAGGAGCGGGCCGACATCTTCCGCGCCGCGGGGCACTGGATGGCGGGGCGTGCGTGCGATGTGATCTTCGAGGATACGGTTCTTGTCCCCGTGCCGCTCCATTGGACGCGCTTGCTCCAGCGCCGCTACAATCAGGCCGCGCTTCTCGCGCGGGCCGTGGGGCGAGAGGTGGAGCGGCCCACTTCGCTCGATGCGCTTCGCCGCGTGCGGCGCACGCGCGCGCTTCACAAGCAGAGCTATGCGAGCCGCTACGAGATCCTCGCCGACGCGATCCGCCCGGCTTCGAAGGGTCGCTCTCTGGTGGGGCGTGCCGTGCTCCTGATTGATGACGTGATGACCTCCGGCGCCACGCTAACCGCGGCTGCCGAGGCCGCGCACGAAGCCGGCGCGCGGCGGGTGGACGTCCTGACACTAGCGCGGGCCGCGCGGGCGCTCTAGATGCAGGGGCAAAGAGGACAAGGACTCTGCCCATGCAACCCGTCGAAATCTACACCACGAAGCTTTGCGGCTTCTGCCACTCCGCCAAGCGCCTGCTCAGCTCCAAGGGCGTGAGCTTCACCGAGATCGATGTGGGCCGTGAGCCTGAGAAGCGCGCGGAGATGATGCAGCGCGCCAATGGCGGGCGCACGGTGCCGCAGATCTTCGTGGGCGAGACCCATGTGGGCGGCTGCGATGATCTCTACGACCTCGAGACCCGGGGCAAGCTCGACGCTCTGCTAAAGGGCTGATGCGCGCCGCGCTTCTGCAGATGACCTCGACGCCCGATGTCGCCGCCAACACCGCGGCGATGGTGGCGGCGGTGGCGGAGGCCAAGGCGGGCGGCGCGGATATGCTGCTCACGCCCGAAGTGTCGAATTGCCTCGGCGCGCCAAGGGCCGAACAGGATGCGCTTCTGCACGAAGAGGCCGACGACCCGACCCTGAGGGCGGTGCAGGAGGCGGCGGCGGAACACGGGCTCTGGGTCCTCATCGGCTCGCTCGCGCTGAAATCCGGCGATCCTGAAGGCCGCCTCGCGAACCGCTCCTTCCTCATCGACGCCGTCGGCGTGGTGCAGGCGCGCTACGACAAGATCCACATGTTCGACGTCGCGCTCAGCGCGGAAGAAACCTACACCGAGAGCGCCGCCTATCGCCCGGGCATGGAAGCCGTTCTGCCCGAGACGCCGTGGGGCAAGGTCGGGCTGAGTATCTGCTATGATTTGCGCTTTCCCCATCTTTACCGCGCACTGGCGCAGGCGGGGGCGGATATCCTCACGGTCCCGTCCGCGTTTTCGCGGCCCACGGGCCGTGCCCATTGGGAGGTGTTATTGCGCGCGCGAGCCATCGAAACGGGCGCGTTTGTCCTCGCGCCTGCGCAGACGGGCGTGCATGGCGAGAGCAAATCCGGCCCCCGCGCCACTCACGGGCATGGCCTGGCGGTAGCCCCCTGGGGCGAGGTGCTCCTCGACATGGGTGAGGCGCCCGGCCTCGCTTTCGTCGATCTGGACCTGGGGCAGGTTGCCGCCGCGCGTCGTAAAATCGCGGCGCTCACCCATGACAGGACGTTCCACGGGCCTTAGCCTACGTGCATGTCGACCAAGACCGATCCGCTTCCCGTGGCCGTCTTCTCCGAGATCCTCGTGATCGACCAGATGGTGCGCAACCGCGTGACGAAGGCGCTGCCCAAGGGGATGGAGCTCAGCCACTTCTCCGTTCTCAATCATCTGGCGCGCGCGCAAGGAGAGCGGACGCCCGCGCAGTTGGCCAAGACATTCCACGTCACGCGGGGCGCGATGACGAACACGCTCGCGCGGCTCGAATGGGCGGGTTTCGTCCATATCCGCCCCGATTGGGAGGATGCACGGCGCAAGATGGTGGCGATCAGCCCCGCGGGCCGTGCGGCGCGCGACAGCGCCATGTCGGCCATCGGGCCCATCATCAGCGAGGCGGTGGGCCATGCTGGCACCGAGGAAGTGCGCAGGCTCCTGCCAGTGCTGCGGGAGATGCGCCGCGGCCTCACGGAAGCCGAGGAAGAGACAGTCGCGCCTCGCGCCTAGCTCAGGGGCTTGGCGATCCGGCTTTTCAGCCTTTCCGGGCCGTCGTGATGTAGTTCACCGAGAGGTCCGTGGCCGAGAGCGACCAGCTCCAGCGCAGGGGATCGAAGACCATACCGGTGCGGTCCACGGGTGCGAGCCCCGCGTCCTCCAGCATCTCGAAAAGCTCTTCGGGCGTGACGAACTTGCTCCAGTCATGGGTGCCCTTGGGTAGCCACTTCATGATGTGCTCGGCCCCGATGATCGCGAGCGCGTAGCTCTTTCGCGTCCTGTTGAGCGTCGAGCAGAGGTGGAGCCCGCCGGGCCGCACGAGGGCGGCGCAGGCATCGAGGAAGGCCTGCGGATCAGCCACGTGCTCGATGACTTCCATGTTGAGGACGACATCGAAGGCCTCGCCCGCCGCGGCGAGGCTCTCGGCAGTGGTGGGGCGGTAATCGATCTCGAGCCCGGTCTGCTCGGCATGGATGCGGGCCACGGCGATGTTCTTTTCAGCGGCGTCCGCGCCCACGACCTCGGCCCCCAGTCGCGCCATCGGCTCGCAGAGAAGCCCGCCACCGCAGCCGATATCGAGAATGCGCAGCCCGTCGAAGGGGCGCGCTTCCCTCAGATCCCGGCCGTATTCCGCCGCGATCTGGCCGGTAATGTAGTCGAGCCGCGTTGGATTGAGCATGTGCAGCGGCTTGAACATGCCCTCGAGGTCCCACCAATCGGCGGCAATCGCCTCGAATTTTGCGATTTCTCCGGCATCGACCGTGCTGGGGCTCGCTTGCATTCCGTGCTCCGTTCGTCTCTTTGGTGTGCAGGCCTTCGGGCCTTTGCGCGCTATATAGGGTGATGATGGACAAAGAGGCAGGCCATAAGCGCGCGGTGCAATACCTCTACCCGCCCCGTGACCCCTTCGACCAGCGCGTGCTGGACGTGGGTGATGGTCACCGTGTCTATGTCGAGCAATGCGGCAAGCCCGACGGGATTCCCGTTGTCGTCCTCCATGGTGGGCCGGGCGGCGGGTGCAGCCCCGCCATGCGGCGGTATTTCGATCCATCCAAATATCGCGTGGTGCTCTTCGATCAGCGCGGCTGCGGGCGCTCGCGGCCCCATGCGAGCGTGGAGGCCAATACCACGTGGCACCTCGTGCAGGATATCGAGCTGATCCGGGAGACACTCGGCATCAATCGCTGGATCGTCTTCGGCGGCTCCTGGGGCGCGACGCTCTCGCTGATCTACGCCCAAACCCACCCGGTGCGCGCCGCGGCGCTCGTGCTGCGCGGGGTCTTCCTGATGACGCAGGCGGAGCTCGACTGGTTCTACGGCGGCGGCGCGGGGAAATTCTGGCCGGATGTCTGGGAGAAGTTCACCCGGCTCATCCCGGAGGATGAGCGCGACGATTTCATCGAGGCCTACAACCGGCGGCTCTTCTCGGGCGATGTCATGCTCGAGACCCGCTTTGCCCGGGCCTGGTCGGCCTGGGAAAATGCGCTGGCCTCCATGGCCTCGGATGGCGCCACGGGTGAAAGCCCCGCGGAATATGCCCGCGCCTTTGCCCGGCTGGAAAATCATTACTTCAAGAACCTGGGCTTCCTGAGCGAGGACCAGCAGATCCTCAACCGGATGGACAAGCTGGTCCACATCCCCGGCCACATCGTGCAGGGACGCTATGATATGATCTGCCCGCCAAGCGCGGCCCATGCGCTCGCGGCGGCCTGGCCCAAGGGCAAGCTCCAGATGATCCCGCGCGCGGGGCACGCGCTCTCGGAGCCCGGGATCTCGGCGGCGCTCGTGCAGGTGATGGATCGCTACGCGCTGTCTCCGGAGGCGCTGGAGCTCTGAGCCTGCCTGCCTGCCCGGCTCTCACAGAGTGCTTTACAGACGCCTCGCAGCCGTTATCGTTGGCGCCAACAATAATTCGCAGGGAAAATCTGGGATTTGGGGTCTGTAGGAACCATCATCCTGCAGCGATTGGCACTCGGGGTGCTGACGCTGTTTGTCGTTTCAATCGTCATCTTCGTGTCGGTGAATGCCCTTCCGGGGGATTTCGCTCAGGCCATTCTCGGCCAGGGCGCGACGCCGGAGGCGGTGACGGCGTTTCGCGAAGATCTGGGCCTGAACAGACCCTATCTCGAGCGCTACCTGACGTGGCTCGTGGATGCCGTGCGGCTCGATTTCGGCACGGCCTATAGCCAGGCGCAGTTCGCCGAATTCGCAGGCGGCGCGGCGGGCACCGGCCTGGGCACCGTGGCCGAGATGCTCGGCCCCCGCTTCCAGAACACCATGTTCCTCGCGGGCGTGACGGCTGCCATCGCGGTGCCGCTCTCACTCACGATCGGGGTGCTCGCGGCGCTCTTCCGGAATTCGATCTTCGACCGCGTGGCCAACATCTCCACGCTGACGTCGATCTCCTCGCCAGAATTCTTCCTCGCCTACGTGCTCATCCTCGTCCTCGCGGTGATGAACCCGATGCTGCCCTCGCTTTCGGTGGTGAACACGGACATGACCTTCGGGCAGCGGCTCAACGCGACGCTTCTGCCCGCTCTCACGCTGACGCTCGTGGTGACCGCGCACATGATGCGCATGACGCGGGCCGCGATCATCAACCTGCTCGCCTCGCCCTATATCGAGATGGCGCGGCTCAAGGGGATGCGGCCCATGCGGGTGATCGTGCGCCATGCGCTTCCCAATGCGCTGGCGCCTATCATCAACGTGATCGCGCTTAACCTCGCCTACCTGATCACGGGCGTCGTGGTCGTCGAGGTCGTCTTTGTCTATCCCGGCATCGGGCAGCTCTTCGTCGATAGCGTGAAGAACCGGGACATCCCTGTGGTGCAGGCCTGCTGCCTCATCTTCGCGGCGGCGTACATCCTGCTCAACCTGATGGCCGACATCCTGAGCATCATCTCCAATCCACGACTGAGGCACCCGAAATGAGCGGCTGGCTTCTGATCATCGCGGTCATGCTGGCCGCGATCCCGCTGGCCTGGGCCGGGCGGCTGGCGGCGCAGCAAGTGACGGGCAACGCGCCACGCTGGCGCGACATGGGTCTGAGCGTGGCGTGGGGCTACGTGATCGGCGCGCTGATCATCCTCTACCTGCTTTACACCTACTACCTCGCGCTCACGGCGGAGCGGACGCCGGTGGACAGCTATTTCTTCTTTCGCAACGCCGTCCATGGCTTCGTGATCTTCGCGGTGGCGGCGTGGCTTTTCCGGCTTCTCGGGCGGCACGTAGGCACAGAAGGCACCAAGAAGCTCTTTCGGACCATGCCTGTGACGGCGGCCTTCGGGATCCTGATGATCCTGATCTACGCCATCGTGTCGATCTTCGCGGGCGTGATCGCTCCCTACGGGCAGGAGGAGGTGCTCGCCAGCGCCAATGTCGTGCCCGGGGGCAACCCGGCCGTGGGCGGCGATCCGGAATTCCCCCTCGGCACCGACCAGATCGGGCGCGATATCCTTTCTCGTCTCATCTACGGCGCGCAGAACACGGTGGGCATCGCCTTCGTGACGACGCTGCTGGCGTTCTTCATCGGGGGCTCGCTCGGGTTCCTCGCGGCAGTGCTGCAAGGCTGGCTCGACCAGGTGATCAGCCGCGCGGTGGATGTCCTCATGGCGATCCCGGCGCTGATCTTCGCGCTGCTCCTGATGACGATTGCCACGGTCTGGGCCAACGAGTTCGGCATCAACCGGACGTATTTTATGGTCATCATCATCGCGGTGATCGATTCTACGCGCGTCTTCCGTCTGGCGCGGGCGGTGGGGCTCAACATCGTGGTGATGGACTATATCGAGGCGGCCAAGCTTCGGGGCGAGGGGCTGAGCTACCTGATCTTCAAGGAGATCCTTCCTAATGCCACGGCGCCGCTATTGGCCGAATTTGGGCTGCGCTTCTGCTTTGTCTTTCTCACCATCGCCTCGCTGAGCTTCCTTGGCGTGGGCATCCAGCCGCCGCTGGCGGACTGGGGCACGATGGTCCGCGATCTCGCACAGTTCATCAACTTCGCGGCCTTCGCGCCGCAGGTGGCCACGGCGCCGCTCCTCGCCGCGGGCGCCATTGCGCTCCTGACGGTGGCGGTGAACTTCGTGGTGGACTGGATGCTCTACAAGTCTTCGGGGCTGAAGGAGTAGCCGGTGGCGCAATCCAACGAACAGCTGCTGAAGGTCCGCGGCCTCACCATCGAGGGCCGCTCCGACGAGACCTGGACGCAGATCGTCAACGGCGTCGATCTCGACCTCAACAAGGGCGAGGTGCTCGGCCTCATCGGCGAATCGGGCGCGGGGAAATCCACAGTGGGCCTCGCCTCCATGGGCTTCACGCGAGACGGTTGCCGCATTTCCGGCGGCACCGTGGAATTCGACGGGATCGATCTCGTCACCGCCTCCGCCGCGAAGAAGCGCGCCCTCCTCGGCAAGCGCATTGCCTACGTGGCGCAGTCGGCGGCGGCGTCGTTCAACCCGGCGCACCGGATCCTCGACCAGCATACTGAGGGCCCCACGCAGCACCGCGTGATGTCGAAATCCGAGAGCGAGAAGGACGGGATGGAGCTCTATCGCAAGCTCCGGCTTCCCAACCCGGACGAGATCGGCTTTCGCTATCCGCACCAGGTCTCGGGCGGGCAGCTGCAGCGCGCGATGACGGCCATGGCCATGTCCTGCCGGCCCGATCTCATCATCTTCGACGAGCCCACGACGGCGCTCGACGTGACCACGCAGATCGAGGTGCTGGCCTCCATTCGCGACATCGTGGAGCAGTTCGACACGGCCGCAATCTACATCACCCACGATCTGGCCGTGGTGGCGCAGATGGCCGACAAGATCAAAGTTCTGCTCAAGGGCGACGAGGTCGAGGAGGCTGATACGCGCACCATGCTCAGCGCGCCCAAGGAGGACTACACGAAGTCGCTCTGGGCCGTCCGCAGCTTCCAGCGCCCGCAAAAGCCCGCGCCGGCGGCCGATGCGACGCCGGTCATCTCGGTCCAGAACGTGACGGCGGCCTATGGCACGGTCACGGTGCTCCACGATGTGAGCTTCGACATCCACGAGGGCCGCACGGTGGCCGTGGTGGGCGAATCGGGCTCCGGCAAATCCACGACCGCGCGCTGCATCACCGGCCTTCTGCCGCCGAAATCCGGCGTCATCGAGTTCGACGGCGCGCCCATGCCCGCCGATTACCGCAAGCGCGGCAAGGACCAGCTTCGCCAGGCGCAGATGATCTACCAGATGGCCGACACGGCCCTCAACCCGCGCAAGACGATCGGAGAGATCATCGGGCGGCCGGTGGAATTCTATCTCGGTCTGAAGGGTGCGGCACGGCGCAAGCGCGTCGAGGAGTTGCTCGACCAGATCGAGCTTGAGCTCATCCTGCAACTTGGCCAGCAACTTGAGGATCCCCTCGGCCACGAGCTGATCGAGC